>DCQM01000016.1 GCA_002323895.1 Akkermansiaceae bacterium UBA1518
CCAGTCCCTCGAGGCCAATGTCGTCCGCCATGATCAGGACAATCTTCTTGGGAAGTATGGGGTGCCCCGCCAATGAGATTAAAGCGGAGAAAGAAAGAAAGATAAGAACTCTAAAACGCATAACAACCGATGACTAGCGTTCGCTCTTCAACTTGAATCCTGGATGCTCGGAAGGAGTACGAACCTGATCCATCAGCGTCGTCAACTCAGCCACTTTGCCGGAGTTCTTCTTCGAAAGATCGATCTTTTCCGATTGATCTTTTTTAATGTTAAAAAGCTCGGCACGTGGATTGTCGGTCTTATTCGTATTATAGAGAATCAACTTCCAGTCGCCCTTGAGAATAGCGCGCTTCCCTCCCCCTTCAAAAAATTCCCAATAGAGTTGCTCGTGCTTCTTTTGAGCGCCTTTCCCGAGGAGAGTCGGAACCAAGGAATATCCGTCAGTATCTGTCTGTTCCTCTGCGCCTGACAGCTCGCGTACCGTTGGAGAAATATCCCAAAAGGCCGAAGGATGATCACTGACTTTTCCCCCCTTGATCGTCCCAGGCCACCAAGCGACCATCGGAACTCTGACTCCACCTTCATAAAGATCACGCTTCCCGCCGCGGAGCAGGCCGCTGGAGTTAAAGCTATCGCGACGGTGGCCACCTTCCTGCATTGCCCCGTTGTCGCTCGAAAAAATTACGAGAGTATCCTCGGCAAGACCCAAGTCCTCCAGTTTCTTCAAAAGTAATCCGACGTTGTGATCCATATAAGAAATCATGGCGGCGAAGGTCGTCTTCGGTTCGCGCTCGTAGGAATAATGAGGATGCTTATCCCGGGCGGGCAAAAGCTTCTCCTTGAGAATCGGGCGATACTTTGCCTTCCACTCTTCCTTGGCGCGGAGGCTTGCGTGTGGAACCTGCAGTGCAAGATGAAGAAAGAAAGGGCCATCCTTCTGCTTTTCAATATAATCAAGAGCCTCTTTGGTCACCACCGTCGATGAATAATGATCACCACCATGAAGGGTATTTTTAGGATACTTTACCTTCTCGGTATTTCGCCAAAGGTAGTCGGGATAGTAAAAGTGGGCCGCGGTATGTGAGGTATAGCCGAAGAAGTAGTCAAACCCCTTATCAATCACGAGCGCCGAGTCGTCGGTATTACAACCAAGTCCAGACTTTCCAATTAAAGCCGTGTGATAACCAACTTTCTGGAGGGCTGCCGGAAAAATCGGATCCAGAGGATCGCGCCGCATTTGTAAGCTCCCATTGCCGCGAACATAAATATGCCCAGTATGCTTCCCCTGAAGAAGAGCGCTCCTTGACGGTGCGCAGACTGTGCTTCCGGAATAATGGCGGGTAAACTTCATTCCTTCCTTCGCCATGCGGTCAAGGTTAGGGGTCTTGATGATCTTTTGCCCGTAGCAACCAAGATCACCATATCCAAGATCATCGGCAAGAATGTAGATGATGTTTGGCTTCCGCGCCGAAAGAGGAAGCGCAAGAGCAAGAACTAGGAAGGGGGTCAGTCGTTTCATGGAATCTTTAGAAGAACCTAGGCGGTTTGGGAGGGAATGGGAAACCACGAAAATCGCAAATAACATTATGCAGTCAAAAAAACTGACCGGGTTTTCTATTATCTCTATGAACCCACTATTCGAAACGAAACCTCGCGAAAGCTCCCTCTGGAAAGAAAGCCCAATTTATGGATGACTCGCTTCTCTCTATCGCTAGAGATTCGAAGCAAAACCCCTTCACTAGTTCACCACCGCAGCACACCAGAACTGGTACTAAAGGCATCGGTTTCCATGCCCATTTCCTGAAGCATTCGGACGAAAAGATTACCAAGAGGAGTATTGTCGTTGCGATTGTGCGTGACGTAGCCGCCATGCTTCAGCCCTCCTCCTGCTAGGATGATCGGGTTGTTGCGAGGATCATGGGCAGCGGCATTTCCAAGATTACTTCCAAGAAGCGTCAGGGTGTGATCAAGAAGATTGGCGCCTGCCTCCTGATGCTCTTTCATGCGGTGGAGCAAATTGCCAAAACATCCCATAATCGCGGTTTCGATTTTGAGAAGTTGCGCGATTTTCTTGGGATCACGCCCGTGATGGGAAAGATTGTGGTGTTCCGCCGCCACTCCATTGATGAGAGGAATCCCATGATTATTCTGAATCACAATGCTGATGACCCGGGATGAGTCGGTTTGAATGATCAGAGGAACGAGTTGAAACAGCAATTCGATGCGCCCGACAAGATCTGCTTTATCGGCGATGTCTTCCGGAACCGGACTTTTGACACTTGGCTTTGGCCGATCCATCCACGCTCCGGCTTCCGACAAATTTAGTTCAGCTTCGCGAACTGCTTCAAAGTATGCTTCGAGTCGTTCCTGATCACTGGATGAGGATTTACGAAGAATACGACCACGTTGATCCCCGAGCGAATCGAGAATACTGCGACCATCTTTCAATTTTTCTTTCTCTCGAGCCACTTGGTGCGGCTTGCCCTGCAAAAACAATTTCGTGAAGATTTCGGAAGGACGGTCCATTGCAGGAATCATGACCCCGTTCTCGGTGTAGGACTGGCTCATTGCTCCATCACTACTGAGTGACAAGGAAGGAAATCGGGTGGTGTATCCCACTTTCCCCGCCGCGTGTTGATCGACTGAAATGGAGTTTTGAAAGCCATCGCGCCCGGGATTGCGCGCCGCACTCAGCCAAGTCATTTCACATTGATGCTCACCGCCCTGATCCGGATGGGATAAGCCGGAAAAGACCGTCAGATCGTCACGATGCTCCTTGAGCAAGGAAAGATAGTCGGAAGCCTCGTAATTTGCCCCAGGGTTTGCGGGATAAAAAGCCGGTGGGTAAAAACCCAGTGTGTTGCAAATAAACAAGGCCCTCTTCGGTGGTGCCTCAGCGGATTTTCCAAAGACCTCCAGCCAAGGAATTGCCAACGAGACACCAGAGGTCCGGAGGAATGTCCTGCGATTAAGATTACGTGTATTCATGGCTTTATCACTTGTTGCGAAACATCTGGCTCTGCACCACGGCATGAATCATTCCGCGTATTCCATAGTCTTCGCGTTGTGCCTGTTCAAGAAGCCGGTCTCGCTCTTTACGATCGGCGTATTGAACCTCCGCCCCGGTAGAATAGGCAATCAACTGATTGAGGAAATGACGGGCAAGTTGATCTTTCTTTGGCTTCATCAGCCGTTTGAAATCCCGGATCCCGGCAAAGGGTTCGCCATCACTTGTTTCTCCGGAGGCATCAACTGGAAGTCCTAGGCGGTATTCGCGGACCGGACGCCCAAAGAGTTTCGTCGAAGGCCGGTCCCCCTGCCCTGTCGAGCGATATCGAGTTCGGAACCCGCCGATGGGATCAAAGCTCTCCAGTGCAAATCCCGGTGGATCAATCTCCCGATGACAACGGTTACAGCTTTCCATTTCTCGATGGGCAGCCAGCTCCTCCCGAATTGTGGTGGATCCCCGCGTGTCCGGTTCGACCGCCCCAACTCCCGGAGGCGGCGGACTGGGTGGGGTTCCGAGCAGGTTTGTGAGGACAAAGCTCCCGCGCGGCACGGGCGAGGTGTTGGTGCCGTTGGCAGTGACTTTCAAGATGCTCGCCTGGGCCAGAAGACCACCCCGGGGGCTCTCCGCTGGCAAAGTCACTTTCCTGAAATCCAGTCCCTGGACGCCAGGAATTCCGTAATGCTCGGCGAGACGACGATTCAAAAAGGTGAAGTCCGAATCAATAAACTCCCCCACTCCCAAATCACTTCGTATCATCTCGGAGAAAAAGCGGCGGGTCTCCTCTAGCATCGCTTGCCTGAGAACATCATCATACTCGGGATAGAGTTTCTCATCTGGAGTCGTGGCATCGATGTCCTTTAGCTCGAGCCATTGATCGAGGAAGTCTTCGACAAAGCGCTGCGCCTTCTTGTCCGCGAGCATCCGATTGACTTCGTTAGTGAGAACCTCCAGATCATTCAGTCGGCCTCCGGCAGCGAGAAACAAGAGTTGATCATCAGGCAGACTCTTCCAGAGAAGATATGAAAGTCTCGTCGCCAGGGCATAATCGTCAAGTGGGCCGGGTGCGGCCTCGTGATAGAGAAACTCAGGCGAACTCAATAAGGAACGCAGGACGACTCGAAGCCCTTCCTCGAAACCACGACCGCTCTCAAGGACCGGTTTCGCAAGCGCCGCCCAAGTTTTGGGCTCAGTATCCCGGAGTGGACGTCGTAACGCCCGTGGTCCAATCCGGCTCACTATCTCTTTAATTTGCTCCATCGGGCTTTTCCCTAGCACAATGGAGTAATTGCCTTTCGGACCAGCTCGAAACTCAACGTCACCGAGCAGC
This sequence comes from Akkermansiaceae bacterium UBA1518, assembly GCA_002323895.1. GTDB lineage: Bacteria > Verrucomicrobiota > Verrucomicrobiia > Verrucomicrobiales > Akkermansiaceae > SW10. Next base: position 4,338 of record DCQM01000016.1, read on the forward strand.
TTCCGAGTGCGTTCGGGAGGCCATTGCTCTTCGACAGGTCCCTCCAAAGTCAGACGGCGAATCGCGACTCCTTCGCCACGATAATCTCTAGCGCCGACCGCCAACACCTTCCGACCATTTGGGTCGCAGTCGTGATCAGCAGGTGCCAGGTAGAAGTAATCACCCGTAGTAAAGTAGTGTTCAACTTCGACCTGCCTTGGTTTCCCCGGATTGAGTTGCCAGCTACCAATCAACTCACGAACCCCGCCCAGATCGTTCCCCCGGTAAATGCAAAAGGTGACAGGAGTCCTTGCTTGAAAGGCATATGCTTCTGCTTTGATGTGATACTGCCCCGGTACCTTGAAGCGGATGCCCATGTTATTGCTCTGAGTGGTGTGCGGGCGATCATCAAAAATCACAAGTGCATCCTTTCTTCGCTTCACAGTATTGCCGCCGCGTCGCAGCTCCCTTTTAAACCACATCTGGAGATAAGGATGATTAGGGTAATCGATCAGGTGTGGTTTGCGATCAGGTCTCGGTCGTAGTTCGATGGTCTCGTCTATCGCTTGGTCTGCCGCCGCAAGATAGCTGCGGATGTGAACCGTGGAAATGCCTTGATCCGCAGCAATCGTGTCGAAGGTGGAGGTCGTACTTTCCGGCGGTAGCTTCGAAGCAAGATCGCCACCAATACCGAGCAGGTCGTGCAAGGTATATTCGTATTCGGTCCGTGTCAGACGCCGAACCGGAGCTCGTCCGTCCTTTATCTGCTTCGCCAAACTTGTTTCGCGAAGGTGTTGATGAAGCGTTGCCAGCGCGGCTTTCTTCGAATCCGGATCAGGCCGCGGCTTCTTCTTCGGCGGCATCTCTCCGGACACGATCATGTCATAAACACTCTCCCACATCCGAAAGGCATCCTCATTCTCAAGATCAAACCCCAAGTTCTCGAAATTCAAAGCGGTCTTTGTATCGGCATCGTGGCACTCGATACATGATGACTCAATGAGCGGCTCAAGTGATTGCCTGAGCAAGCTTGTGCCTCTTTTATCAGTCCCCTCTTTTGCAGCACCCCCAGCGAGATATTTGAGAATTCTAATAAAAGAGGCTCCCGGATTTGGCATGTCGGGATCAAGGCGGCGCTTTTCTTTCCAGAGTTTTCCGACCCTAGCTTGTTGTTCTGGCTTCAGCCCGGCCATAACGCGATCGACGTAGGCTTGGTGCCGGCTTCCGTGATAATCCTTAGGAAGTGTAGTTTTATCGATGCGAGCAAGGAGCTTTGCCTTGTCGGAGGCCTCGGCAGCAGGTCGAGCAGGAATCTCTACTTGTGGCTTCTTCGTGGACGACAGTTCCTCAGATGCAGACCATTCGGGAGCATTCGCCATGACACTCCGGTAGATAGCGGCAGCTTGTTCTTTCAATCGGGCGGCAAGTTCGGGGCGCTTCAGTGCGATATTCTCTCTCTGACTGGGATCCTTAGAGAGGTCATACAGTTGGACGCGACCAAGTCCGCTCTTTTTGAGTTCCGGGATCCAGGACTCCTGGAAGTAATACAATTTCCGAAATTGCGCCCTCAGTCGATTGGCTTCGGGATTGGCGAAGTTCCCGTTGAACATCCGGGAGCGAAGATTCATTCCGTCCAGTTCTTTCTCAAAATCATCACCGAGGACTTGCTTGACCTGTTCCATGAGTCGATCCGCAGCTTTAATGTCAATTGGCGATCTCGCCGTGGAGGAGGCGAAAAGTGTGTGCTTCCCCGCTCTCATGACCATGCCTGCATCACTCATCACAACGAGAGGTTGATGCCTGAAGAAGGTTCCCGTCCCAGTAAGCAGAGGCGCGAGGTCAGAGCCGTCGAGATGGACTTCCTCGGGTTTGTCGATGCCGATCAACCCGCAGAGGGTGGGCAGTAGGTCAACCGCTCCGGCCGGCTCATCCTCGACCCGGCCACCGGGGATTCCGCCTTTCCAATAAACGATACCCGGAACGCGATGCCCGCCTTCGAAAAGCGCTCCCTTCTTGCCACGGAGTTCACCGTTTCGCTCCTGCAGATAGCTGCCATTATCAGAGGAGTAAATAATGATCGTGTTGTCGAGTTCACCGAGTATTTCGAGTTTTTCGACGAGTCGCCCGATGGCCCGATCCGTATTGTCGATGGTGCCGCTGTAGATTGCTTCCCGTTCGTTGAGTGCGCCATACTGGGAAACGATCTCGTCGGGCGCAGCGATCGGGTCGTGGGGTTCGTTGAACCAGAGATTGAGAAAGAAGGGTTCATCGCCGTCGCGCTTTTGATTGAGCCAAGTGAGAGCCTCGTCGACGACGATCTGGCAGGAATAGCCTTCGATCTTGCCGATGCGCGCTCCGTTGCGCATGAAGTTGGTCGGGTTCTTGTGACTGGGGCCCGGGCCATTGACGACGCCGAACCAGTAGTCGAAGCCATGATCGGCGGGAGTAGGATTTTCGCGATTTTGGACGGGCATGCCGAGGTGCCACTTTCCGAAGTGAGCGGTGGCGTAACCGTTTTTCTTGAGCACTTCTGCGATGGTCGTCTCGCTCTTCAGGAGATGCATGCGGTGAAAGCGCTCGTCGAGGACGGAGTAGACACCGGTGCGAGGATTGAGGCGACCTGTGAGATAAGTAGCGCGCGAGGGAGAGCATGTCGGGGCTCCCGAGTGGAAATCAGTGAAGCGCACGCCTCCGGTGGCCAATTTATCGAGAACAGGAGTTTTCACCGGACCGGCGTAACAACCAAGGTCCCGGTAACCGAGATCGTCGACAAGTAGAGTGACAACATTGGGTGCTTTGTCCTTGGCCAACCCGGAAAAGGTCAGCGACAGGAAACTCAGAAATGTAAGGACGTTTTTCACGGTCAGCTTGTAATCTTAATGACAATTACTCCGACCGAGCCCAAAATTTAAAATTGGAAACACTGCCACCTTTGCGGACCGTGATTTTCTGACTCTGCTCACCCAACTTCTCATGCCATGCAGAAACCTCGTAATCTCCTGGCGGGAGATCTGATATCTCAAACTCCCCTTCCGCATTCGTCACCGCATAGAAGGGATGATCCATGACCCACAGGTGAGCTTCCATCCACCGGTGAAAATCG
>DCQM01000040.1 GCA_002323895.1 Akkermansiaceae bacterium UBA1518
GAGACCGATCTTGTGAAGAAGGCGGAAAACGAGAACGACAATCCAACCGGTTGCCAAAATAGGAACGATGGTCGCCATTCCTGCCAAAAAAGGTTTGAGGACTTTCTTTATTTTGGGGTGACGGGACTCTCGTGGACGCCCAATCGGGTCGATGTTTTCTTCACTCATTGCTTTGGTAGACCTGATCATGGAGTTTGTCATCTGACAACCATGAGATTTGCTGGATGACAGACCTTCTCTTAAGGTGCTAATCTTTCTAGGTGAGCCAACGGATTTCAACCACCGTTTTACAGCGAGTGATCGTGTTGGTATTTCCTTTATTAGTTGTTTGTTTTTGTGGGCTGGATGTCGCTCGAAACGAACGCGGCTCAACATCTAGGGATACTGGATTGGGCCTTAGAAAGATTGGGAGTGCGGAATCGTCTCCAGCTTTGCAGAGGGGAGGGAAGGGAGGTGATAATGTTTCGCCAATGACGAGCTCAATCAATCGGCCCGACTATTTTAGGTTGTCTGACCAAAAACTGGAAAAAACGGCTGTGCCAGAAGCCTCTTTTCATTCGCTGCATCCCGATCTCCTTTCTCAACTCTGTGAACAAGATAAAAGGCAGCTTAAAGGTTACCTTGTGCACTTGGAATCGGCGAAGAGAGTGGATCGGCATTGGTTATGTTGGGATGAAGGAGTTGATCGAGCTAAGCTAGAACTCTACCATGAAGTCGAAAAGCTCACTGGTTTGTCTGGAGGGGGCTATGAGGTTTTGGCTAATCAATTTCAGCCTGAAGGACGTTGGACTAAGACAGCCACAGATGGCTTTTCTTTTTCTGCTCAGGGTGATACCTCGATTATCACATGGAGTATTGTTCCTGATAATACGACAATACCCGGTTTAATGAATCAGTCTGCGGTTGGATCAAATTTCCGATCCTGGATGGCCTCTCTTTATGGGGGTTCAATAAGTGGAGCTGCTGCAGATCAACCGTGGTTTGATATTTTTAAAAGTGCTTTCGAAGAAATGGCAGCGACCTGTGGGTTGACCCTAGTATACGAACCAATAGATGATGGTGTCAGTGTGAATTCATCGAACCTAGGGGAATTGGGGAGACGCGGTGATATTAGGATTGCGGCAAGAGGCTTAGATGGAAATAGCGGTAATCTAGCAATCGCTTTTCCGCCTGATCATGGAGACATGATCTTTGATTCGAGTGATGGAATATTTAAAATTACCTCGGGTAGCTCGATTCGGCTCTTTAATACGATTACTCATGAACTCGGACACAGTCTCGGGTTGGCGCATGTGTGCCCCATTAATCGAACTAAGTTGTTGGAACCAAGTCTGACTACTAGTTTTCGGGGGCCGCAGTTCGATGAGTTCCAGTCTTTGCAGCGTCTTTATGGCGATCGCTTCGAACTACATGGAGACTTCCGCAATAATGACACGGTGCGGGCGGCTAAACCAATTGAGCTAATTGAAGGCTCGAAGGTCGATTTTATAAGGTTGAGTATTGATGATGATAGAGATCAAGACTTTTACCGCTTTGAAGGGCTAATTGGGCAAAGGTTGAACGTTGAAGTTGTTCCTGGTGAAGGGGCTTATCTAGAGGGGGGGGAGACTGATTTTGGTTGCTCGCAAGGAACTAGATTTGACTCTTCAAAGGTCCATGATTTATCGGTCCAAATTTTTGCCGAGGACGGAGAAAAAATTCTTTTTGAAGCTGCATTAGGAGGTCTTGGAGAGACCGAAAGAATTGAACAATTTCGCTTACCTTCGACTGGTTGTTTTTATCTGAGGGTTTCTGGTGACCAAACGAATGCAGCACAGATCTATGAGTTAGGGATTGAGCTGATGGCGAGGGTTCCGGCGCCGTGGTTAAAATTGGTTGGTCATAGAATTATCGAAGAATCAGGAACGATTAAAAATGGTCGTCTGGATCCTGGTGAGACGATCCGCTTGGCGATTGAGGTTAGAAATGATGGGGAACTAGCGAGTGGGCCACTTTTAACTCATATTTTAGTTTCGGATAATGCGGTGCTCTTTAATAAATCATCACCCCTACAATTGGAGCCTGGTAAAATGGGTGTCATTGAAGTTGTGGTAGGGGCAACTGGAAGTTGCGGAGAATTCTTGATGATTGATCTTAAGATTGAGGATGGGTCAGGGGAGTTGCTAAAGGAGAACTTGGAATTCGAAGCTGGGGTGTTGACTCGGCCAGTTGCCTTTGATGTTGATTTTGAAAATCTGAGAGGTTTACCTGTTGACTGGAAATCTAAGACATCTGGATCAGGTCAAGAGTGGGATGTGGTTTCTTCTCGTTGGGATTCTCCGATCCATTCAGCTTTTGTTCCGGGGCGTGATTCAGCTGGTGAGGCATTTCTTTTATCTCCTGTCTTTGAGTTGGCCTCCGGTGGAGGTGACTTATCTTTCAGCCATCTTTACCGTCTTGAAGCAGGTTTTGATGGGGCCGTGCTTGAGGTTTCAAGGGACGGTGGAGAGTGGGTTGATCTATTGCTTGATCCAAGTGTCATAACGAAAGGAGGATACAATCGCATTATTCGTGAAGGGTTTGGTTCTGCGATCATGGGGCAGCAGGCTTGGTCGGGTATCCTTGAAGGTTTCACGCCAGTCTCGGTTAAGCTTCCTGTAGCGTGGGCTGGTGAGATTGTTCAATTTCGGTGGCGGGTGGTTCATGATGCTTCTTCGGCGCGCGGTGGTTGGTGGATCGACGATGTGAAAATGGAAATGTTGGCGGAAGATTGTGAGCCACACCGTCCCGAAGTCACGCTTGCTCTCAAAAGTGGAGAGATTGATGAGAATTATCCAGATTCCTCTGCGATTTTAGCACTGGAAACCAATCTACCACTTATCTCCTCGTTAAGTATTCCGCTCGAGTTTTTAGGAAGTGCGATTTTTTCGGAAGATTATTTGATCAATCCCCAAGTTGTTTTACCCGCGGCAAAGGTTTCTCTCGAAATTCCAGTTAGGGTGATTCCAGATTCTATAATCGAAGGTTCCGAGACAGCTTTAATTCAGATACCATCGGGAGACCCGGCTTTTGTTGGAGGGCGTAATTTCTCGGTTTCTTTAGTGATTTCTGACCTGTTGAATATCGATACTTGGAGTGCCTTTTTTTTGGGAGGTGAGGTCAATCTTTTGGCTGATTCAGATGGGGATGGTTTCAATGAACTCTCAGAATATGTGCTTGGAACGAATCCAAGCTTGGCCAGTGACAGGCCAACCTTTGAGTTGGTTGCAAGAGACAAGAAGTTCATCTGGCCCTTTGGGATACTCCCAAATCGGCCAGATGCGACTATGGAAATTGAGGGCTCAAGCGATTTGGAAAATTGGGAGGTGGTTGATGTGATCAGAGTTGCTGAGGGGCTCGAGATTATACCAAGGAGCCAAAAGTCTTATTTTAGGCTTAAATTCTCGCTCAACTGATCGAGTTCCGACTTCCTTTCTCTGCGGGATTTGGCAAGACAGTCCTGACATGAACGCCGTTGATCTCGCAAGCTCTGCGCAATCCGACCCCGAACCACCTGCTGGAATCTCTCTTGGCCAACAAGCTCTTTGGTTAGTCAAGGCGGGGCGCTGGGATGATTCACATGATCTTTGTCAGGATATTCCCGATCCCGATGGAGCTTGGATTCATGCCTACTTACATCGAGAGGAAGGTGATCTTGGAAACGCGTCCTACTGGTATCATCGTGCCGGAAAGGAGATTCCGTTACCGGGAGTGACTCTTGATGACGAATGGTGTCATATTTCCCAAGCAATTTCATAGTCTAAGTAACTTATGCCAAAGTCTGATAAGAACGTTCGCCGCGCTGCGGTTTCTGCCCTTAGAGCTTGGGCGAAAGGTCATGCCTATGCGGACTCTCTTGTGGAACGCCACTCTGAGCGTAACCATTTGTCGTCATCAGATCGTGCTTTTCTTAAAACAATTTTACTCGGTGTTTTGCGGAATCGAAGTCTGCTTGATCACTGGATAGGGATGTTTCGAAAAGGGAAATTGGACCCTGAAACTCGAGATGTCTTACGGGTTGGTTTTTTTCAATTGTTGATTTTGCGGACTCCGGACCATGCTGCGATCTACGAAACTGTGGCTTGTGCTCGCAAGCCGGTGCAGGGATTAATCAATGCGGTTTTGCGGAAGGCAGCACACTGTCGAATGAGGCTGTTGCGCGAGCTTCCCGATATTGAACTTCCAATTCAGTTTTCGCATCCCCACTGGTTGTGGAAACGCTGGAAGAAGCTTTTTGGTCAAAAGGACGCGGTCGCGTTGATGGATTGGAATAATCTGCCGGCTGAGTCTTATTATCGACCTAATCTTTTGAATCTTCCACCTTCCGGGAGTCCTGAACCTGAGAGCGCCAAAGAAGCAGTAGAAAATGGTCACTATTATGTGACTGATCCCTCAACGACACATGCGCCAGAATTATTGGCACCCAAGCCAGGTGAGATAGTGCTGGATGCTTGTGCGGCCCCAGGCGGTAAGGCGATTCACTTGGCGGGATTGATGAAAAATGAAGGGCGTTTGATTTGTATGGATTCTAATGAGAAGCGACTTCCGCGTCTTAACGAAAACCTTGAACGATGCGGTGTGAAAATTGCTGAAGTGTCTTGCCATGATTGGACCAAAGCTCCACCGGAAGAATTGCTCGAAGCTTGCGATGCTATCTTACTTGATGTTCCGTGCTCAAATACCGGGGTGCTGCGTCGTCGAGTGGACGCGCGATGGCGGATTCAAAAAATTGATTTAGAGAAATTATTGGTGATCCAGAATCAGATTTTGGAACAAGCGATTAAGTGCCTAAAGCCAGGTGGGCGCCTTCTCTATTCTACTTGTTCAATCGATCCGGAAGAAAACATTGATTTAGTGACCCAATTTTTAAAGAGACACCCAACCTTTTCGCTTGAGAAGAGTGATCAGCTTCTACCCTTTAAAGATCAATCCGATGGTGCTTTTGCTGCTCTTCTCCGGCTGAATTCCTCCTCTTGACCCCGGTGGTATTTCGGGATTAGTTTAACTAACCATAATACTTTATGAAGGCATTACTTTTGTTAATTCCGATTGGGATTGTCTCGCAATCCTGTGTTCTTCCAGTTTCAGAAGAGGCTGGCGGTGGCTATCTCAATGGTTTTCGTTCAGCGACTCCGACTAATGAACGCCAACCGATGGCTCATGAGCGCGGGTATTGGGATGGCGACGCTGTCGAAGATCCTCCCTTAATCCGAATCAACCGAGATGAGCAGAAAGCTTATTTTTACAAGGGCAGCCAAGTGGTGGGAATGTCCCCGATTTCGACGGGAACTTCAACTCGTGCCACTTCAGCTGGAACCTTCAAAGTGACTGAGAAGGACATTGATCATGAATCTTCTCTTTATGGCGTCATTCGAGATCTAGCCACCGGAGAGATTGTAAATGATGATGCCGATACGAGGAAGCATCGGGCGGGTCCGGGACAGGTTTTTGAACCTGCTCCTATGCCTTATTTCATGCGCTTTAATGGCGGAGTTGGAATGCACGTCGGACACCTTCCTGGTTATGCTGCTTCTCATGGTTGTGTAAGAATGCCCAAAGAAATGGCGGTTCGCTTTTATGAAGCGGCAAGTGTTGGGACCCCGGTGATCGTTGAATAGAAAAGATGAAGATTTAGCTAGTTCTATTTCAATGGTAGGACTTCCTCTTTGTTGTTGCCGGTGAAAAGGTCAATCTGCCTGAAAGACCTCATCTGGCCAAGCTTGTCGAAGTTCTTGAAAATGTAGATGCTTGAGTCAATATTCTCCTTCGACAACTGTGCGCATCGATATTCTAACGCTTTTTCCCAAGATCGCGATCGCTCCTCTCGGCGAGAGTATGATGAAACGTGCCCAAGAAGCCGGCTTAGTTAAGGTTTGCGCCCACGATCTTCGTAGGTGGGCGACAGGAAAACATCGGAAAACTGATGATTATCTTTGCGGGGGTGGTCAGGGAATGTTGCTTAAACCGGAGCCGATTTTTGCCGCTATTGAGGAGTTGAGGAAGGAATCATCCAAGATAATCCTTCTCACACCGCAAGGGAGTGTTTTTAAGCAAGAAAAGGCGAGAGAGCTCTCGGGTGAAGAGCATTTAATCTTCATATGCGGCCATTACGAGGGCGTTGATCATCGTGTGATTGAGCAGCTGGTAGATTTGGAGCTCTCGATTGGTGACTACGTTTTGACCAATGGTGCAATTGCCGCAGCAGTTGTGACAGATGCCATCGTAAGACTCCTTCCCGGTGCACTTGGCGATGCTCGATCGGCCGTGGATGAATCTTTTTTTGATCCGAATCTTCTGGAGGCGCCGGCCTATACTAAGCCAATCGAGTTTCGAGGTCTTAAGGTTCCAGAAATCTTGCTCTCTGGACATCACTCCAAAATTGAGGAATGGAAAGCAGAGATGTCTATTGAGCGAACTCGAGCGAATCGGCCAGACCTTCTCGACCAGTAAGCCTGGTGGTTTTTTGAATTCATTGTTCTGAAGTAGGGGGCTGCTTGAGCATTTCGTTGAGTGCGATTTCGTTGATCACCGGAACGCCAAGAGATTCGGCCTTAGTTTGCTTTGATCCGCCTCCTTCGCCGGAAAGAAGGAAGTCAGTTTTTGAAGAGATAGCGCCGCTGACCTTTCCGCCATTCTTCTCAATAAGTTTTTTGAATTCTTGCCTCGGAGCTGAAAGGGTTCCGGTAATCACAAAGGTTTTGCCAGTGAATCGTAGTCCCTCTGTGGAAGCAGTAGGGTCGGGTGCAAAATTATCGGATTTTGGATTGATACCAAGCTCGCGGAGTTTTTCTAAAACGGTTTGCCCTGCCTCGGATCGAAAGAAGGTGCGTAGATGCTGAGCTGCCACTGGTCCTAAATTGTCATCAATCTTGTATTGCTGAAGTCGAGGATGGTTTTCCTTCTTGCGCTTTGATTTAGAAAGTTCAGCAAAATCTGGAAGGTCGGCAAGGTCAGCGACGATTTGTGACTCGGGCAGATCACTCAGTTTTTCGTGAAGCCGTGAAAGTTCCAGCGCGGCTGACTCACCGATTTGGGAAATGCCCATCGCAAAAAGCCAGCGACTTAATGGCATTTCCTCACGGGCTTTGATGAGAGAATTAATTAGGGTGTTTGCTCGTTTTTCCCCAAAGCGACGCTCCTTGGACTGCGTCAAGCCATCGGATGATTTGGCGGGGTCGAGAAGTAAATTGGCGAGATTATCAAGGCTGAGTGAGAAGAGTTCGAGCGGGGAAGCTGCAAGTTTGGTTTCAACCAGCTTGATTGCGACGGATTCGCCAAGCCCATCGAGATCGAGGGCCTTGCGTCCGGAAAAGTGGGTAATACTAGTCACCGCTTGTGCAGGACATTCAAAGTTGACACACCGCCAAGCAACAAATCCATCTGGCTTTTCAATAGGGCCGTCACAGGAAGGGCATTTGTGGTCAAGAGCTGTAGGTAGGTGGAAGGGCGGGGTGTTCTCCGGGCGTTTCGAGACAACTACCGAAACAACCGAAGGAATGATCTCCCCAGCTTTTTCGATTATTACGGTATCTCCAATACGAACATCTTTGCGTTCTATTTCCTCTTGATTATGAAGAGTGGCTCGGGAGACAGTTGTGCCTGATACGAACACTGGTTCGAGTTCAGCGACCGGAGTGAGGACACCGGTTCGGCCAACTTGAATCGTAATGTCTTTGAGAAGGGTTTTCTTTTGCTCGGGGGGATACTTAAAGGCGGCAGCCCAGCGCGGCGCACGCGAGGTGAAGCCAAGGGTTTCACGTTGCTTAAAATTGATTACCTTGATGACTGCTCCGTCAGTTCCATGGCCGAGGTCATGGCGCTTGTCGTCAAGTTCACGAATCGCTTTCAGAGCTTCGTCTAGAGTATGAACATACCAAACTGGTGAGTTGCGAGGGATTTGGAATTTATCGAGGAGCTTACGAAAATCGTCTTCGTTCTCCATATCTGCTCCCTCGTTTGCCCCGAGACCATGGGCTAAAAAGGCAAGGGGCCGGGAGGCTACGACTTTTGAGTCGAGTGATTTTAAAGTTCCGGCTGTTGCGTTCCGTGGATTGGCAAAAGTATCGAGTCCAGCTTCGTCGCGTTGGATGTTGAGCCTAGCAAAGCCCTCTGAAGGCATAAAGATTTCACCTCGAACTTCGAGGAGCGGCGGAGCATTCTTAAGATTGAGAGGAATATTGCGTATTGTACGAACATTTTGTGAAATATCGTCACCACGGTGACCGTCACCGCGGGTTAGGGCGTAGTCGAGTGATCCCTCCCGATAAACAAGGGAACAGGCAACCCCGTCGATTTTTGGTTCCACGGTGAGTGGTATTTCCTTAAGGTTAAGACCTTTCTGGAGCCGCTTAAAAAATTCGTTTACTTCTTCTTCAGAAAAAAGGTCATCGATTGAAAGCATTGGGAGCAGATGCGCTCGCTGCTCAAAGGTTTCTAGTGGATCACCACCTACCCGATGGGTCGGCGAGTTTGGGTCATGAAATTCGGGATTCGCTTTTTCAAGGTCCTCTAGTTCTCGGAAAAGTCGGTCGTATTCAGCATCCGAAACTTCTGGTTTGGCGTCTTGATAATAGAGCTGGTTGTGTCGATTGAGCTCGGCTCGAAGTTCAGCAATACGGTTATCAAAAAGCACATACAATTAGTAGCGCGTCGCCTCGAAGTCGGGGAGCAAAAAAAGACAATTCCGGTATCCTAGAATTAATGGCCGTCTGCTGAGTTTCTTCAATGGCTGATCCAACTCAAGCGGTTTGATTTCGCCCTAAATCCAACAAATTCCGGTGGTATCAGGAACGAAATACGGAGTTTTTTGAACCCATGAGTGATCGCGACTTATTTCTGAAGCTGGCTTTCTATCTAGGAGCTGATGGCAATTTTTTTCAAGTGCTAGGAATGGTAGTTAATTTTTTCTGGTGGAAAATGCGGCTGCCTTTATGAGATCAGATTCGAACGTAAGTAGGTCACCGTTGAACTTTAGCGTGCGGGGATCTTCACCAAATAGAGTTGTGTAAAAGACGCAAGCAGCGAGATAAGCACCTTTGTTAGAGGGATGGCTTCCATCGCTACGGTAGAGCTCGGTTCCAAGTTTTGGATTCTTTTCTCTTACCATTCTCCAAGTTGAACCGACTGGAGCGATATCTGCTACGCATTTTGTAGCGGTAGAGAGATAGCTTTTGCTGAGTGCGCTTTGCATAGATTCGTAGGTTGGAAATAGTTCTTTGTTCTTCCTGTCACCATCTCTTCTGCCCCAAGTCTCATAAAAGACGAGTTTGGATCCGGATTTATTGATGATTTTAGCTAAGGCGACCGCAGCTTTTTGAAACCGATCTGGAAAGAGTGCGGGAAACTGACTTTGGTCCTGAAGAATGATAAGGTCGAATTTTCCTTGTTTTATTTTATCGATCGTTTCCTTGTCCTTAAGGTGAAACTCGAGAGTTTTTCCGCCAGGGTTGATAAATGAGATATGCGTTTCTGAGTGAGGTGATTGTTTTATCAATTCGGTCACCATTTTCCGGATGCCACCTGTGTAACTATTTCCAATAAAGAGGATTTTTTCTGGCTGCTTAGCTGAACAAGCGGATCCAAGGAAGAGAGCTAGGAGGGTGAGGAGCAGGTAGCGTCGCAGGGGCATTCTTAATTCTTAGCGCTCCCCTCGTAGCAACTCAATCAAGATGATCAGTTGCGGCCTTGTTTTTATCGTTTTTAGAGTGGTGAAGGAAGTGAAGATTACTCTTTTTACTTGGTAGATTAACAATCAGCGGTAAGTAAGGTTATTAGAATGAAGAAGATTATTATCTCCCTTTTCTCAGTTTCAATCGTAGGTATGGCCTGTTCTGCTCGGGACGTTGCAACTCTTGCGAAGGGCAAGGATCTCTACAACGGGGCAGGCTCTTGCGTTGCATGCCATATGGCTGATGGAAAAGGACAACCAGGATCGGTTCCACCACTGGCTGGGAGCGATTGGTTGGAGAATTCAGATCGGACGATTGCAATCGTTCTGCGCGGGATGGCCGGGCCGGTTAAAGTGAATGGTGACCGATATTACTCCGCGATGCCACCTCAGCTTCTTTTCGATGACGAGAAGATCGCTGATATGATCACTTACGTGAATCAGGCTTGGGGAAATAAGGGTGCTGCTGTGACTGCTGCCCAGGTTGCAAAAGCGAGGAAGACACTTCCTCAGGCTGTTTACACGCCGCAAACTTTGCTGAAAGCTTTTCCTTTTGACAATAAAAGAGGAAGGAAAAACGGGACCTATACTCCGGATTTCGATGACTCCTTAATGGTGATAAACGAACCGGTTGTTTACCGCACTTTTATGCCTGGGGCATCACCAGCAGCCTTTGCAGTGGCTCTTCCTGGAAACCACTATTATTGCTGGGATGCCGGAGAATGTCGTTTGCGCTATGCTTGGACTAAGGGTGGATTTATCCGCGGAAATCAAGTGCATTGGTCAAGTAATGGTAAACCGGTAGCAAAGTTCAACGGGCTTCCTTATTACCGCGCTCGATCTAGTAAACTTAAGCCGGAGGATTATGTGCACTTGGCCGAAACTGCGAGAAGCATACCCTTTTATGATACGACTGAAGCGGTTGATTTTCCGATCAAGATTGAAGGTGTCGAGGCTTCTCCGAAATACAAAGGCTATCGGCTGATTCAAGGATACCCCGAATTTATTTATAAGATTGGCGATTACGAGATTCGAGAACTGATCCAGGCTTCAAAGAATAATTTAGGGATCACTCGCAAGTTCTCAGTCTCTCCAAAGATCCCCATCACGTTCAAGCTCACTCCGGATGGTTCCTCGAGCTATTCAAGTTCTGCTGGAAAAATCTCTAGTGATGGGACTCTGAAGCTCACTGCGAAGCAGGCTATGGAGTTTGATCTCACTATCATTGAAAAGAATCCCGCTGCCTCCGCTGCCACCCAAACTCAAGGATCAAAGGAATGAAAAATCTTAACCACTTACTCATGTTGTCATTGTTTGCGAATTTCGCCTTCGGTGAGACATCTCCCAATTATAAGGTGACTCAAATTGCTAATCCACCCTCGAAGTTTGGGACGAAGCAAATCGATGGTCTTGATTTTCTCCCTGATGGACGGATGGTGGTGTGCTTACCTAGCGGTGAAGTTTTCTTTTATGATCCTAAGACCTCCGGTTGGCAGCTTTTTGCAGAGGGATTACACAACCCTTTGGGTGTTATTGCTGAGTCTAATTCTTCGTTAGTGATTTCCCAACGCCCCGAAGTGACTCGTGTGAGTGATACCGATGGTGACGGAAAAGCTGATTTTTATCAGGTAATGTCAGATGAATTCGGCATGTCCGGGAATTACCACGAGTTCCACTTCACTCCGGTAAAAGACAAGGAGGGAAACTACTTTTTCTCTCTGGGCACTGGCTCTTCGGGAGACGGGATTCGGCCGATCGTTAGAGGAAAGTTTGATTCACGCGGAAGGCCAGGTCGTATGCACTCATCTACTCCTTTTCGTGGTTGTGTGATGAAATTGACCAAGGATGGAGAGACGATCCCTTGGTCATATGGGCATCGGACTCCAAACGGACTTGGTTTTGACTTAAAAGGAAACCTTTTCGTCACTGACAACCAAGGTGATTGGGTTGGTTCGAGTAAGCTGTTCCATGTTAAAGAAGGGCGCTTTTATGGTCACGCTGCCAGTCTGACTTGGAAGTCGGGGTTTGAAGGTGCACCACTGAAAGCTGATCCCCAAGATCTCGCCAGGATGCGAACCCGAGCCGCGGTCGTATTTCCTCATGGATCAATGGCGAACTCCCCAACTCAAGTTCTCGCGATTTCTCCAGATGCGAGGTTCGGACCTTTTACTGGACAGCTTCTGGTTGGTGAAATGAACACAAATCGCATCGTGCGAGTTATGTTAGAAGAGGTCGGCGGTGAGCTTCAAGGGGCTTGTGTTCCCTTCATTGACGGCGGCGCGCTCGCGCGCGGTTGTAATCGCATGGCGTGGGCTCCAGATGGCAGCCTTTATGTCGGGCACACCAAACATACTTGGGCCGGTGGGGAGGGGATTTCACGTGTTGAGTGGAATGGAGTAGACCCTTTTGAGGCCGTTTCGATGAAGCTTACAAAAACCGGGTTCCAATTTTTATTCACTCAACCAATAGATTCTAAGGTGGCAGGAGAGGTCGCAAATTGGCCCTTCAAACGATACTATTATAAATATCATAAAACTTATGGTTCTCCTCAGATTGATGTTAGCCCGGTGAAAGTTAAATCGATAGAGGTTTCGGAGGATGGAAAGGTGGTCGATGTCCACCTAGAAGAGCTGAAGGCTTGGCACATTCACGAAGTGAATATTAAGGGAATAAAATCCGCAGATGGAACGTCGTTGGCCAACTCCTACTTTGCGTATACTCTGAATCGTTTGCTTGAAAATACTCCTCCTGATCCGCTTCATGCCAGCGGAACTACACAAAAGAAGGGCTCTTCTTCTGGAAAGCCAGTTAAGGTGATTGATCCGAAAGGGAAGGTTTATCAGGTTGCTGACGCTAAGCTCAAAGGAGTTAAAACTTCGAATTCGCACGATGGGTATACGGGGGCTGGCTATGCTGATTTTGATAAAGGGAACGAGTCTATAGAGTGGGAAATTAAGAGTGGGAGGGAGGGTCAGGGCGAAATCCTGATTCGCTACGCTCTCGGTGCGAGTGCTCGCCCTCTCAATTTAATCGTAAATGGTGAGAAACATTCTGTTCTTCCATTTCCTGGCACAGGAGGATGGAGCACTTGGAAGGAAATGGCTGCTAGGGTGGAACTTCGAAAAGGAAGGAATTCAATCGTGTTGGTAACTAATGGAGCAAGTGGAGGAAATATCGATCATCTGCAATTCATCGGGCCAAAGAGCAATTAGAGTAGACTTAGAAGATCGTCTTGTCATGGCTGAGATTAGCTTCCAAGTGGGGAGGCAGTAAAAAAGTTCTGCACCAAATAGAAGATAGTTAGGCCGAAGTTAGCTCGCTTGGCAATTCTGAGATTGTTCCCTTGATTTCGGTGAAGAATTGATCTTTTTCGCTAATCTTAAGTGGACTTATTCCAGTGAATTCTGAAAAGGCAGGTAAGATCAGATGCTTTGAGCGTCGGACTAAAAAGCCGGCAATCTTGAGTGATTGGCGCGGTGCCTCCTTGATTCGTATACCAGGGTGGAGGTGGCCTGCTATGCCGTATTCTGTTACCGAAAGATCGTCAGGATCGTGAGTGATAGTCACCCCGTCTACTCTTAGATGCGGACTGACATCAATTGGAAACTGATAACGGGAAAACCAAGAGCGGCGATCGTGGTTCCCTTCGGTGAGAAGTACCGGTAAATCTAATCTTTGAAGCCAATTTTCAAATAATTCGATTGTTGATGAACTCAGTCCATCGGCGGAGTGAAACAGGTCTCCGGCAATCACAAGTTGTTTTGGTTTCTTAAAATCTGCGATACTTTCAAGCTGGCAAAGGTCGGAGGCGTTGGAACCTTCGGGGACTGCTAGCCCGCGTTCCCGAAAAGTGGCGGCTTTTCCTAAATGTAGGTCTGCGACGATTAGAGATTTAGAAGCGGGCAAAAAAGCGGCCCGACCTGGAAGTAATTCCACCTTGGTCGGGCCGAGAGAAATTTCCATGGAAGATTTAGCGTTGAGTAGCAATTAGGGCGCCTTTTTTCATTTCAGCAGCCATTAGGGTGAGGGCATTTGCGCGAGTCGGAGCGAGATGCTCCTTGAGCCCAGTTTGATCGATAAAGGAGAGATCTGCCGTAATGACATCTTCGGGGGATTCGCCATTTAGAACACGAACGAAGAGGGCGATCATTCCCTTAGTTATTACAGAATCTGAGTCTGCGAGATAGCACATCTTGCCATCTTGGGATGAGGAATCGAGCCAAACTTGGGATTGGCAGCCTTTGATGAGACGATCTGAGGTCTGCAATTCCTCGTTCATTGGCGCCAACTTTTTGCCTAGGCTGATGACGTATTCGTAGCGCTCCGTCCAATCTTGAAAAAGATCGAGTTCTGTGAGGAGTTCTTGTTGTTTCTCGGTGATAGTCACAAAGAACCAATAATCGTGGAGACCAAAAAACGCAATGGAATCAACGCAACATCATGAGAGCTTTTTGAAGCGCTTCACCGAACGCTTCCACTTCCTCGAGTGTGTTGTAGACGGCAAAGGAAGCGCGTAGAGTTCCGGTCACACCAAATCGAGCCATCAGCGGTTGGCAGCAGTGGTGTCCAGTGCGAAGTGCAAACCCCATTTGATCGAGTAAAGTGCCGAGATCGTAGTGATGAATCCCCTCAAAATTAAACGAAATGGCCCCAATACGGTCGTCCGGCCCATATAAGGTAATCTCCTCGAAATCTGCGAGTATGTCAGCGGCTCGACGAATGAGTTTTTCTTCGTGATTCGCGATTTTGGTTATTCCCAAGTTATTCACATAGTTGAATGCCGTGGCGAGCGCGATCCCGCCTTCAATATTTGGAGTGCCTGCTTCGAATTTGAAGGGAGGCACGTTGTAGGTCGTCTTTTCAAAAGTAACTTCCTTGATCATTTCCCCGCCTCCACGCCAAGGAGGCAATTCGCAGAGTAAATCGTATTTACCAAAAAGGACGCCTACCCCGGTAGGTCCATAAATTTTGTGCCCAGAAAAAGCGTAAAAGTCACAATCAAGCAATTGAAGATCAATAGAGAAATGAGGAACAGACTGAGCGCCATCGATAAAAGTAAGAGCTCCGACCTTCTTTGCTTGTGAGCAAATATGAGCAATGTTATTCACAGTGCCGAAAGCGTTCGAGACATGGTTGACGGAGACCAATTTTGTTTTTTCGGAGAGAAGCTGTTCGAAAATCTCAAGGTCGAGGGTGCCGTTATCGAGGACTGGGATAATTTTCAAAGTTATTCCCAGTCGTTCACAAAGCATTTGCCATGGTACGGTATTAGAATGGTGTTCTAATCCCGAGATGATGATTTCGTCGCCCTTCTCCAACAGGTCAGACCTTCCTAGAGCGGAAGCGACTAAATTGATTGAATCCGTAGTGCCTGAAGTGAAAATGATTTCCTCGGGCCGGGTTGCATTGAGGTGCCTTGCAATCGTATCGCGGGCAGTTTCATGTGCCGCGGTCGCGGCCTGAGATAGCTTGTGGACTCCTCGGTGGATATTGGAGTTGATCTTCTCGTAGTAATCCCGAGAGGAATCAAGGACGCAAAGGGGTTTTTGCGAAGTAGCCGCATTATCGAGATAAACAAGAGGTTTCCCATTAATCTCCTGACTGAGAATGGGAAAGGCAGAGCGAATCTGATAAGGATCTAAAGCACTCACACCACCTCTGTAATCCCGCGAGAGCAATCCCGCAAGCGTTGGTGTCTTTCGCGTTGCTTTAAGATTCTAAATTGTCACCGCGAATCGTGATAATATGTGGGTATAGCGCTTTCGCCATTGAGGTTTGAGATCCTAAGGTCTGCTTTGGAAGGAGGGTGTGAGGTTTGCGGCGGCTTTATGCGCTTTTTTGGTGTCGAGAGAGAGGCCGGGATCACCTTGGTCTTTGAGGTGCTGGTCTAGGATGGTGGCGAGCGTCTCTTTAATTTTGGCGTGGGTTGGATCGCTGGCTAGGTTAGTCATTTCGTAACGGTCTTCATCGGTGTGATATAACTCTTCGGCGGGGCGTTTCATAAATCGGTTGACGAGCATCTCGTGCTTGGGATTTGAGAAAGAAGAAAACACCCAGCTTGACCAGTAGGGGTTGTGCTCGTGTTTGCCCATGAGATGTTTTTCGATATAGAGAGAAGTATGCGAAAGGTTGCGGATGTAACGCCACTTGCCATTGGTGATGGAACGAATGGGATAAGTGGGCCCTTCCGGATAATTGTTGTGCATACCAAAGGCGTAGTCGCGGTGATCAGAGGCTTCTCCCAAGAGGACACCTGCGAAACTGTGGCCATCAAAAGTTTTGGGGTTAGGTTTGCTGCCCGCGAGGTCAAGAATCGTAGGGAGAATGTCTGCGTATTGCACAATCGCGTTGGTGCGGCCTGATGTTATTTTTTTGGGCCAACGAGCCACTAGCGAAGTGTGAAGGCCGTTGTCCCAGTTTGTCCATTTGCAGCCAGGGAATTGAGCGCCTTGCTCGCTCGTAAAGAGAACGAGGGTGTTATCAGAGTTTTTGGTTTCCTCGAGGAGTAATAGGAGCTCGCCCACTTGGGAATCCATGTAGGTGATCTCAGCAAGGTAGTCAGCATATTGTTGCCGGGTCATTGGCGTATCGGCAAGATAGGGAGGGAGTTTGATTTTTCCGGGTGGGTAAGCTGAAGCATCGCCCATGACCCAAGGTGCGTGTGGTTCGGTAAGCGCCACGACAAGGCAAAATGGTTGATCCGAATCTCTGGTAACAAACTCCTTGCTTCCCGAGAGATCGTGAGGCTGGGTCGGGTTACGAACGCAATTTTGATCGAAGCCGGGAATTTTTTCGAAGGGAAAAGCTGCCTTCGGTTTAACGTGAGTTTTCCCTGCTAGTCCGACTCGATATCCTTGTGGCCTCAAAATATGAGGCATACTTCGAGTCCCGGGACGGCAGGTGCCGTGATTCCAAGCGCAGCCATTTCGGTGAGGATATCGCCCGGTGTAGAGTTCGGAACGACACGGAGAGCACATTGCCATTCCTAGATAGGCTCGATTAAAGATAAGTGATTGTTTCGCGTAAGCATCTAGGTGAGGAGTTTTGGCATTCTGTCCGCCATTTATTGGGAGGTCACTGAAGGTGCAATCATCAGCAATAATGATGAGAATATTGGGTTTTTGAACCGCGTTCAGAGAGACTGAGAGACTCAGGGATAGAGCGATTAGAAATTTAGTCATTTGATTATTTTGAGAAGTCATTTCCTTGATGCTTGAACGAAGGCCTTAAGTAGTTTTGCTTGCAGGGGATCATTTGGGGCCATTTTTTCGGGATGCCATTGGACTCCGATGAGGAAACGATCTGGGTCTGTTGTTTCAGTGGCTTCAACGATTCCGTTGGGGCTCTTTGCAACGAGTTTGAGCCCTTCGCCGAGCCGGCCAACCGCTTGGTGGTGAAATGAGTTTACTAAGAGTTTTGTCTCGCCGAAGATTTCGCAGAGACGCGAACTGGATTCAAGTGTGACTTGATGGGTGACTCCTCGATGGTTCACTCCGAACTCAGATGGGATATCTTGAATCAAGGAGCCACCGTGAACGACGTTGATCCATTGGCTCCCCAAGCAAATTCCAAGCAAGGGTTTGTTAGTCTTTTTGATCCAAGTGGTTATGAGTTCTTTTTCGAACAGGTAGCGATTCTCTTCGAGAATCTGTGTCGTGGGATGTGGTTCTTCTCCCCACTCTGATGGAGGGATATCAGCACCTCCTGGCATGATCAATCCGTCTAGAAGATCAAGGTATTCTGCAATCTTATCGGAAGAGCCATCACCGTTTGGAAGAACGATTGGAACTCCGCCTGCCTCCTTTACGGCGAGGACGTAGCTATCATTGGTGAGGCTGGCAATTCCGATAAGTGGGGCATTGAACTTTTTCTCTGCGATGGGTCGAGAGGCCCGAATTGGATTAAGCTTGGCGTTTTGACCGAAAAAGAAGCCTAGGCCGATCGCAGCAAGAATCGAGGTGAAGGTGAGGAAAGTGCGACGTGTCATCTTAAGTTTAGTCCGATTGAAACTTTTTCTTTACCGGCCAATTAGACCAGTTCTGTCGCTCACTCAGCCTCAGGTCTCAATTTAAGATGTAAGTTTCTTGAGTTCTTGTTCTCTGACACAGGTTTTCGAAGAGATCTGTAGTTGATGGCGACCTAATTCCGGTAGGGTCTATTTGACGATTACTAGTAAGTCACCAGTGTCGGCAGCCTGGCCCTTCTTGAGAAGAATCTCATCAATCACGCCATCTGCCGGGGCACTCACCGTCGTAAGCATTTTCATAGCCTCTAGAACTACTAATTTTTCACCTTCCTTGACTTCGTCGCCCGGTTTTATTGCGACTTCGCTAATCATTCCGGGGAGTGGCGCGATAATGTGCTGATCGTTGCCGGGCTCTCCTTTGAGGTTGGCTACCGACTCCTTGCCAAGAGCTTTGTCAATTACAACGCACTCACGGGGCATACCATTTAGTTCATAGAAAAGAGTGCGCCGGCCTTCGCCGTCAGCTTCGCCAATTGAGATGAGCTTGATGAAGAGGGTCTTTCCCGGGCCGATGTCAACGTGGACCTCCTCCCCAATTTGAAGTCCGTAAAAGAAAGCTGGAGTGGGTAAGACGGTGAGGCGGTCGAAGCTTTTCAGTGAATCCAAATAATCTGAAAAGACCTGAGGATACATGAGATGGCTGTAGAGGTCATCGTTCGTTGCCTCGCGATCGAGTTGCTGGCTGAGTTCAGCCTTAGTTTGATCTAGGTCGCATGGAGGTGCGAGTTCACCCGGGCGGACTGTGACCGGGATCTTATCTCCCAGAACCAGTTTCTGAATTTCTTTGGGCCATCCACCGTCGGGTTGACCGAGGCCACCCCCCAGCATATCAATAACACTTTCGGGGAAGTCGAGGTTGGGCGCGTTGCCGTTAAGGAGGTCTTTAGCTTTCAGGTCCTGTGTGACAAGAAGCATGGTCATGTCTCCAACTACCTTGGAAGAGGGAGTGACTTTGACGATATCGCCAAAGAGTTGGTTTACGTCAGCATAAGTATGGGCTATTTCCTGCCAACGGTGACCGAGTCCCATGCCGTTGGCTTGTTCCTTGAGATTGGTGTATTGCCCGCCGGGCATTTCGTGGAGGTAAACCTCAGCGGTGCCGCTTCGGGGAGCGGAATAGAAAGGTTCGTAGTGGGTTAGGATCTCTTCCCAGTAATCAGAAAACTCGTTGAGGGTTTCGATGTCGAGGCCGGGGTCTCGCTTGTGGCCACCCATCGCGGCGCAGACAGAGTTCAGGTTTGGTTGGCTTGTTGATCCAGACATGGAGGCAAGAGCCATGTCTGCGATGTCGACCCCAGCGTCAGCGGCAGCCATAATAGAGGCAGCATTAAGCCCGGATGTGTCGTGAGTGTGGAAGTGGATGGGGATGCCGATTTCTTCTTTGAGTGTGGAAACAAGCTTTGTGACAGCGGCAGGATGACAGAGGCCAGCCATGTCTTTAATACAAAGAATATGTGCGCCCATTTTTTCCAACTCTTTGGC
Source organism: Akkermansiaceae bacterium UBA1518 (assembly GCA_002323895.1). Lineage (GTDB taxonomy): Bacteria > Verrucomicrobiota > Verrucomicrobiia > Verrucomicrobiales > Akkermansiaceae > SW10. Next base: position 19,194 of record DCQM01000040.1, read on the forward strand.
CTTATCGATGTAATATTTGAGTGAGTATTTAGCTCGGTTTGGGTCGGTGATGTCACCAGTGTAGCAAACAGCAGCCTCGCAAACAGATTTTCCATGTTCGCGAACAGCTTCCATGGCGACCTTCATGTTTGGCAAATAGTTGAGGGAGTCGAAAATACGAAATATATCCATCCCGGAGTCGGCTGCGTGTTTAACGAATCCGGCGACGACATTATCAGGATAGTTAGAGTAACCGACAGCGTTCGATCCGCGGAAGAGCATCTGGAAGCAAATGTTTGGGATGCGTTCGCGGAGTTCGCGAAGACGGTCCCATGGGTCTTCCTTAAGAAAGCGCATTGAGGTGTCGAAGGTGGCTCCCCCCCACATTTCCATCGAAAAAAGATCAGGAGTTCTCTTCGCGTAAGCTTCTGCGATATTAAGCATGTCAAAAGTGCGCATGCGAGTGGCGATAAGCGACTGGTGGGCGTCGCGCATTGTGGTGTCAGTGCAGAGGAGACGTTTTTGTTGACTAATCCATTTTGAAAAGGCTTCGGGGCCCTGGCTAAGGAGGATTTCTCTGGAGGAAGGAGATGCCGTCGAGACACTCGTGCTGCTTGGGATACGAGGCTGTGCGAAGGGTTTGGCGGGGCGCCAGTTTTTGGCTCCTGGATTGCCATTCACGGTCAGGTCAGAGAGGTAGTTAAGGAGTTTAGTTGCGCGGTCGCGTTTCGGTATAAAACTGAAGAGACTCGGCTGGGAGTCGATGAGTTTGGTGTGCGCATCACCAGATCGGAAAGTGGAATCTTCAATGACGTTTTCGAGGAAAGGAATATTGGTTTTAACGCCTCGAATACGGAATTCGCGGAGGGCGCGGTCCATTCGTTGGCAGGCGGTTTCGAAGTCACGACCGGTGGCGGTGAGCTTAACGAGCATCGAGTCGTAGTATGGAGTAATGACAGCTCCGGCGTCTCCGTTTCCTGAATCGAGTCGGATGCCAAACCCGGCAGCGGATCGATAGTTTGTGATGCGGCCGTAGTCGGGGGCAAATCCTTTTTCAGGGTCTTCAGTCGTAATCCGACATTGGATAGCGAAGCCGTTGCAGGGAATTTCTTTCTGTGTAGGGATTCCAATTTCGGGTTCGTGAAGTTTCTTGCCTTGTGCCACGAGTATTTGAGAGCGGACAAGATCGATGCCGGTAACACATTCGGTAACGGTGTGTTCGACTTGAATACGCGGATTCATTTCAATAAAGAACCATTCTTTGGAATCCATGTCGTAAAGGAATTCGACAGTGCCGGCGTTGTTGTAGCCGATAGATTGGGCGAGGTTTGCAGCTGATTGGCAAAGATCTTGGCGAAGGGTGCCCTCTAGATCTATGGAGGGTGCGATTTCAACTACTTTTTGGTAGCGTCGTTGCACAGAGCAATCGCGTTCGTGGAGGTGGACAACATTACCGTGTTGGTCTCCAAGGATCTGAACTTCGATGTGTTTAGCTCGTTTAATGTAGCGTTCGAGAAAAACTGCAGGGTTTCCGAAAGCGTTTTGGGCTTCTTCTTGGGCTTCGGCCAAGCGGGCTTGAAGTTCGGAAGGTTTTTCAACGATCCGCATACCACGACCACCACCGCCAAATGCGGCCTTGATGATAAGAGGGAAGCCGACCTCATGGGCTACGGTAAGGGCTTGATCGGGATCGGAAATGGCGTCGTCGGTGCCCGGAAGAACCGGAACTTTGGCTGCGATCGCTTGTGCGCGAGCAGCGGTTTTGTCGCCCATGGAGCCTAGAAGGTCAGCGGATGGGCCGATGAAGGTAATGCCCTCGCGTTCGCAGGCGCGGGCGAAGTCGGCATTTTCGGACAGGAATCCATATCCAGGATGAATGAGAGTAACACCTTTTGATTTTGCGAGGGCGACAATGCCTTCGTGGTCGAGGTAGGCACCGACAGGACCTTTAGTGGCGTCTAGCTGGTAGGCCTCGTCAGCTTTAAAGCGATGGCGGGAAAAGCGATCTTCCTCGGCGTATATGGCGACGGTGCGAAGCCCGAGTTCAGTGGCAGCGCGAAAGACGCGAATGGCGATTTCGCCACGGTTGGCGACAAGGAGTTTTTGTTGGATAGCCATGTTGAGTGGGATGGAGGAGCTTAGAAGTCTGGAGGTGGGGGAGCCAACTACGGAATTTGCGAAAATTGATTTTTTAAGAATTTAGCTAGTCTGGCTGAAGGCTCTCACCTAGAGAAGCGAGGCCAGAGACCAATAAGGCGCTTTTTGAGGTCTGAAGACATCTCTTTCGAAGCAGGGGTCGATCCCAAAGTTGTCCAAGGAGAGTCTGTCTGTTTTTGAGGAAATGAGAAGGGTGATTTGTGGACGTTTGATCAAAGATTCCAGAGTTGGGGGGTAACGGACCCAAGTCCAAACCCCGTAGTGCTTGCTTGGCGGGAGGGAGTCAGCTACTCATCCGACAAGATGTCTGAACTGCCCAAAGCCTATGAGCCCACTGAAGTCGAGAAGTCCTGGTATCAGGCTTGGCTTGATGCTAAGTGTTTTGAGGCGGATCCTTCCTCCGAGAAACCACCGTATTCAATTGTGATTCCGCCACCGAATGTGACGGGGATTTTACACTTGGGACATGTTTTAAATAACACAATCCAGGATATTTTGGCACGTCGGGCCCGGCAGAAAGGTTGCGAAGTTCTTTGGCTTCCGGGGACCGATCACGCAGGGATTGCGACCCAGACGAAGGTTGAGCGTCAGCTTCGGGAGGAGGAGGGGAAAACGCGCCGAGATATCGGACGCGAGGCTTTCTTAGAGAAAGTGTGGGATTGGAAGGACAAGCATGGCGGTATTATAATTAAGCAGCTGAAACGATTGGGCTGCTCTTGCGACTGGAGTCGTGAGCGCTTCACAATGGATGCCGACTATTCGAAGTGGGTCTCGAAAGTTTTTGCGGATCTCTTCAATGATGGGCTCATTTATCGTGGGAAGCGGATGGTGAACTGGTGTCCGGTTTCGCGGACCGCTTTGTCGGATGAAGAGGTGATTCCGAAGAAACAGAATTCAAAACTCTACTACATGAAGTATGAGTTGGTTGAAGAGCCAGGAATTTTTTTGGAAGTAGCGACAACGCGGCCCGAGACTTTGATGGGTGATGTCGCAGTTGCGGTAAATCCTAAAGATGAGCGCTATGGCAAGTATGTGGGGAAGCTGGTTAGGCGGCCCTTCCCAGCGGCTGAAATTCCAGTGGTGTCGGATGATCATGTGGATCCGGAGTTTGGAACAGGTGCGCTAAAAATTACGCCGGCTCACGATAAGGCGGACTTTGAAATCGGCCTACGGAATGATCTTGAGATTATCGATGTATTCCACGCTGATGCGACGGTCAATTGCCCGGAAGTTCCGGATTTGGATGGGCTAGACCGGTTTGTGGCGCGGAAGAAGGCTGCTGCGATGTTAGAGGAAATGGGCTTGTTGATTAAAGTGGAGGAGCATGAAAATAATGTGGGCTTTTCCGAGCGGGCGGATGTTCCGATTGAGCCACGAATATCGATGCAGTGGTTTCTAAAATATCCAGCTACCGAAGAAACTGCGACAGCAGTTTCAGATGGAAAGATAAATTACCGTCCGGCACGCTGGGCCAAGACACACGCAAATTGGATGGACGGCATCCAGGATTGGTGTGTTTCGAGGCAGCTTTGGTGGGGACACCGGATTCCTGTGTGGTATCGAAAAGAGAAGGTCGAAGTGTTGCAGGAATCGGAATCTTTGACGCTCGAAAATTTGGAGGCGGGAGATTTACACGTGAGCGCTGAGCCTCCGGTAGATCCGGAAAATTGGATACAGGACAATGATGTGTTGGACACCTGGTTTAGCTCATGGCTTTGGCCGTTTGCGACGATGCAGAATCTCGATGAGGAATCTAGCTTGGTGAAAAAGTTTTACCCGACAGCTGATTTAGTGACTGGGCCAGACATCATCTTCTTTTGGGTCGCCCGTATGATAATGGCAGGATACCGCTTTAAAGGTGAATTGCCTTTTAAAAACGTGTTCTTCACCTCGATTATTCGGGATATCCAAGGCCGGAAAATGAGTAAATCGCTCGGTAATTCGCCCGATCCGATTGACCTCATGGAAAAATATGGTGCGGACGGTTTGCGTTTCGGTCTGATGAGAACAGCGCCGATTGGTGCTGACCTTCGTTTCGATGAGGCTCAGGTTGAGGAGGGGCGAAACTTTGCCAATAAAATTTATAATGCCTGCAGATTTCGTCGTATGGCCGGGAGTGATTCAAAGGCGGATTTCGAACCGTCGGCGTGCGAGACACTTCGACCGTATCATGTAGATATCTTGGCGAAGTGCGATCAATTGGCAAAAAATCAAGAGTCTGCCTATGACGATTATCGCTTCAATGAGGTTGGTCAGCAGCTCTATGATTTTCTGTGGAGTGAATTCTGCGACAAATTCTTGGAAGCCGTGAAGGGAGATCTGCGTGATGATGCAAGCGAGTCTCAGCGTGAGACTACGCTTGGTGTTTTTGACTCAGTGATGGTTCGTTATCTTCAGTTGCTGCACCCTTATATGCCGCACTTGACTGAAGAGTTGAGCCTACGGATGGGTTACATTGAAGAGGGGCAGTTTGTGATGGAGAAGGAGCTTCCCGTTTCTGGTTTACTTGATGGAGTGGATGTCAGAGTGATTTCGGAAGGTTGCGAGCAAGCAGCAGCTGTTTATAAAACAGCTGCCCAGTTACGTAATTTAAAAGCTGAATACCGACTCGCTGCTCGCAAGGATGTGAGGTTTATTGCGAAGACCGGCCCTTCCTGGTTGGAGGCAGAGGCTGCGACTTTAGCACTCCTTGTGGGGGCTGAGGGACTTACTCGGGACGAGAATTATATTCCCGAACAGGGAACGCCGGGAGCGGTCACTGCATCTGGAGAGTTGTTTATGCCTCTTGAAGGATTGATTGATGTGGAGGCAGAAAAAGCTCGTCTCGATAAGGAGATCGAGAAAATTCAGAAGGAAGTTGGAAGATCAAAGGGCAAGTTGGGAAATGAGAAATTTGTTACGAATGCCAACCCTGAGGTCGTGAGGGTTGAGCGAGAGCGTCTTGGCGAGTGGGAAGGCAAGCTCTCCCAGTTACAAGAAATGCGCTCAAATTTAACATAAATAAAACTTAGGTTGGAGCCATTGCTCGAATCGTGTTTATTTCAAGGAACAGAAATGCAGGTTGCCGATTTACTAGACAGTCAAGTTATCAGCGGGGATGACGCGCAACTTCTTGGTGCAGTTGGCGTTGAAACATTAGAAGCGCTTTCGCAAAGTGAACCCGAGAATTTGCTCGATGAAATCGAGAATGCGAATTCTCATCTTGGGTTAGTAGAGCAACTACCGAATCTTGATCAGCTCGTGATATGGATCAACGAAGCCCGTAATCGGTTGGATGAGGCTGAGTCAACGCCGGTGACTCGTCTTGATGAGGTTGTTGAATTAATTCCTATCTCAGTGGTGAAAGCTTATCCGGTCAGTAAAGAAAGTATCCTAAAGAATAAAATCGAGGTTGGAGATGTGCCTGTGATGGACGAATTCCTTGAGGAGAAAGATCTCTACGTGGAAGAGGTGAGGAAGATTGATTCAGAAACTTCTGAGATCAAAGCAACAATCCGAGAGATTTCTCCTAACACGCCTACCCGAAAAATTAGCTCAAAAGAAGATATTAGGGAGTCTATTTCTGGAACAGAAAAGGCAGAGGTTGAGCCTTTGGAGCGTAATCAAGATTTCGACCTTCGTAAAATGGCAACTCCGGAACTAAATGCGGGTAGGAAATTGCACTCCCGGACTTATAT
>DCQM01000134.1 GCA_002323895.1 Akkermansiaceae bacterium UBA1518
AGATGGCAGAGCTCGTAAGTACAAAGAGTAAGATTGTTGATCAATCCGCTTTGTGAAGATTGGAGACTACCAGGCGAGCTTGCTTGCCCACTAACGATAGAGGCCGCGGAATCACCAAACGAGCTGCCGGACAGCGCGATGAGTGTTAGTAAGGTCATTGATGACTTTTTCATAGAAAATCGAAGTGAAAATTGGAGTGATGGGTTACGAGCAATTAGAATTTAGTTCTGCTCGAACTGAACACGAAGGAAGCAGGGATTTGCGTTATATGCTGAGCGACTTAGCACACTAATTCTCTCATCATTATTAAATACAATAAACCAATTTGGGTCGCCCTGTTCAATCGTGGTCCAGTTTTCCTGATCAGAGGAATATTGCATGATGTAATCTAGACGTGATCCAATAGCCGGACGTTTAGCAATTTCCAAGTAACACTGATCGTTTCCAATAAGGACCGGAGTTGGATTAGGAATCGAGGAGGGATCCGTTGCGCTGGTTTGAAGACCAAATTCTTCCAAGTTGGTGTATCCATCGCCATCAAAATCAGCATCCGGTGCAAGCAACTCATCGCTAGTTCCGGGAGCGAAGTTTTCACGGACAAATCCGGGATAAGTATCGATAAGATTTATGTCCCATCGATAGACTCGAGTCGATCTATCTTGCGAGTTACCAGTTGCCGATCTACGGACGAACTCTAGCTCCGCCACAAGCTCTTGATTAGGGGTAAAGAAGTCCGGACCAAGATCATAACCCGTAGGAATCCCTAGATTACTACTACCAATCAATTGAGGGAGCTGGGGATTCGGTGGAATTGCGTCAGGAATCGGCGGGAAGACTATTTGTTCTGTCTCACGATTCTTAATTGAAAAGAAAAGCCGATCATTGCCTGAGAAAGTTTGCGGGTTAAAGCCGTTCCACTCAAAGCTAAAGACAATTCGAGGGTCAAACTCCATTACTCCCTCATTCCAACGGTCGTCATTGGTAAGGCGAAAATCATTTCCAACATCAATTCCTCCACTATCTATACTACGCCCCCCAGGCCCGGGGACCGCTTCCACCATCTCACGATGATTGACGCTCATGAAAAAACTACTCGGATTATCTTCAGTCGAACCAAGTCCAGGGAACTTAAAAATATATGTGCCTGGAACAATTTCACTCCTGTGACGTTCAAGCTCACTCCCCAGATATGGTCGATTTGATTCAAAAATAGCTATTTCGTATCCTATACCATTGATCGGATCATTGATGAGATCATAAAAGAGAGTCCTACTCCTATCTTTCCAACTAAAACTCCCCTGCGGTCGGGGAAGTTCGGAAGGAGGAGCTGAATACAACTCTACCAAGTCAGTCTTGAATGGTTCTATATTCGAAGCAGGGATTGGCTGGGTAATAGAAAAATACCGACCAGTATCACGTATTCCATCACCATCAATGTCTCCAGAGGTAACGAGGCCCGTTGTTCCACTAGGACAAAGAATATTTGGCGATACATAAAACACATCACCGTTTGCTGCGCACGACAGCAAAGACGTTACCCCGTCACCAACGAAAATGTTTAACTCACCACCTAAATAATCGGATTCATACGGCCCGATCATCTTGAAGTTTTTAGTATCTCGGAAGTAGAGATCCAACGAATTAGTCCGAAAAAAGGAATCGGACTGATCCGAAAAGGACTGTGCCTGAGCCAGCGTGGCTGTCAGTGAAAAGGCACCCGCAAGCAGGGCCGTAGATTTTACGATGTTCATTTTCGAAGGTGTTTGCAATGCATTTACATATGTTTGGGGATCCTATCAATCGAAAAACTGTTCTTGTTCAACATTTCGGTCGATTGAATTACCACAAATTTAGAATTCTGCCTGAAGGGAGGTTAGCTGCCTGAAGTGAAAGGCGACAAGCGCAAAATTAAAAAGCAACTCGTCTATTTTCTTAGAAACGTGAACTGAAGATTTCTTGGAAGAAAAACCACTTTTTTTACATCCCACCAAAATTTTTGGGCAATCCGGTATTTCCGAGTTCCAGACGGCCTTAATCCAACAGAAACTTGAAAAAATCTGTTTTATTCAACGCATTCCCTGCAACAAAAGTTCTGTGTTCGTTTTAGTACGCGCCAGATTGCGCAAAAGGGTCTCGATGGCCTCGCCAATTGGCAAACTAGCAAGATGGCGCCGGATTTCCTGCACTCGTGGCAATTCATCAGAATGATAAAGCCGATCGTCGTTTCTCGTCCCACTCTGGGGAATATGAATAGCGGGGTAAATCCGCTGCTCAGCCAATTCGCGATCCAGACGCACTTCCATATTACCAGTTCCCTTCAACTCCTCAAAAATCACATCGTCCATACGACTTTCAGTCTCAATCAGGCAAGTTGCCAAAATTGTCAGACTCCCGCCTTCCTCGATATTCCGGGCCGCTCCAAAAAACTTTCGGGTTTCGGTGATCGCCTTGGGACTAACTCCGCCCGAGCCGATCGGACCACCACGTGACGCGTTATTGTAGCCCCGAGCTAATCGGGTTAAACTATCCAAAAGGATCACAACATCTTTCCCCTGCTCAACCAGTCGACGAGATCTTTCCAAAACAAGATTGGCAACTTCAGCGTGCCTCTTGGAAGGCTCGTCAAAAGTCGAAGCAAAAACATTTTGACCCACCATTTCCTCAAAATCGGTCACCTCTTCAGGCCGTTCATCCAAAAGAAGGATGACCAACTCGGTTTCAGGCGAATTCAACTGGATCGATTTTGCAATTTGCTTGAGTAAAATCGTTTTTCCTCCGCGGGGAGGCGCCACAATCAAACCTCGCTGCCCCTTCCCGAGGGGCGCCACCAAATCAACCACTCGCGTTGCAAGACCCGCTCCATCATCGGCCCCCTCAAGCACAAAGCGCTCCTCCGGAAAAAGTGATGTTAGCGAATCAAAGTGAGTCGGTTGACCATAATCAGCTAAGGCCACGCCATCGATCTCGAGAATTTCAAGAACCGAAAGAAACTTGTCTCGATGCTTAGGTTCGCGGATTGACACTTTCAGTTGCTGCCCCTCTCGAAGACCATATTCCTGCAGCATCTGAGCCGGCACATAAAGATCATCTGGGGAAGCCCTAAAACTACGAGACTCATCTCGAATCATGGCATAATTCCCACCTGTGAATTCCAAAACACCCTCCCCCTCGATGCGAGTTCCATGGGTCGCGTAACACGAAAGAATCGTGAACACCAACTGGGCGCGAGTCACCCGGTTGGGAATACGAACCGGCAAGCGCTCAACTTCATCATAAAGAGCACTCAGAGACTCCCTTCGGAATTTACTTAAATCGATCTGCACTGGCACCTCTGGTGGAGGGGGCGGAGGAGTCTCCACCTTTTTGGGGGCTTCTTTAGCTTCGTTCTCCTCAACCACCGAAATCTCCTCTTTCTTCGGCTCCTCGGCCTCCGCATCCTCTTTTACATTTTCCTGAGAGGCTTTTACCTCAACCTGCTTCTTGGCTAACTTTTTGGAGGCTGCTTTTTTCTTTGC
>DCQM01000067.1 GCA_002323895.1 Akkermansiaceae bacterium UBA1518
ATGATCTCTGAAGACCATAAATCCATTGATTTGGTTGACCTTGACCTCAGTGAAGTTGCATTCCCAATATGCTCCATTATTACCAATCCCGAGTGCTACTAATTGTTTTTTATCCGGCATCCAGCCAATAAGTTCAGAAAACTTATTTCCATCCTGATCAATCCATTTTCCGGTTGCACCTTCTCCATCCTTTAATTTTTTAAAAAAAACTTCTGATTTAAACCCATAATCCTCCTCGACTTCCCAGCGACCTTGCAGAAATTTCCAAGGAGATTTTTGATCATCTGCGTAAGCATTGAAGGACGTTAGAATCGCCATCGCCGAGAGAATTAGTTTTTTCATATTGTTCATTACGTTTTACTTTTTGGGGAATACCAAAAAAGAAGTCCCCATATGTTCAGGCGCGATAATATCAAATTTTGTGCCATCAAAATGACTGATAATGAGAGATCTCTTTAGATTTTCAGGTTTCCCTCAGAACGCATCCTAGGGCCACTAAAAGGCAACCTGGGACCACCTCATGCCAGTCCGTATCGACCGTCCAAATTTAGACCAAGATGCCAGAGCATGTTAACAATTAGATTCCCCAATCCCTCTCTTAGACGATCAACAACAGACGAATCTGCAATTCCATGAATAATCTGTCGCCCATTTGTCGCCCATTTAGGTTAAGTAACAGGCCTATTTAGCCACAATTACAGGATGAACCTTCTACTAGAAGAAACACCCCCAAATCCCCCTAACTAATTTGTTAGCAGCAAGTACCGGCGATGGGAATCGAACCCATACTTCCGAGGAAACGCGATTTTGAATCGCGCGCGTCTACCAATTCCGCCACGCCGGCCTACTTTTGCTGAAAGCGGGCGCAGTCTTCAAATTTCATTGTGCTCTGTCAAGTCCCCCGCCCTTCGATTTTCCTAAAAACCAACGATTGTGATCTTTCCCTCGCAGCACTTAGATTTTATTTCATCTAGTCCCAAAAAAAGGGTCTTCCCTGCTTCGACTGCGATCGTTCTCACCCCAGCCTGTTGACAGCTCTCGATTGTCTTTGGACCGATCACCGGAACATCAAACCTCATATCTTGCGCCGGTTTAGAAACCTTGACCAAGGTCACATCTTTTCCGTTCCCTAGTTCCCCTCCACGCCTGATGCATTCATCTGTTCCCTCAAAAGCCTCTACGGCAAGAACGGTGCCTCGTCTCACCACGATACTCTGACCGATATCAAGGGCGCTCGTCTGCTTCACAATCTTTGTTCCAAAGCGAATATCTTCCCAGTCACGCTCGCTTGGTGTAGGACCGTAAAGGTGGCCTTCGACGGCCATTTGGTCCTCTAAAAAGGTCGTTGCCGGCAACAGAGTGATTCCATCCTTTGTTAACTCGTTTGCAATCGCACCAAATAAGGACTCAGCATTTCTCTCTTTTACCGAATGCAGCACCTTCAAGGTTCGAAGATCCGGCCAAAGATCAAAAAGATTTCGAGGCGCAATCTGACCTACCATGATTGCCTCTTTTGCCCCTTTTTGGCAAAAAAACTTAATTAACCCTCCCAGTTGCCCGACCCGAAACCACTTTATTTCGTCAGCCATTGCTTCTAACTCTGGCTTCGTCTCTCCTTTAAAGGCCGCCACTATGATTCGAATCCCTTCGCGACGAGCAGCCTTTATGAAGGTTTCAGGGTAAATTCCATTTCCGGCTATTACGCCAATTGACCGCTCTCCGCTACTCACGCTGAGAAGTCTCATTTCCACATCAGCAAAATTCAAACTTCAAATTGCACGATCTCATCAGATGCCCTAAGCTTCGGCATGGAAAATTTTGAGCTTATTCTTGCGACGGTCGCGGTCATCGTCCTTCTTATCGTTGGTGTTATCTTTATCAACTTCTTTGGCCTTTGGATCCAAGCCCGTTCATCAGGCTCACCTGTCAGCCTTTTAAACCTCATCATGATGCGATTCAGGAAGGTTCCCCCGAGCCTAATTGTGAATAGCAGAATCACGGCATCTAAGGCTGGCTTAAATTACACAACCGACTCACTTGAAGCACACTACCTTGCTGGCGGAGACGTCGTTAACCTTGTTCTTGCGCTAATAGCTGCCGACAAAGCCGGGATTTCACTTCCATTCAAAACAGCCTGCGCGATCGACCTTGCAACTAAGGACACCGGGAAAACAGTCCTCGAAGCAATCAATACCTCTATCAATCCAAGGGTCATCGATTGCCCAAACCCTTCAAGCGGGGTGAGCAAAATCACCGCTGTCGCAAAGGATGGAATTGGGGTAAACGTTAGAGCACGAGTGACAGTTCGCACAAATCTAGATCGCTTCGTGGGTGGCGCGACCGAAGAAACAATCATCGCCCGTGTCGGCGAAGGTATCGTGACCTCAGTGGGATCAGCAAGTTCTTACAAGACCGTTCTGGAGAATCCCGATTCTATCTCCCGCCTTGTTCTTGAAAAAGGGGTCGATGCTGCAACTGCCTTCTCTATTCTTTCCATCGACATCGCCGACGTTGACGTCGCTGATAACGTCGGGGCTCGATTACAAACCGAACAAGCCGAAGCAGACAAACAAGTTGCGCAAGCCAAGGCCGAAATGCGCAGGGCAGCAGCGGTTGCCTCGGAGCAAGAAATGGCAGCTCGTACCCAAGAAATGCGGGCCAAGGTCGTCGAAGCTGAAGCCGCTGTCCCAATGGCTATTGCCGAAGCTTTCCGAAATGGAAATCTTGGCGTTATGGATTACGCAAAATATGAAAACGTAGTCGCCGACACTAAGATGCGTGATTCGATCGGAGAGGAAGAGACAAGCGAATCCGAAGAATCCTAAGTCCAATCGCTTCTCGTTATGGACATTCTTAAGGAACTTGATCCGCAGGCTATTTTAGTGCTGCTGATGGTCATTTTTGCTGCCATCAAAGCCTTTTTCGAAAAAAGAAAAAAGGGTGACGGTGAGGTGGCCCTCGGCGAAGAAACCGATCCTGATCTTTATCAAGCCTATGAAGAGGAGCTTGCGAGGCAGCGAAGCGACCTCCAGATCGAAATTTCTCCTTTGACCTCTCCTCCGCTTAGCGAGGCTGTCCCTTTCTCCAGTAAGAAAGTCACACCACCTCCTCCTCTTCCTGCAGAGCCGGTTCTTCCCAAACTAAGCGCCGCTGAAAAACAGGCTTTAAAGGCTCTTGAAGCGCGGACAAAGAAGGTCGCAAGAAAGGCTAGGGACACTACCAAATCAAGGGTTTACCGCCATCTCTCAAGCCCAACAGCAGCACGGGAAGCGCTCCTTCTGGCCGAGATTCTCGGTCCACCAAAAGCGATGCAAGAAAAGGTCTAAGCGTAGCAATTCACCCTGCCAAGAGGCAGGCAGGCTACATCAAAAGCATCTTCAAAGTCCTAGGTCGGTCGCGTTAACGCTCCAACAAGATTTCATCCCCTAGAACAACCATCTCAACTGAGCCCTTCAACGTCCTATTTAGAAACGGGGTATTCGAGCTTCTAGACCTCATGAACTCCTTGGTGAAAGTCGTTTCCTTATCTGGATCAAAGACGATCAGATCTACCGGCTTGCCTTCAGATACCTCCGCGACTTCAAGCCGCATCATACGCCGCGGCTCGGCTGAGTAGCGCTTAACGATGAGATCCCATCCGAATTCGCCGGTCACAACAAATCGATCGTGCAGCGAAACTAAGGCGGTATCCAAACCAGTGATACCATTAGGAGCATCCACGAAGGCTTGCGATTTCTCAAAGTCGGTATGGGGGGCGTGATCTGTCGCAATAATTCTAAAGACGCCATCTTTGAGGCCCTGCAGCAAAGCCGCATTATCTTCTCGCGTCCGAAGTGGAGGATTCATTTTGTAATGGGTGTCGTAATCCCCAATGTCCTCGTCAGCGAACATCAAGTGATGCGGCGAAACCTCTCCCGAAACCTTTGCACCCCGTTCATCACGCCACCAACGGATCGTTTCCATTCCGATCGCAGAACTGACATGCTGAATATGCAACATGGCACC
>DCQM01000027.1 GCA_002323895.1 Akkermansiaceae bacterium UBA1518
GCGACGGTCTTGAGATTGGTGGAGATTTTGAGGTCGTAAGATTCTTTTTGTTTGGTGGATTTATCAACAAGGAGAGAGTTGTCGGGGAGACGTTTTAAATTTACGTTGGAGGAAGTACGATAGTCCTCGTAACGAACCGGAACCCACTTGGCTGTCTGCGCTGATTCCGACTTTTCAGGCATGATAGGTTTGGGGCCGTTGTTGAGGATCTCAAATTGTTTGACCTCCACCGTGGGACCGGTGCCGTTGGCATCTTCGGTGTTGTTGAAGAAGGCGAAGAGTTCGTAGTACTCGCGGTGTGTGATAGGATCGAACTTGTGCGTGTGGCATTGGGCGCAACCCACGGTGAGGCCAAGCCAAACCGCTCCGGTGGTGTTGACGCGGTCGATGACAGACTCCACGCGGAATTGCTCGCGGTCCGATCCGCCTTCCTGGTTAATGAGAGTGTTCCGGTGGAAGGCCGAGGCAATAAGCTGGGACTTGGTGCGTTTGGGAAGGAGGTCACCAGCCAGTTGTTCGATCGTAAATTGATCGAAGGGAAGATCGTCGTTGAGTGCTTTGATTACCCAGTCGCGGTAAGGCCACATGTCGCGGCCGCCATCGACCGAGTAGCCGTGGGAATCAGCGTAGCGAGCCTGATCAAGCCAGTGCCGACCCCAGCGCTCGCCATAGTGCGGGCTCGCAAGGAGTCGGTCTACAAGGCGAGTCCATGCGTCGGGGCGTTTGTCGTTGATGAAGGTGTTAGTTTCTTCGGGCGTCGGAAGGAGGCCGGTGAGATCGAGAGAGAGTCGTCTGATGAGAGTGGCTCGATCGGCGGTGGGTGAGGGTTTGATGTCGAGACGTGCGAGGGAAGCGTCGATGAAGTAGTCGATGGGATTGCCTTTCCAAGATGCTGGCGGGGCGCTCTTGGCAAGAGGTTCGAAGGACCAGTGGCCCTGGTAGGGAGCCCCTTGTTCAATCCAGCGACGAAAGAGAGCTACTTCCTCTTGGGTGAGACTTTCTTTCTTGGCATGGGGCGGAGGCATCGCTTCATCGCCGGTGGCTTCCGCGATGCGGTAGACTAATTCGCTATCATCTGGTTTACCCGGAACGATCGCGAAGAATCCGTCGTGGTCTTCAATCGCGCCCTCTCGGGTATCGAGACGAAGGTCGGCCTCACGTGTTTTTTCGTCGGGGCCGTGACAGAAGAAGCACTTGTTTGAAAGGATGGGCCTAATGTCGCGGTTGAAGATCACTTCCTGTGAAAAAGTGACTGAGATCAGTGCGATGCTGAGAATAAAAGAAAGGCGCTCCATTTACAGTGATCTTTATAACGCAGATCGGTTCCTAGGCAATGAGCAAGCATCCAAGTTGATCGGCTTTGGTTCTCGTTAATGGACAGAAAATCGCCTGGAATTAGGGAGTTTCCATACGGGAGGTATTTTTTATGGGGAGATTCTGCGGAATCTTATAAAAAGAGTGTTTCGTTCGAATATTTGGTAGGGTATCTTATTGGTCGCCCGATGAAATTTAACATAAGCTCTTGTCTGATCGTAGGTGCTGCTTTTGCTGCAGGGGTCGCGGTGGACCGTGCTGTGTTCCCCCCCGTGGAGGATACGGCCGCGGTGGAAGGTGCGCGAGTCAGAAACAAAGAGTCCAGTAGCTTATCTTCGAGAGGATCAAGAAGCCGGATCATGTCTTCTCAGTCTGGTCGAAGTGATTCTGATCGACAGCTCCAAGAGTCAAGAGAAGAGGGAGCTGAGGGAGTATTGGGATCTTTTCGAGATGCGATGGAAAAGCTCCAAGATGGTGGGAGCATGGATGCAAAGACCGCGAGTCAACTTTTACAATCATTTCCGGCTGGTCGAGAGCGCCGACACATGTTGGAGCATCTCGCAAATGTCTGGGGTCGCCGGAATGGTCAGGCAGCGATTGAATGGGCCGAAAGTTTGGATGGAAGTGATCGTCGGCGAGCTTTACATAGCGCTTTGCATGGCTGGTCGGAAGAGGATCCTGCGGGTGCTGCTCAATATGTAGCCGAGCTCCCGACCTCGGAGCAAAATTTACATTTAGTGCATGAGATGGCCCATCGTTGGGCTGAGAGCGACCGAACTGCGGCGATGGAATGGGGAGCGTCTCAAGGTGATGCCGCGATACGCAGCCGGGCGATGGGTGGGGTCGTAAGTTCATGGGCCGAGACGGATCCAGCTGCCGCCGCTAATTTTGCTTCGACAATAGAAAACCTCTTCGTGAAGCATCAAGCCCTTGAGATTGCGGCTCGTCGTTGGGCAAGCCAAGACACGGCTTCTGCGATGGAATGGGCGCAAGGGTTGGGAGGTGTAGATCGTCACCGAGCCACTCGATCAATCTTACGTGGAGTGGCTGAAAATGCTCCGGGAAAAGCAGCTACAATCTACGGTGAACTTACGGCAGGTCTCTCGCCCCAGTTGCGGGCAACAAATGAACACCGGCGGATGGCGCAAGAAATCGCTTCGGCGTGGTCCGCGGCTAGTCCTCAAGAAGCTGCTGACTGGGCAATGGGTCTTCCGGAGCCTGGGGAGGTGCGTCGCGCTGCGGTTGGAGAGGTGGCTGAGCGTTGGCTGCGGATTGATAGCATGGCTGCCGGCGAGTGGATCCTAGAGCTTCCGGAAGGAAGGGTTCGTGATGCGGCGGCGGAACGGGTGGTCGAAACGATGCTTCCTGCCGACCCCGCGGCAGCGTTCGACTGGGCAAACAGTCTCAGTGACGATGGGCATAGGACCGGGATGATGCGGGAGGTGCTTCATCGTTGGAGCTCCCGCGACTTTGCTTCCGCGAATGCCGCACTTCAAAGCGCAGAGATTTCGCCTGAGCAACGCCGCGAGCTCAACCAAGTCTTTGGAAGAGATGAAGCACCAGCTCCAGCTGAAGATCCGGGAGGGCAGTCTGAGTAACTCCGGAGAAGATCGGTGGCGGATTCTTTCTCGATTTAGAATTGAATGGGAATGGTGAGTGGAGCCCCAGAGGAATTTAATTTTGGTCGTTAAAGCTCTGGCGATGGACGGTGGTTTCTCCATCGGCCTGGTAGATTAAAAGAATGGCATCTTCGCTGGCGATTTCATCAAACAGGTCCATCATAAACTCCTCCTGACCGGGCCAAGGGTAGACAAAGAAGAGATCGACTTCGCCAGGGTCAAGACCATCATAGAGCGGAGTAGTGTCAATGATTGCTCCACCCGAAGTGGTTGCCTGTGGAGGAAGAAGGTCCTTG
>DCQM01000131.1 GCA_002323895.1 Akkermansiaceae bacterium UBA1518
AGAAAGCGAGGCTTCTGATACTTGGTGGTTAATTCACTCTTAGGTTGTTAATTCAGAATAATCCAACCGCACTTACATTGGCCATGGATCTTGAAGCTGCTGAAAATATCATAGCAAAAAGAGAGGATTAAGTTCTCAGGGGCTACCTCCCCCAATTTCTAGAAAACTGAGAATGCTTTTTTCCCGTGAGGCGGGAGACGAGCATTTTTTCATTTTGTAAACAGGCTTTCTGGTAATCCAGATTTGCTTGGTCCCAAAAAAACGCGCCTCTATTTTGGGCTGATATGCTACTAATTATTAGGAATAGAATATACGCAGCAATTGCGATGAATATTATTTTTTTAGGAAGCGCCTTACGACAAACCATACTAAGGCAGTTAAAGCTACGAGAGCTAAAATAATTATGCGGATTTTGTCAAAATCGATGGCTTGTCCATCAGCAGCTAACACATATTCATGAATTACATTTTCCATAGCTTCAAAGGTTAGCAGCTAAGGAATTTATTGGTAAGTGGAATTTTGTTGGTTTAGCCCAACCAGGAATCGTAATTTAAAAAGATGGCAAGGGATTCCGCTTTGGGACCATTAGATCAAGATCATTTACGTTACCGATGTTTTTATAGCCCTCTAGCGCCGCCCAAAACGAGGCCATGTCTTCCGCAGCCTTAGCTTCTTCTGCAGCCATTACTTTTTTCATGAAATTAGTTTAAAGCTGGAAAATCGGAGCCGAACAAGCGACCAATAGCAAAGATCAAAAATGAAAATATCAAAACTTAGTCTCTCGACGTCAAACTGCTGGTTGGGGGCCGCCGTGGCGTTGGTTCTAATTTCAACAGCCACAAAGCTTCAAGCTCAAGGAACCAAGGCGGACTACGAACGTTTCGACAAAATCGGTGGTATCACCGGTGGCAAAGTGTTTCGGACAAAGGTGCAAGCGCATTGGCTGACAGGTAATAAGTGCTTCTGGTATCGCAATGATCTGGGACACGGCCGGAAGAGCTTCGTTTTCGTCGACGCAACCGTGGGTAAACGAAAAGCAGCTTTCGACCACGAGCGGTTGGCAAAGGATCTCGCGAAAGCAACCGGCAAGGCCTTCGAGGCTCATAAGCTGCCCTTTGACGCGATCGAATATAAGAAAATGGATGGCGATGAGAAGGGGTTGCTGGAAGAGGCCGTCTACTTCAAAGCAGTGGGCAAATCGTGGAAAATCAATCTTAAGGATCAGTCTCTCAGCGAAGATACGCCCGGGGCCAAGAAGGTGTCGGTCATCAGAGGAATTCCCGCTCCGCGGCAGGAGTCCTCGACGTTGCTCTTCTCACAATCCCCGCAACCTGAGGCCGCAGTGACTTTTTCGCACGAGAAACCGGTCGACCCTGAAATGCAGTTTCCTCAATCGCCCGACGCAAAGAAGGTCGAGGCCTTTATCAAGGACCACAATGTCTGGCTTCGTTTCGGCGGGGACGGCAAGGAAATCGCCCTGACGACAGACGGGAAGGAAGGCGATGCTTATCAAGGCAATTTTCGATGGTCTCCCGACCGGAGGAAAATGATTGGTTTCCGTCATAAGAAGGCTCAAGAGCACATCGTCCATTTCGTCGAGTCCTCGCCCAAGGACCAGTTGCAACCGAAGTTGCATTCGAACAGTTATCTCAAACCGGGTGACCAGATTGCCCAGACCAAGCCGCATCTGTTCGATATCGCCGGGAAGAAGGAGGTCCCGCTTGACGAGACGCTTTTCGCCAACCCATGGAGCATCGGTTCGCATCGCTGGGACAAGGACTCCAGTAGGTTCACTTTCTACTACAACCAACGAGGACACGGTGCGGTGAGGATCGTGGCTATCAATGCCGAGAGCGGAAAAGTCACCGCTCTGATCGACGACACGAGTAAGACTTTTGTCAATTATGCCTTCTACAATCATCGCCAGTTGTTGGAGTCCTCCAACGAGATGATCTGGATGTCGGAACGCGACGGGTGGAACCATTTGTACTTATTTGATTTCGGCAGCGGTAAGCTGAAGAACCAGATCACCAAGGGGCCATGGATCGTGCGAAAAATCGACCGAGTGGACACCGCCAAGCGTCAGATCTGGTTCCAAGCCGGAGGGATTTATCCCGAGCAGGATCCTTATTACATCCATTACTGTCGCATCAACTTCGACGGAACAGGCCTAGTGAAATTGACCGCCGGCGACGGCATGCACTCGATCGAATACTCGCCGGACCGTGAGTTCATCGTCGACACGTATTCCCGCGTGGACATGCCGCCGGTGAATGAGTTGCGTCGGGTCAGCGATGGCTCGTTGGTTTGCCAACTTGAGGAGTCCGATGCCAGTGAACTCGAAGCCACCGTCTGGCAAAGACCAGAGCATTTCGTAGCTAAGGGTCGCGATGGTAAGACCGATATCTACGGGGTGATTTTTCGTCCCTCGAATTTTGATCCGAGCAAGAAATATCCGGTCATTGAGAAGATCTACGCGGGGCCCCATGGGTCCTTCGTGCCGAAAAGCTTTTCACCCTGTCACGGTGCCCAGCGATGGGCCGAGTTGGGATTCATTCTGGTGCAGATCGACGGCATGGGCACGTCGCACCGCAGTAAGGCCTTCCACGACGTGTGCTGGAAAAACGTCGGCGACGCCGGTTTCCCGGATCGTATTCTCTGGATCAAAGAAGCTGCCAAGAAATACCCCTACATGGACCTCAGCCGAGTTGGGATCTTCGGCGGTTCGGCCGGCGGACAAAGTTCGACCGGAGCTCTGCTCAATCACGGGGATTTCTATAAGGTGGCTGTCTCGGATTGCGGTTGCCACGATAATCGCATGGATAAAATTTGGTGGAATGAAGCCTGGATGGGTTGGCCTGTAGGGCCGGAATATGCTGAAAGTTCCAATGTGACTCATGCTCATAAGCTGCAGGGAAAGCTGCTGCTGATTGTTGGCGAATTAGACCGCAACGTCGACCCGGCTTCGACCATGCAAGTCGTCAATGCCTTGGTCAAAGCCGATCGTGATTTCGACATGCTAATCATACCCGGCGCTGGTCACGGCGCGGCTGGATCCGCATACGGGAGACGCCGTCAAAAGGATTACTTTGTCCGTAACTTGCTAGGTGTTGAGCCGCGATGGGAGCCATGAAGGTCAGGACGTTCGTCCTCCGATATGCGCAAAAGTGGGAGGGGGATGGCAATAGATACTTAGCACTAATAAATAAAAGATATATTCTATCTACAAACCTAACCTAAAGAGAACATAGACATGCCAATAAAACATTTTAAGGAAGTGCTTCTCGCGCTCGCCATCGCTACAGGTGCTAGCGCAAAAGACAATTTAAAATCGCACTTCAAACCGATCTTTGATGAGTTTGGGAAGCATAGTAAAACAAAGATAGAAGTGGTGTCTGGACCCGAGGCCGTCCAGATGAGAAATGGTCGCGTCGCCGGCAAGCAGTGGGTAGCGACCTCCAACGAGTATCAGTTTAAGCTGACTATTGAAGATGCGACTGGCGCAAAGCTCGAGCAACTGGTCGCACGTCTTGAAAAGCTTCCTAGTTCCTACCTGAGTGCGTGCGTGGCTGTGTCTGACAAAGGAGAAGACGGGGTCGCGATCTATGCGGACCTCGGAGGAGCAAGAGCGCATGGCGGAAAGGGGTATATCAACCTGGTTCCTCATGCCGATGCCTTGGTGATCGCTCACGAAGCAGGACACACGCTGGAGCAGGTCGCTAGAGAGTTAGATTCTGAGGTGCTTGATAAGTGGGAAGAGGTTATTAAAGCAGATAAGATCTCCGTCTCTGACTATGGTGACACGGTGCGTCATGAAGATCTCGCAGAATTCGCTATGGTGTATGCGGTCTGTCTAGACGCGGGTCCCAAACATTTGGCGGAGTTGAAGAAACTTTCGCCCAAGCGGTTCGAGTTTTGGGCAAGAATATTGAATCCGTATAGTCCCGAAGCACTGCGAAAAACGCTCGATCCGTTTTACAAACAACACATTGTCGCCGATGGGCTTGTGGTTGCAGGTTCAGAGAAGGTTTCCTTATACGCTCTGGGAGAAGCTGGATATCTGGCCAAGAAGATGCTCGCCAATCGGCCTGATTTGCTAAGGGATCTTTGCGAAAAACGAAAGATGTTCGTGGCTGTGATGGCCTACTGCGAACTGCAGACTGACCTGCCCGACTGCCGAAACATGTCACTTTGGTGGGCCTATCGCGCTCGAGGCCTAGGGTCCAGGCCAGTCAGTTGTGCCGAAGAAAACTTGCTGAACCTCAAGGGAGATCCTTATAAGGGTGAAAATATTTTTATTCACGAATTTGCCCATGGAATCCACGGTGTCCTTGGCGAAGAGTTCAACGTGCGACTTCGGGAGCTATACGACGAAGCGAAGCAAAGTGGCCGTTTCGGTGGATACGCGATCGATGGTGGGTTCGCCGAGTTCTGGGCCGAGGGGGTTCAGACCTGGTTCGAGTGCAACGGAAGGAAGAAGCCGAAAACTGGCAGAGGGTCGGATTCGTTCACGGTAATCGGGACCCAAGGAGAGATTGTCTGCCATCTGACCACCCGCAAATTGTTGGAAACACATTGTCCGAAATTCGCTGAATTACTCGATAGCACGTTTCGACAAAATGAATGGGTTTATGTGCCCGTGGAGCAAAGGCTAAACCAACCGCACTTGAGTGGCTTCGATCCGGCTGATGCGCCCGAGTTTCGCTGGCCACCTGCGGTGATCAAGGCTTACGAGCGGATCGAAGCCGAGAAAGCTAGAAAGGAAAAGCAACGTAAGGCAAAATCTTCTAAATAATGATCTACAGGGAGTCCCATTTGCGTTTGCATCTCAGATTAGGCCGGTTATGCGGAATGAAAGAGAAGGACGCGCGCAGCAAAGGGTTGAAGTTGAGGAAAGATCAATCAGGTCGTGGACGATGAATTTTATCCATACAGCTAGAAAATAGAACAACCTCACCTAAAAAATTTATCACCGACGCTTCGGTATACCCCCCCAACTATCCCGGCAGGATGTTTTTAGCCTTATGACAAATAGAATTAGCCCTTTAAGTATCTTCAAGGTTTCAATGATCATGTCGCCATGCCTCGCGGCCGAATTTGAGGTCGGCCCGGCCACGCCGCCTGAAGTGCGTATGAAGGCCTGGGATCACCATGTGACACTGAGAGAATCGTCAATATTTAAGGATGTCGAATGGACGGCTGTTGGTCCGAGGATCCAAGGTGGGAAGATCGAGAGTGTTTGGTCGGTCAAAAAGCGTAAATCGACCCTCTACTGTGGATCTGGGTCGGGTAATCTATGGAAATCACTTAACAATGGCACGACTTGGAAACCGATTTTTGAGAACGAGTCGACTTCCTCTATTTCGGTCGTCACGGTATCTGATAAAGATCCGGACTTGGTCTGGGTCGGCACCGGCGAGCCGCACATGGCGCGTAGTTCTTTTGCCGGGACGGGTGTATTTAAATCTACCGACGCGGGGGGCACATGGCAGAACATGGGACTCAACGATACTCACCACATCGGCCGCGTCATCATCGATCCTAAGAATGATGATGTCGTGTATGTTGCTGCTCTCGGTCATCAATACACCTACAACAAGCAGCGCGGCGTTTTCAAAACTACCGACGGTGGCAAGACGTGGAAGAAGGTCCTCTTTATTTCCGAGAAGGTAGGTGTCGTGGAAGTTGCGATCGACCCGTCTGATAATAAGACTCTATATGCAGTTGCCTGGGAGCGCGATAGGAAGGCCTGGAATAATGTTGTCGCTGGTCCCGGCAGTGGAATTTACAAGTCCACTGACGCGGGCGAGACGTGGAAACTTTTAACCAAAGGGCTACCCACCGGTGAGAAGGTTGGCAGAATGGGGATCACGATCGCGCCCTCCAATCCGAATGTTCTTTACCTCATCTGTGACCACCGCGGCGTTGGGGGTGAAGTCTATCGATCCGACAACAAGGGCGAAAGCTGGCGCAAAACCCATGAGGGTAAGGTGAAAACCGGAATTGGTTATGATTTCTGCCTGATCAGGGTCATGCCAGACAACGAAGACGAGATCTTCATCGTGGGTTTCAACCTTCTCTATTCCCCCGATGCGGGTAAGACCCAGTCTATTATCTCCGAGCGGACCGTTCCAATGCTTTCGTATAAAGCTCGGCGCAATACTCCCCACTGCGACAATCACGACATGTTCATTGATCCTGATGACTCGGATCGCATTATGCTGGCTACCGATGGCGGGCTCTATCTCTCGCACGATCGGGCCAAAACTTGGCTCCATATCAATACGCTACCCATCGCGGAATTCTACGCCATCTCGGTGGACGCGCGTGAACCGTATAAAATATGGGGTGGCACCCAAGATAACGGTATACTAGGTGGCGAAGCGAAGCCGATGGTCCTTGGCGAGGAGCACTGGGATTGGGATCATGGCGGTGACAACTACGTGACCCTTATTGATCCAAACGATCTTGATACGATGTATCTCGAGGGCATGTTTGGATCAATGGCGCGAAAAGATCTGAAGACAGGTAAAAGTCGTGGCATCCGACCTGGTCCAGCGCCGGAGGGGAAGAAATTACGATTCAATTGGATGACTCCCTTCATCCTATCGCATTACAACTCTAAGACTCTCTACGCTGGTGCCAACATGGTTTTCAAGAGCGAGAACCGCGGCGACAGTTGGAAATGTATCAGCCCCGAACTGTCAGGAAATATGGTCCCAGAAAGGCAGGGAGATGTTCCGTTTGGGACAATCACTGACATCTCCGAATCCGCTCTTAAGAAGGGCTTGCTCTATGCTGGCACGGATGACGGACAGGTGCATGTGACAAAGGACGATGGTGCGACTTGGTCAAAGATCAACAATGGCTTGCCGAACAAATGGGTCAGTCGTGTCGTCGCATCGAAATATGATGAAGGTAAGGTGTTTGTTTCATTGACGGGATATCGTGAGGACGATTTTGAGGCTTATTTATATGTGTCTACGGACTTCGGTGAGACATGGAAATCACTGGCAAATAACATGCCCTCAGAATCAATCAATGTGATACGTGAAGACCCAACTGATCAGGATATTCTTTACGTTGGGACTGAGCTGGGGGCCTATTGTTCGATCGACAACGGAAAGGCCTGGTACTCGCTCTGCAAAACGCTGCCAACCTGCGCGGTGCATGATCTAGCGCTCCATGCGGGCACCGGCGACCTTGTCGCGGGGACTCATGGCCGAAGCGCTTTTGTTCTCAATACAAAGGAGATTCAGAAGAAAAAACAGGGGATTGTGAAGTAGCGTTCATTATGAAACTCTTCAAGTTAAGTCGTGTGTTTCATCGGTGGGGATCCATCATCGCTCTGCTGCCAATCACAATCATCACCTTCTCCGGCATTGTCCTACAATTTAAGAAGGTGTCACCCTACGTCCAGCCGCCAACCCAGAGCGGTGTTGGGACAGAACCGGCAATTGGCTTTGACCGCATTCTCGAGGTGGCGAGGACCGTCCCAGAGGCAGAAATTGAGACTTGGGAAGATGTTGACCGATTAGATGTTAGGCCCGCCAAGGGTATGGTCAAACTACGGTGCAAAAACCGCTATGAAGTCCAGATCGACACCGAGACGGCTGAGATCCTTCAGGTGGCCTTCCGCCGTTCTGATCTAATCGAGAGTATTCATGACGGGTCCTTTTTTAATGATCATTTCAAGCTTTGGGTCTTCCTTCCCGCTGGCATTGTGCTCGCCATATTGGTGATCACTGGGATCCACCTCTTTTTTTTGCCATATCTCGCTCGGCGTAAACGAGTTAGTCGTGTCCGTGACTAAAAGGCATCGAGTTTTTGCGACCAAGTAGCTGAAATCGGATCGTTGAATTGATAATGACTTCGATTTATTATCAGACCAATTATGAACAGAAATGAGGCTGATTGGAGCATCCGGAATTTAACGCTCTGTTTTTTTTCACAAATTGTATGTCCAAATTGTCCAAATTGTTCGATAATGGGAGTCATAGAGTATGAAAACGAGTCAAGGAGAGAAACGTATCCATATGAATAGGCGAGATGTGTTGAAGTCAGCAGGCTGCTTACTGACCTTGCCGGCATTGGAAAGCTTTGGTCAAGAAGCGAAGGGCCATGATGTCGTGAACGCGAATCGATTGTTCTGCATGAATATCGGTAATGGCATGTGCTCTGACAACTTTCCGACATCGACGGGTAGGGGTTATCAGAGCTCTTCTACTTTTCAGCCGCTGGAAAAATTAAAGGATGATTTCACTCTCTGTACGAATTTAAGGAACTACGGGAATCACGAAAGCACGATGTATGCTTTTGCGGAATATGCGGACCACGCAAATCCCCAGTTGATTAAAGATTCGGTTGATGAGGTCGCCGCTTCTCATATCGGCAATGACACGCGCATTAGAAATTTGGTCGTTGAACAGAGGAATTCCTATGGCATCTCTTGGAAGGGTGGCTTGCCCGTTTCCCCAATCGCGGACGTCCAGATTTTGTTCCAAACCATATTTGGTAAAGTCGACAAGACGAAACGTGCCGAGTTGCTGGCGCTCAAAAAATCGATGTTGGATGCCAGTAGAGATGATGCCAAGAGCATGATGAATAAAGTTTCTCGGGAAGATCGCGACAAATTGGATGAATACTTTTCTAGTTTGCGCGAATCTGAAAAGTCGATTCAACGATCTGAACGTTGGCTGAATCAAAAGCACGTAGAAGTGCCATTCCCTGAAAACGTAAAGTTCAAAACGGATGGCCTCAGTGACTATTCGCAGAAGATCTTAGTGTGCCCGCACTTCAATCAACGTTCAACTTATTTGGATTTGCTCTTTTTGGCATTCAAATATGACGTCACCCGAGTGGCCAACGTTTATTCAGAATGGAATTGGCTTGGTCATCATACTGATTCTCACCAAGTCGCTACCAAAGAGGGTCTGCTGAAAAATATCGAGGCTGACCAAGGTTACATGATGCAGACGGCTCGTTTCTTGGAAAAACTTAAATCAACCAAGACGAAAGTGGGTGGAACATTACTGGACCAGACGGTTTGTTTGATCACTAGTTCCCTGAGCATTAGTAAAGAAGAAGGCCCTCACGGTATGAAGAACAATCCCGTGATTGTCGCTGGCGGTGGCTTTGAGCATGGTAAGCACATTAAGTTTAACGGCACCGACAACCGGAATAATGTCTACCTCGCAGCCTTGCAGCATCTTGGGGTCGAAATTGACAGCTTTGCTACCAGTAGTGAAAGTGCGAAGTTGTAGTAGCTGCCCAACAATAACTAAGGTAGTGGGATTCTCCAGAATTCTTCGGCGGGTGAGTTCTTATCTGTCGATCGTCTGCAAAAATATGGCCTCTATGAGGTCGTGTTCCCTTCTCGTGTTTTTGATAGTCGTGGCTTTAGGGAGTGCTACTTCTGGCGGCGCTGAAAAACACCTTGCGGAGCTCGAACGAAGCAGAACTTTCTTAACCGCTTATTGTGTGAGCTGTCATAGCAATGAAAAGAGTAAGGGCGATTTTAATTTTGAAACATTTAATGGCAAAGATTGGGCCAATCACGAACTCCTCAATGAGCTCTTGACGGTGTTGAGAGAAAAGGAAATGCCGCCCAAGAAGGCCAAGAAGCAGCCCTCGGCAGAAGAGTTGGAAGCGTTTGAGAAGCTTTTGGCCAAACAGTATTTCTCAATCAAAAAAAAGTTGCCCGGCGTGCTCACACGTTTGAATCGCGTAGAATATGAGAACACGATCAATGATGCTTTTTTCACGGACTTAGAAGTCAAAAACCACTTACCTGTCGATAACACTAGGGATGGCTTTGACAATGAAGGCGATAAGCTGGTGATGTCACCCTATGCGATGGATAGCTATTTTCGAGTCGCCTCTGAAATAGCAGGGAAGGTCGTGGGAGGTATCCCCGAGCCTTCTACAACCAATCATAGTTATGATAACGGTCTAGGGCGCAGATTAGGTAGCGATGGAGTCGCGGGTTATGAATTTTTTAATGATGGTATGACAACCGAAGGGTATCGTTATAATGATGCTTCCCGTGGGTTTGGATTAAAATATGGTGACACAGTGCCAGGCTATTATGATGTGAAGGTCAATGGGCATTTCACATTTATTGATCCAACCGTTACTGGCGCTTTTCTCAGAGAACGTGATTTATATTTCAAGGTAGACCTGGGTAAAGAAAATGAACGGTTGAGAATTACAACTAATATAGATCCTAAACTCAGCAAAAAAGCACTCAGCAGTCAGGATTTTTTATTAAGTGACAAAGTAAGGATCTATTTGGAGCCAGGACAGAATGCGGTTATTTATAGTTACAATTATCTTTATCCATTGCCTAGGGATCTCAGTAAACTCAAGCCGATACCGCCATTGCCGGCAGACAAGGCGTTCTCCAAAATGCCAAAGGCGTTATTGCACTTTATTTCGGCTGATGTGACAGGTCCCTACTATGAAAGTTGGCCTCCAAAAAACGAGTTTTACAACACCTACTATGAAGACTTGAAGGGCCAGGATCCTCATAAGCAATATCAACAATTCATTAGAAAGTTGGCCATTAAACTCTTTCGCCGGCCGGTGATTGACAGTGAGTTGAAGCGATTTTTCGACGTCGCAAAGAAGCGATATGAAACGAATGAAAACGTCCTCGATGCCGTGCAGTCGGCATTGACGATAATGCTCTGCTCACCCAATTTTTTGTATAAGGAGGAAGGTGATTCTCTCAATCTTAATGAGTATGCGATTGCCTCTAGGTTGTCTTACTTTTTGTGGAATACACTGCCCGACGACCGTTTAATCAAGTTGGCTACCGAAGGGAAGTTAAAGGATCCAAGCGTTCGTTCTGCGGAAGCCTTGAGAATGCTGAAAGACCCTAGATCTCAGCGTTTTGTTACTGATTTCACCGAGCAGTGGCTCGAACTTCATAAAATAGACGTCGTTAATCCCCAAGCTGAGATCCTCAAATATACCTTCAAAGGATTTGCAGGTATTCGGCCCTTCATGAGGCAAGAAAGCATTGAGTTTTTCAAGGTGATTTTGAATGAGAATCTAAGCCTTCTCAATTTCATTAAATCTGATTTTGTCGTGATCAATCAACCCCTTAATCAGATCTATAAGGTGACTATTCCTGAAGAAGCGGAACTGTCAGATATAGTAAACCAGAAAAACTCGAAGCCCATAACGAACGATGAGAAGAAGCGGCGAGGAGAGGTGTTCCGAAAAGTCACACTTGATAAAGAGTCCCGGCGAGGTGGTCTGATGACGCAAGCTGGTATTTTGATGATGAATACCAATGGGGAATTCACCAACCCGTTCTATCGGGGTGCCTGGTTGGCTAAAAATGTTTACGGTTTGGATTTAAAACTTCCTGCTAATCTTGAAGTAGGAGCCCTGAAACCACCTACGGAAACCTTCACCATCAAAGACACGATTAATGAACATCGTAACAATCCGCAATGCGCTTCCTGCCATAGCAAGATGGACCCCTTTGGTTTGGCCATGGAAAATTTTGATGTTTTGGGCCGTTATCGCGAAAATTATCAGAAATTTGTTGTAACCAAGACAACGATAGAGGTAACCGCTGAAGGAAAAACGAAGAAGACCGAGAAGATTTCTAGAAAATTTGAACCCACCACAAAGGTCGATGCTTCTACTTCTCACCGAGACGGACGCCCTATAGCGGGTATTGAAGGCTTAAAAAATCTAATGCTGGAGGACCAAGATAAAATTGCCAGGAACTTACTCATAAAGCTTTCGGAATATGCCATGGGGAGAACGATCAATTATTCAGACGCTGAAGTGATTCATCGCCTTTTGAAAGCGTCAAAGAATAACAATTATCAGTTGCGTGATTTAATTGTTAGTATCGTTGCCGACGAATCATTCACAAAACGATAATTTAAGTCCCGTATCGTCCACTTTAAAGGAACCAGTTATGACTCACCCATATATTCCAAGGTTAAAACCGTTTTCGGCTGTCTTACTCATAACAATCCTTCTAACCGCTGCGCAGGTAGCCTTGGTGACGGTTGCCTTTGGGCAGAATATAGGAAAGGGCGAGCCTTCGAATGAAGTGTCTGGGAACACGGCGATCGTGGGAGCGCTCTCGCTGGACCTTGGTAAAGGGGTGTCGATGAAGCTCGTGCGGATTCCAGCTGGTAAGTTCATGATGGGCAACCATCACACTCCGGCGGAAACGGTCAAGAAGTTCGGGGGCTTCGAGAAGAACCTAATCGATGAGTATCCTGTCCATGAGGTAACGATCAGCAAGCCCTTTTACATGGGTATCTACGAGGTAACGCAGGCTCAGTGGAAGGCTGTGATGGGGACTGAACCATGGAAGGCAGAGCGGGCCTTGGGATACATGCGTCTGCAGCCGAGACCAGAAGGCTTCGATGACTATCCTGTTGCCTTTGTGGACTCTTATGATGCGACCGAGTTCTGCCGCAAGCTTTCTAAGAAAACCGGCAGGACCGTATCGCTACCGACCGAGGCGCAATGGGAGTATGCCTGCCGTGCTGGAACTACCACGGCTTTTTCCTTTGGAGATGACCTTTCGAAACTCATCGACTATGGCTGGTATGGCGGAAAAAACGCGGGGCAGAAGGAGGACTACGCCCACCGGGTTGGCCAACTGAAACCCAACCCCTGGGGATTGTATGATATGCACGGTAACGTCTGGGAATTCTGCCGTGACTGGTATGACAAGGACTTTTACAGCAGGTCACCGAGTGTTGATCCGGAGAATACCACGAAAACCGACAAGCCATCTCTGCGCAGTGGGGCGTTCCACAGCGTTCCCACCGTGTCCCGGTCCGCACAACGCAACAGTTGGACAAGTCCCACGACGGTCCGTTACAATTACGGCCTACGAGTCATCGTTACTGTCGACAAATAGGAAGAGATCTCGGAGACGCCGTATGTTTTACAAAGAAAAAATTATGGTTCGAACGTCTTACTCCGTATTGCTTGCTTTTGTGCTTTTGACTTTGGCTTGCGAGTTCAGCAAGGCCGAGGATAAGCCAGTCGAATATGACCGAACAGCGGTTCTCGCGAAACTGGATGAGGCGGCTGCAAGAACCGAAGACCCCGAAGTCAAACGTGCTCTTAAAAAGATGAGCGAATGCGTTGAGCGTGGGAATAAATTACTGGTCCTCAGCGGCCTCCGCGCACTCCCCCCTGAGATTGGACAGCTCACAAACCTGACCGGTTTGACCCTCCATGACAACCAGCTTACGACGCTTCCGCCCGAGATTTCTCAGCTCACGGAGCTGGCGTATTTGGGACTCAAGCGCAACCAATTCACGATGGTTCCGCCCGAAGTTTTCCAGCTTACGAGTCTGAAGCATCTGGACCTCGGAGAAAACCAACTCACTAGGCTTCCACCCGAGATTGGACAACTCAAAACGCTAACGCAGTTGAGCTTTAATGGGAACGGTCTCAAGACGCTTCCGCCCGAGATCGGTCAGCTCACGAATCTGACGCATTTAAGGCTCTGGGACAACCAACTTTCAACGCTCCCGCCCGAGATTGGACAGCTCACGAAACTGACAAATTTGAGTCTTTGGAGCAACCAGCTTCGAACGCTCCCGCCCGAGCTTGCACAGCTTAAGAATCTGGCCAGATTGTCTCTCCATGATAACCAATTTATCACACTTCCACCCGTGATTGGGGATCTCACGAAGCTAACGCATTTGGGGCTCGGAGAAAACCGATTTACCGAACTTCCGCCTGAGATTGGACAGCTCACGAACTTAATATGGTTATACATTGAAGGTAACCAACTCTCGACGCTTCCTCCCGAGATTGGACAGCTCACGAATCTATCGGGGTTATCTCTCCGTGGTATCCAATTTACGGCGCTCCCGTCCGAGATTGGGAAACTTACGAAACTGGTATATCTGAAGCTCGGAGAAAACCAATTCACCATGCTTCCGCCTGAGATTGGACAGCTCACGAACCTGACGTGGTTGTATCTCGAGGGTAACCAACTTACCACGCTCCCACCCGAGATTGGGAAACTCACGAAGCTGACGGAGCTGCAAATCGAAAGAAACCCTCTGACTGACAAAGGTCTAGAGCATTTAAAGTCGCTAAAGAGCTTAAAACGACTGAACCTTTGTGATACCAAGGTCACAAATACAGGCGTCGAATCCTTTAAAAAAGTGCTACCGAATTGTGAGATCGAGGTGCTAAGGAACTAATCGTAATTAAGAGGGAGTAGTTATTCCGGAGTGTCATAAAACTGGTTGTCTTTGAAGCCGCTCGAAGACAGTGGCCTCGGAATCAGCTTGCGCGCGCCAGGGGAGGCCTAGGTCCCTGATAGGGGGCGCAAATTTCTCCTCAGGCGATTCGAAGCAAGAGGGAGCAAGCGAAGCCTATTTGTATCGGCTGGCATCGTATCCAGCCGCTTTTCTCTTTGTTTTTAGGCGTGCCTTGAGTTGATTTAAGCGGCCACTGTAATTCGGGTCTCTTGCGAGATTGGTGAATTCGTTAGGATCATTTTTTAGATCGTAAAGCTCTTCCCCTTTTGCTCCGAATCCCCAATGAGTGAATCGCCATTTAGATGTACGAATGGATTCTCCGCCACTTCGACTGATCGAGAATGCGAGATCTTTGGACCATTCCTTCGTTGTAGGATTCTTGAGGAGGGGCAAGAGGCTCTGGCCCTGGAGGTTTGCAGGTGGAGTTAATCCAGCGAGTTCTGCTAGAGTCGGGTAAAGGTCAACCAGTTCGGTGATTTTATTGCTAGCGTGTCCATGAGATTTTGTCATCCATGGGACACTGAGGATAAACGGAACACGGGTTGATTCTTCGAATAGGTGTTGCTTTTGAAACTTGTGATGATGCCCTAAGAGATATCCGTGATCACTGGAGAAAATTACGATGGTATTTTCTCGTAACCCCAATTCGTCAAGAGCTTTTAAAACCCGGCCGACCTGCTCATCCATATACGAAATGCTGGCGTAATAGGCTTCTAGTAATCCTTTGTGTAGTTCGGGGGTCACGCCGTAGCGATCTATGGATTTATAGTTCCGAATAATTTTTGGGACATCCTCAAGGTCTCCCTTGGGAACCTCTGGGGCGACCATGGTGTCGCGATCGTAGCGATCAAAATATTTTGAGGGTGCAACTAGAGGAACGTGGGGACGGACAAAGCCACAACCTAGAAAAAAGGGCTGATCCTTATTTTGTTTTAGGAATTCAATTGCGGCATCCGCCGCCATCCCGTCAGCATGTTCGAGATCGCCAGTCGATGCTTCGACTCCGGTAAAAGTCTGGGAGCTTTTATCCTTTGGAGACCACTCCGTTCTTTCACCAGGAGCGTTCTGTTCGGGGGCCTTAATGTTGACCGTCTCGTCCCAAGACGGAGCATCGTCATGATCGGCTGTTCCTGCAATGATTTCGAAGGGGATACCCATATGATAAATCTTGCTAACACGACCGGCGTGGTAGCCATTGTTGCGGAAGAGTTGTGATAGCGTCACGACATTGGGAAGATTTTTTCGGAGGTTGCCTCCGTTACCCAGCATGCCATTAGTGTAAGGATAAAGTCCGGTCATCAATGAGGCGCGGGAGGAACCGCAAACCGGGTATTGGCAGTGCATATTCTCAAAGCGGACGCCTCGCTTGGCCAGGGCGTCAAGCCGTGGAGTTTTGCATTGTGGATGACCGAAACCGCTAAGCGCTGAGTTTAGGTCATCGGACATCAAAAGAAGGATGTTGGGTTTCCGTTCTTCTGCTCGAGGTGAATGGCTAAGGCATAATGTTGCGATAGTAAGAAAAACTAGAATCTTCATATTTATTTTCCGATGGTTTACCTACGATTATATTTAGGTGTCACTTTAAGCGATTAGAAATTGCCTTTTTGGGTGAAAACAAGGGGCGATTACTTTGGGAGGGTTATGGGGTGAGTGGGTTATCGAAACTCCGAAGGAAGCTGTGGACGGACGCCGAGCTT
Organism: Akkermansiaceae bacterium UBA1518; assembly: GCA_002323895.1. Lineage (GTDB taxonomy): Bacteria > Verrucomicrobiota > Verrucomicrobiia > Verrucomicrobiales > Akkermansiaceae > SW10. The sequence goes on from DCQM01000131.1 coordinate 15,968, forward strand.
TTCGTAGTTAAATCCGCTCGGTCGGGGATCGTATTTACGGGTATATGCCACGCTGCGGTTCGGAGTGATTTTGTCTTCCAGACCCATTCCCCAGTAGGTGGCGTTGATGATGAGTCTTCTTAACCCTGCACTCTGTAGATCACGGGCGCTTCCCATGGTTGTGTTGAAGACACGAGCTTTAGTCCCCATGCTCGTGCTCCATGTTTTGAACCAAGCCACCGGGAGTGCTTCCTTCTTGATGTTCGGTTCGTCTTCGGGAGAAAGGCCTGTGAGTGGCTGTCCCCAGACGAGGGTAGTGCAGTCTTCTGGAAGGGTGGTTCCTTCCTTGTAAGTGCGATAAACATCAGATGGACCCCAGATGTCTTGGACTCCTGAAACAATAGGGTGGCCTGCGAGCTCTTTAACGATTGTTCCGCGGGTCGCTTCCCGGTGCCAGCCCCCATGATGGCCCATGAAAGATCCGCCGAGAATATCCCGACCAAAGTTGATGTTCTTTCCTTCCTTGGAATAGGGAATGCGACCTCGAAACCCGTGGTTGGCGGTGCGAAGTGCGATGATTGGTTTTCCGGAGTCGAGGTATGTCGCGATTTTCTTCAATTGGCCTTCTGGAAGAGTGAGTAGGCGGTGGAAGAAGATTACAAGGTCGGCCGACATTAGGTGTTCTAGTCCGGGAATATTGTGCTGTTCGAATTCATCTTCTTTTCCTTTCTTCGGATAGACCGGCATCGTTGGGTCAACCATTCCTTTCTCGTTTACGCCAAAGAGAACAGTGCAATCAAAGCCATGATGCTTGCTAAGGATTCCGGCCATCATGGGCATAGCTTGTTCACTGCGGTATTCTTGATCGGCGGCAATTAGCACAACGTGTTTTCCTTTGCCGGGGCCTTCTCCTCCCGAGTAAGTGAGCCATTTGGCGCTTTCTGGGACAGGGTGGGCTGAAAGAGAGAGCAGCGAGGTCAAAAGAAAGAAAAATGAGTGGCGTAGCATAGTGATGGAAGTTGGAATTTAGAGAATGCTGGTGAGTGGGGGCGAGTTTTTCGAAGCTTTGATTTTCTCGATCGTCTCCCTTAAGATGACGGCCTTTTGTTTGCTAAGTCGTCCTGGGAAGTTGGGCTCTCCGCCGTCAAACCGAGTCGCTATTACTTCAAGATCCGGGATGATTTCCTTGGCGTGTGAACCATAAGCGAGAAGAATCTTCATGATTTCGGGAGTCCGTTTTTCGCTGGCCCAAGGGTTCTGTTTCCCTGTGTATTCAACGCAAGCTTTGATGCCTTCTTTGACATGATTTGCTGCAAGGACTTTTAAGCCCTCGATCCGGATCTCGGCAGCGAACATGACCCCGCTTGGAGCCGGGTTTTTGATAGCTGTGAGGATAGCGGGAAGAAGGGGCTTAATTTCTGTGGGGGAGAGATTGCGATAGACTGAACCGAAACTGCCTCTTGCGCGACCATCCTCATTTTGCAGCCCGGCTTTCACTGCTTTAAAAAGAATTTCGCGATCAATCCCCTCTAGTGAACGGCTGAGTAAGCCTCCCCTGCCATTGAAAAGGGCGAAGGAAAAGTAACGTTGCTGCATGCCACGGGGGTCGTTCTTCGTGTCAATTTCGGTGAGAAGTTGAAGAAGTTTTGGAGCGGTCTTGATGGCGGGTTTGCCGATAGCAGCGAGGGCCTCGGCGGTTTTAATTCGAAGCCAAAGATCTTTTGAAGAGAGGTTTTCTTCGAGAGTGTCGACAGCCGCGGCTCCGCGTCCTCGAAGTGAAATGATGGCTTGGCTCGCTCCAAGTTTCTCATAGAGCTCATTGGAGCGAAGAAGTTTCATGAGGGCAGTCAAAGGAGGGCTGCCCTTGCGTCGTCCAATGGCCATCGCGGCTCTTTCCCGAACGACGGGGGACCAGCTGCTTAGGGCTTCCAAGAGGGTGTCCCCATTGAGGGAGTCATAAGCAGAATTACGGTCCTTGTTATCCCAACCTCGCCCCACCCGGATTAGAGATTCAGCTTCTTGAAGCCCGATTTGAGGAGCAAGTGGCTTCCTTTTTCCAGTGAGCCAAAGGTTTTTTAGAGGCATAGCATAAGCGAGGAGATAAGCCCCGGTGCAGTCCCAATTAGCGTAGCTATCTTTCTTCATGGAAGGCGGACCAAGGTGAACAAAGGCGCCATCCCACTGTCGAGCGAGATCGAAATACCAGCTGCCAAATTCCTTCATCCATGCTCCGGTTGCATTAGGGCCAGATTGCGCGACTCCAGGCATCGCCCAGAGGATGTTGCAAAAGTTTCCAGTATGCCCGCTATCGCGCTCAGGGCCGTGGGAGGCCACGCTCATGCGGGAAAAATACTCGGTTACTTTTGACTCGCCGAGCAAGCTGAAGAGGACGGCGGCCATTCCGTTTTTACCGTTATCATCGTGGGTTTCGATCCAAGGGGCGTGGTCGCCGTAGGGCACGGATCCTTTTCCCTCATAGAAGCGGAGGAGCTTGGCACTTTTTTCAATTGCTTGGGAAAGTTTTGGATCATCAATGCCGGCTGCCCGAGCTAGAATCAGAGAGGTGGTGAGCGGAAGGCCGGGCGCGTTCATCATTCCGTAGCCAGCGAGACGGCCATCAGGGTTGGCAAAACGGTGTCCCCATGATCCTACCATGCTTTGACCATTGGCGGCTTCCATTGCGAGACGCTTGAGATTGGGAAGAAAGGTTTTGTCACCAGTGAAGAGGGAATACTCCGAGATGAGCATGATGACGTAGCCATAGTACCAAGTTTGGAAGCTTCTGTTTTCGAAAGTGGAGGCCCATTCGACTTCCTTACGAACGAGCGGAAGATAAGCAGGTTCTCCGCTTGCGAGCAGCGCAAGAGCATTCAAGGAACGGGTGATAGGGTTTTCGCGATAGCTGGGTGTTTTGATTTTTGCCGCGAGAATCTCACACCCTTGCTCGAGGATGGTCTTGGACTTGGCGCAATTGTATGGAGCAGTTTTGCTGTAGCCGCCCAAAATTGGAAGTTTGAGCGTGATGTTTTCTGTTTTCCCATCACGCCATCGAATAAGTGAAAGAGCTCCCTTTCCATCCATTGACTCTGCCACGGTCAAGGCTTTCCCAAATTCAGTACGGGGGTCATACGTGAAGTTTTTTTTGTCGACTCCAAGAATGACGTCTCCCTCTTCGAGATTGCCATCGGACGGAGAACCTGTGGCGACTCTCGTGATTCTGATTTGGCGAGCGTCAGAGGTCACCATCTTGTCGCTAAACATCCAGCCACGTGCGCCAGTGGCTCCTAAATTCCAATCGTGGACTGCTCCTGCCGGAATTCGGTCCCCTTTGGTAAAATCGGGTTGTGCCATTTTACCGGCAGGACCGGCGGCCATGAGGGCTTGGAGGGTGCAGATGGAAGAAATCAGAACAGCTAGTGGAGGCTTAATCATAAATTGAGAGGACCAATGAGGTTTTTCGGTGGATAGGATGAAGGTGTGGATCTGTCCAGAAAGCGAAGCCTAACTGGGATAATCTTTAAAATTCCGGATGTCCCATGATGGGTAGGCTCGAATCTTGGTTCAGAGTCGTGGAGGAACTGAAACCAATGATCGCGAATGGGAAAGAATGGTTATTCTGATGGACTTATAGCTTGTGTTTTTTTCCGTTTAATTCGGGTCTTTTGATGGAGGCACGACGTAATAGAGGTCCTCTCCGTAGTGGGGCTTAAGTGGCCAATTGTCGGTTCGGAATGGGTAGGCGGGAAGTTCTTTGCCGTTCATGAGGGTTCCTAAAGGTAGGTTGGACCATGCATAGCGAACGGCGATAGGTTGGGGAACATCTGCGGACCAGACTTCGACGCTTGAAGGTTTTACAACTCTTGCGTCGGCGTGGTGGAAGACCTTATCTTTTCCTGCGATGTAAAAACCGCGCGCATCGGTTTGGTCGAGACGGAGTCCGTGCGATCCTTTTTCTCCAAAGCTAATCACGATCTTATTCTCCTTGATCGCCATCGATTTGTAGATCGGGCCATGCCATTCAAGTGGATTCTCAGAGCGAGTGCCGTCCTTAATGCCATAGACGGTCGAAAGCGCCCATCGGGCAGAGCGATCGCCAACGGGATACTTTCGATGCGGGTGAATATTAGAGTCACTATTTGCATCGAAGCTGACGATCAGGCCGGTGTTAGGAGTGTTTTGCCAGGTTAGGAATTGTTGTTCGCGAATCACGTTGGTGTGGTGATTCATGTCATAGGTCATTGAGCGTCGGGTACTCCATCCTGCAATTTGAATGATGCCAAAAGGCAACTTTGGATCCCGGAAGATTTTCCGCCAGTCAGAGATTACGGAGGGGAAGGTTTCGCGGAAGGGAATCCAGCTATTACCGAAGGAATTATTTTCACCTTGGTAGAAAAGAGCGCCCTGAATAGTGAGTCCTTTCAAAGGCATAATCATGGCGTTGAGAGCTCCCGAAGGGATACGCCCCTGATTAGGATTTTGATAGTTGCGTGGATTAGGCTTTCCACCGGGCTTCTTTTCTCCCTTAGCTTCCGCTTCCTTTGTGCGCATCTCCCATTCTTTGAGGTCTTTGGCAAGGCGTTCGGCGGCTCCTTTTTCAGCTCCCTTATCGATCCACGCCTGACATTTTTCTTCATATTCTGTAAAGTAAGGCTTCATTGTAGGCAGGGTCTTAAGGGTGCGACGGGTAACCCAGTGTTGAGCCATTGTTCCGCCCCAGGCGGCGTTAACTAGACCGATGGGAACATCAAGTCGCCGGTGAAGGCGTTGCCCAAAAAAATAAGCGACGCCGGAGCAGTCGCCGATCGTTTCGGGAGAGCATTGGTTCCAAATTCCAGCGCCATTCTCTGATGGAAAGTCGTCTTGCGGTTCGGGTAGCCCTTCGGGTTCGATCCGGATAAATCGGATCGCAGGATAGCGTGCGCTGGGGATTTCAATATCGGCGTCGCGGGAGCTGCGAAGCCTCCATTCCATATTACTTTGTCCTCCACAGATCCAGACATCACCAAGAAGGACGTCGTCCAAAATGATCGAGTGATCTTCTGAAACGATTTTGAGTGTTTGGCCCGTGGAATTCGCAGGCATTGGGTCTAGTGAGATTTCCCATTTACCATCTCTCCCGGAGACGATGGATTTTTTCTGACCGGCGAAGGTGATGACGATTTCTTTTTCGGTATCCGCCCAGCCCCAAATGCGGGCAGGCTTGTCGCGTTGCAGAACCATCTGGCTGCTGAAAATATGAGGCAGTTTGAGTTTGGCGAATCCTTGTGCGCTAAGCAGGATGAAAATGACAGGGAAGAGGGATTTCATATCGAAGACTTATTTAAACCGAAGCTGGCTGAGCTTGACGGTGAGATCGTGAATCTCTTTTCCGTCGATATTGATGATGGTGTATTTGACAGTTGGATCTTCGATGGTGAGATC
>DCQM01000222.1 GCA_002323895.1 Akkermansiaceae bacterium UBA1518
ATGTAAATAACGCGCAGGCTCTTCCATTGCCCAGACACTCCGCCAGAGACCGTGAAGCAGAACCACCCGTTCACCATCATTCACTCGCACACGGGGACTGTGCCACGGCATCGGTGGAATAATCATCTTCAATCGGTTCATTAGCCCTAATTTAATCACAAGTTACACCACCTTGGAAATCGATATACTTTGCCGACAGAATTGGCTGACACGATAGTCAAACCCTAAAAAAAATATTTATCTCACCTTCTTCTTGTCGGTTTATGACAGGAATGTTTGACTACTACGTCCGCGAGGGCGAACTTGTTTTTGCGCACACATACGCAACCAATATATAAAACCCGCTTCTGTGAAGGAGCGGGTTTTTTTATAAACGAAACTTCTCTCTCTAATTCTAACGAGCATTAATTGCTGCGATCGCGCGTTCCACCAAAGCTTTCAGCTCACTGTCAGTTGAACTTTGGTGTTTAGCGAGCGGTTGGAGTGCTCTTTCGGTGCCGATGCTAGCGAGGACAGAGGCTGCAGCTTTCGTGATTCGAATAGAGGGCCCATTTAAATGGAAGATCATTCTCTTCTCAGCAGCAACTCCGAGTGCAATATACTGGGCCGTCCAAACTTCTGGCTTACTACTCCAAAGTGTGTCGATGAGTAGCGGGGCTTTTTTCCCATTCGCTTTGACTAAAAAATCGATGAACGAAGCTGGAACAGTGGAATCCGTTCTTATCATTTGCTCAACTTTTTCGCTAACGATATCCACTGCTACCGAGTTATCCGTAGCCCAGATCAAAAGAGCTCGTCCTAGGTCCGAGAGAAGCTGAGCATCAGTCTCGTTCCGAATAAGACGGATGAACTCTGCGATAATCTCTTCGCCGTAACGACGCTCAACGTTTTCAGGGACCCCAGCTAATTCTCTGACAGCGTCTTTTCTTCTCAACGGATCCAGTGCTCTGAGCTCATTGAGGTTTTCTTTAAAGTACGAGGGGTTCTGCGGATTAGAAAGCTTGTTTCTAAGATCATTAGTCACCTTCGAATCATGCAAAGCAGAAAGCTCTAGATCAATAAGGCGTAACTTGGGATAAGTCTTCACACGCCCCAACCTCGGATCACAAATCTTGACTACCAAATCAAAATCGATCGGGAATCCCGAAATCACGATTAAACTACTTTGATCGTTATTACGGGAGTAACGGCTAATCGCTTCCGTAGGCGGTATTTTGAGTTCAATCTTAAGATAGTTCTCGATGTTGTGGAACTGACTACTAGCCAGATCCTTGATGAAAATCCCCACGAGATGTTGAGAGGCTAAGCCACCAAACTTTCCCTTAAGGTTTTCCAACCGATCCTCAATCACGTAATAGCCTGTCTCTTCGCGAATCAAGGCAATTGGGTCAGACTCTGATTCGTTCAAACCTAGCTCTGGAGCCGAATCTAGAACAGCCTTAGGCGTTAGATGGATAGGACGGACAAAAATGAGAGCAAAAAGTCCACCTCCAAAAGTAAGCAGAAGCAGAAATGCCCTCCCCCTCCAATTCTTGGCGCCAAAAAGCATCAGGCCACCTGCAACTAGACAAACAAAGCCCCCAAGGACGTAGCGAGCATTCTTCTCCATATCCTGAAAAATTCCTCCGTCGGAGGTCCCCACAGCAAAAATGAAGGCGTAGAGAAACAGGAAACTAATTCCGGCGCCTACCGCGATATTTTGTCCGGCGCCAGCTGGCATGATGGCATCCACCCTGGGCTGACCTCCTCCACCCATCGATTTTTCTTTCCGATCCGATTCCGAGGCTGGCTGATCACGCCCCAATCGACTCAAAAAATCATCATCTCGTTTTACATTCTCTCCTGGATACACCTTGGATCGCTCAATAAAAAACGATTCCTCTTTCACCAAGAAGCGATGATCACAAGAACCGCACTCAACCGTCTTGCCGACAAGATCATCGTTCGCTGTAAATCTCTTGGAGCATTTGGGGCATTCAATTTGCAGATTCATGAAGGAGGTAGCTTATTTGCTATTTCGCTAGAGTATTCGCCCATTTGTCCACGCTGACAATCAATCCGTTCAAAATTCGAAAAAATCAATTCTCGGACGGATGCTTAATCTTGGCGATTTCTGCCATGATCCGGTCTGAAATTGCCTGATACGCCTCGCGCCCTTTAGCCTTCTTCTCCTCAGGAGTTAAGGTCATCGGATCTCCCACAACGATTGTGACTGGGTGAAATCGCAGACGCCCGCTTCCTCGCGGCAAAGCCTCAAAAGCCCCAAAAATCCGAACCGGCTGGATGACCGCTCGGCTTTTGGCCGCAATTAACCCGACACCAGCTTCCCCTGGCTGCAATTTGCCATCCAAGGTGCGTGATCCTTCGGGGAAAACGACTACCTGTTCACCACTCTTGAGGATTTTGATGATTTTTTTTAGGCTGCTCATATCCGGAGCGTCCTGGTCAATTGGTATGGCATTCCAGCGTGAATAAAGCCATTTCGTCACCCCCCTAAAGAGGGTCTTGCGAGCCAAATAATAAACTGAATTATTGTAAGCGATCCCAACTAACGGCGGATCCAAAAAACTCTCGTGGTTTGAAGCAACCAAGACTGATCCGTCCGTAATCAACTTATCACGACCTACCACTTGGTATCGAAAAAATGCCTTCGCCGCTGCACGGAAAATGGTGTGCCCAAACCAATAAGTCGTCTTCATATTTTAGTCTTTCCAGCCAAGTTTAATGAGTGCTTCACGAGCTGCCTCAACAGTCCCGTCAATCGTAAGGTCTGAAGAATCAATCACGATGGAACCATCCGCAACCTTAAGTGGGGACGCCTTACGATTACTATCTTGAGCATCCCGCTTCGCGACTTCATCGGACTCTCCTTCCTTCGCACGCCGAGCCGCTCTGACCTCTTCGGACGCACTAATATACAGTTTAAAAGGGGTATCTGGAAAAACCACCGACCCAATGTCCCGGCCCTCCATCACCACATCATATTCGCCAAGGTAGTCGCGCTGCATGGCCACCAGACTTTCGCGCACTTCGGGAATTGATGCCACCTTAGAGACATGTTCGTTCACTCCAGCACTACGGATCTCTATCGTAAGCAGACGATCATTGATGGCGATAGTGGAGAGATTATTTTTAACGCCGCAGTCGATTCGCATCCGGGACATCGCTTCTAGCACAGCGGCCCTATTTTCCGGATCAATCCCCTCCTGTAAAACCTGCCAAGTGACTGCGCGATACATGGCTCCAGAATTTACCATAACGAGCCCAAGCGATTCAGCGAGACGCTTGGCGACCGTGCTTTTACCCGAAGCAGCGGGACCATCAATTGCAACAGCTCGGTATATTTGACTCATGGCTGGGAGAACGTTTCAAGGTGGTGAGCAAAAGTCGGATATGAAGTGGCAACGCAAGCCGTATTCGCAATTGTGGTTTGGCCTTCGTTGGCCAAAAGTCCCGCAATCGCAAAGGCCATGGCAATGCGGTGGTCGCCATAGCTTTCCAGCTTAGCTCCCTTGAGAGTCCGCCCTCCGGTGATGACCATCCCATCTTCAAATTCTTCAATCTCGCCACCCATTAGGCGAAGATTCCTGATGGTAGTTTCGATACGATCCGTTTCTTTAACCCGGAGCTCGGACGCATTACGAATTGTCATCACCCCTTCTGCTAAAGCGCCTGCCACCGCTAGAATGGGAACTTCGTCAATTAGGTTGGGCACTTCCTCTTTCAAGATCTCGGTGCCTCTGAGCTTACCTCCCGTGATTTCAATTCGCCCTAGCGGTTCGCCACCATCTTTATGCTCCAGCTGAACCTCGATCTTTGCGCCCATTCGGATCAAAACATCCAGCAATGCGGTCCGAGTTGGATTCAACCCCACGTTATTAATAATCAACTGCGATCCAGGAGCACAGGCAGCTGCTACAATCCAGAAAGCTGCACTCGAAATATCTCCTGGCACGACTAGGTCGCAGGCCTCAACTACCTGTCTTCCATCAATGGAAATGGTGTTGCCCTCAGTTTTTACATTCACCCCGAAGGAGCTTAAAAGCCGCTCGGTGTGATCTCGATTCGTCGCCGGTTGAATCACGGTGGTGGTCCCTGACGCGAATAATCCTGCTAACAAAATCGCGCTCTTTACCTGAGCGCTCGCCATAGGCATCTCATAGGTGATCGGCTTCAACTCTCCGCCCGTGATCTGAAGTGGGGCACATCCAGGCTTTGCTCCACGCGTTTCAAACTGCGCCCCCATTTTAGCGAGCGGAGTAATGATTCGGTCCATCGGACGGCCAGAAAGCGATTCATCACCAATCAGAGTGCTGTCAAATTTCTGCGCGGCCAGCACACCCGACAAGAGGCGCATTCCCGTTCCAGAATTGCCACAATCAAGTTCTCCGGCGGGAGCATGTAATTTCCCACCACATCCGTGGATAACAAGATCAACCGGTAAATCGTCAGTCCCTTTTTTAACCTCAAAACGAACCCCAAGTTGCGCCATTCCGCGCAGGGTATTCACGCAATCCTCGCTCGAGAGGAAATTTTCTACAAAGCAGGACCCATTGGACAGGCCAGCAAGAATAGCAGCACGGTGAGAAATACTCTTATCCCCCGGAACCGCGAGCTCGCCAGTGATCGATTTTAGCGGACTAACTTGGATGGTCTCACTCATAAATTTCCGGAAGGATTCTCTTTGCGGGCTTTGACCTCCGCAAGATAACTTTGCAGCCCTTTCTTGTCCGATTTGGCGAGGTGATCAAGCATCTCTCGTATTTCCTCTTGGGCATCCTGCAACGCAACTGTCACCGCGGCCCCATTCTCCACCATAATTTCCGCCCACATCTCAGGATCTCCTGACGCTATCCGTGTGGTATCCCGGAACCCTCCGGCCGCTAAAAGTTCGTCGCCAGGAAATCGCAAGGCGGCGGCAGCCGTTGCCACAGCCATGGCATGAGGAAGATGACTAATCCGCGCAACCGCTCGATCATGGTCTTTCGAATTCATGACTGAAATTACGCATCCCAACTTTTCCCAAAACTTTGCAACCGATTGCAACTCATCGTTCGGCCTCTCTTGATCATTTGTCAAAGCACAAGCAGCGCGTTTAAAAAGGTCAGCGCGCGCCGCTTCAATTCCGGTCTGCTCCGATCCAGCCATCGGATGGCTCCCGATAAATGGGATCCCATGTTCATTTGCCACCTGGTGGGGAAGCGCCTTTACGCTGCCCACATCGGTCACGATTGCCCCTGGTTTTAAATTCCCGCTTATCGACTCTAACAGGAGCCCCATTACTCCCACAGGAACTGACAAAATAATAAGATCCGCTTCCTTTACCGCAACCTCCAAATCCGTAGTTGCTTCCAATCCAATCTTGCGAGTGAGCTCGACTCGCTCAGGATTTCTTCCCCATAAAATTACCTCGTATCCTGCACCACTCGCAGCCAGCCCTACGGAGCCCCCAAGAAGGCCTGGACCAAGAATCGCAATTCGGGAAAATGACATGAAATTGGAAAAAAAGAGCCGGATTTCCTTTGGGAAATCCGGCGTCGGGAAACTCAGATGCCCACTTTAGGGGACTCGAAACTTGTGTTCGGGATCCCCATCATTCGGGTCGCGAATGAGCGTTCCGCTTGGGATTCCACGCACATCAACAGCTTTGTTAGTCCACGGATTAAAAACATATCCAGGTTTGGTAACAATCGCACGAGCTGTGCGATATTTGCTAACTCGCTTGATTGGCTCGCGCGGGATCGGCTGAATCACATCAGTTGTTCCAGAGCCGGGATTGATTCCATTAGCTAACTGCTCATTTTGTAGTCTTTCGCGACGCGCCTTGGCCTCGGCATTAGCCCTGTCGCGCGCTTCTTTGAGCTGAGCCTCAGTTCCAAATTGTCCAGTTGTATTTGGGAACAGAGGGTCTACCGCTTGAGCGACTGGCAAATTTTCAGAAGTTGGAGATGATGGCGAAGGCCTTAGCATCGAACAGCTGAAACAGAGCAAGCTGCAAAAAAGGAGCATGAGGTAGTGTTTCAGAGAAAACATGGCTTTTAAAATAATAAGGGTTGAGGATAGTGCATCATTGCACCGCGACCATCCCTTTCATCGCGATCTTTGACCAACTTGTCAAGTCACCACCCGAAACGAAATGACTGAAATCGAAGACCTCACACCACAAGACTCGGACAATTCTGACTTGATTCACCGAGTCAAAAAGCTGATCTCGAGTCCCAGTGACGAGGAATTTTCTGCGCTCGCTCTCGATATTTTTAGATACCAATTCGACCGCAACCATCCCTACGCAGCCTTCGCGCGATCCATAGAAAAAACGCCCGGAACTGTCGCCCGCTGGGAAGAAATCCCCGCAGTCCCCACCGCCGCCTTCAAACTTCCCGATTTACCCCTGACTTGCGGCCAAGAAACCCAAACCACCTTTCTCACCTCTGGCACGACCTCCGAAACTAAGGGCTCACATCATTTCCCCTCAACCCATCTTTACGAAAAAGCCATTTCCTATGGCTGGCTACTTCCAAAACTCCCTACCTTTTTCCTCGCTCCTTCCAATCTTGAATCTCCCCAATCGTCGCTCAGCCACATGTTTCGCCACCTCAATGATGGTGACGACTCCCGCTTTCTCCTGAAAAATTCCAAATTCCGTCTTGATCAACTTTTCCTCCACTTGGCTTCTGGACAGCCTCTCATCCTTATGGGCACCGCACTCGCCTTCCGCCACCTCATGGAGATCCATGGCTCAATTCCTCTTCCCTCCAGTTCCCACCTTCTCGAGACCGGAGGATATAAAGGCACTTCTATTACGCTTTCCAAGCCAGATTTCTACTCTCAGCTCTCCGAATTTTTCAAGCTCCCGCTCAACCATCTTCATAACGAATACGGCATGACCGAGCTCTCCAGCCAGGCCTACGCCACCGGCCCTGATGGGCCGCATCGTTTTCCCCGCTGGTGCCGCCATCTCATTCTAGATCCCGAAACTGAACGTGAAGTCGCACCCGGCGAAACGGGCTACCTTGTCATCCACGATCTCGCCAACCTCCACAGCGTTTGCGGAATCCGAACTCAAGATTTTGTGGTGCGCCACGAAGACCATTCTTTCACTCTCATTGGCCGCGATCCCGGAGCGATCCCGCGGGGTTGCTCCCGAACCATTGACCAAGCCCTATCGTTATGACTCTCAGCAAACGTATCGACCTCATTCTAGCTTCTCGCGAGCAACTTGAGCCTTTCACGGGGAATCTTACGCGCAACCTTCTCGAGGAGACCTTCTTACGTGAAGCCTCCGGCACCACGGCTCGGCTTCCAAAAAATATCGTTCATATTATCAGCGGCAACACTCCACACGCCGCTTTTCAAACTCTTCTAAATGGAGTTCTCCTCGGTGCTCAAAACCTCCTCAAACTCCCCTCGCAAACCCTCCTAGATTTCGAAATCCCAAATCCACTTCAACCTTTCGTCGAAGTCTCCCGAGAATTGCCCGCGCACTGGATTCCTAAGGCCGATGCCATGGTCGTTTTTGGCTCCGATAATACGATCCGCCATTTCCAAAGCCTTTGCCCGCTAGAAATTCCCTTTGTCGGACACGGTCATCGCATCGGCATTGCCATAATTGATGAGCCCACTCCCAAAGCTGCCCAACTCGCCGCACGCGACATCGGCCTCTTTAACCAATCCGGCTGCCTCTCCCTCCATACCATCTACCTCAAAGATCCTTCTGCCTTCGGACCACTCCTTGCCGAAGCCATGACCAATTTCGAAGAACAAGATCCCCGCGGTCCACTCTCTCTTTCCGAAGCGGGCGCAATCACCAACCTCCGCGAAGAAACCCGCTACCTTATGGCGCAGGATCCCAAATCCCACGCCCTCTGGCACAGCCCCCGCTCTACCGCCTGGACCATTATCTTTGAGAATAATTCACGCCTCGCCCTTTCTCCCGGTAACCGGACGATATTCCTTCGCCCCATGCCGGATAATTTTTCGAAGTTCCGTCACCTCTCTGGCATCGCTCTTCATCCCTATGAAGAGCGATCCAACCTTCCTTCCCCTAGAATCTTCCCTCTAGGAGAAGCTCAATCCCCACCGGCCCTTTGGCCCCATGACGGGATTCTTCCACTCGCCTCACTTGTGCGGCATCAATCAAAGTGATTCCGGCATTCCTGTGACCACTCTAAGCTTGTCACAATCTACTTCTTCACCAGCGATTCGAGATAATCTAACAAGCTGGCGGCTTCATGCACTGTAAATCCAGAAAGTAATCCCGGAGGCATCAGAGAGGT
>DCQM01000122.1 GCA_002323895.1 Akkermansiaceae bacterium UBA1518
GAACTCGGTGGGAACTTCTTCAATGTCAAGCCGGTGCGTGATCCAGACTTTGGTGTCGATCTCTCCAGACTCGATGATCTTGATGATTTCATCAAAATCAGCGGGGAGGGCATTACGCGAAGCGAGAAGCATTTGCTCTCGTCGGTGGAAAACGGGAGCGTGTGGGAAGGAGAGGTTTTCCGTGGTAATGCCAACATAAACTATGCGTGAGGTGAAGCCTCCGTATTCAAAACAGTCAGACATGGATTTGACCGAGCCAGTGGCATCAATCACAACATCGGCAAGCTTGCCGCCAGTCATTTCCTCCAGTTTTTTAAGGTGAGATCCGTCCATGGTGAATAGAATTCCATTTTCAATCCCGAGATTTTTGGCGCAGAAGTCTAGGCGGCTCTGAACCATGTCCATCACGATGACATTGACTTCCGGCATGAGCTTGAGGAATTCGAGGCAGGAAAGTCCGATGGGGCCAGCGCCGATCACGATAACGGTTTCTCCCGGCTTGGGATTTCCGCGTTGGACCGCGTGGTATCCGATAGCGAGAGTTTCTACGAGAGCAAGCTCGTCGTATGAAAGCTTGTTGCCGACGTGAAGCTTTCTCGCTGGGACAGTCCAGTTTGCTTTGCGAAGTCCGCCTGGGCCGTGGACGCCGATGACTTGTACGCCTGGGCAGCAGTTGCTGTTCCCCTTTTGTGATGTCGGGCTGTCAGGATCGTTGACGTAGGGTTCAAGTGAGCATTTGTCACCTACCTTGACGTTGGTTACCCCATTGCCGACGGCTATTACTTCGAGACCGAGCTCGTGACCAGGAGTGCGTGGATAGTCAAAAAAAGGAAATTTTCCGAGGTAGCAGGAAAGGTCGGTTCCGCAAATACCCATGCGATGAGTTTTGACCAGAGCTTCGCCGGGGCCGGGAGCTTGCTCTTCAGCGATGTCGATCGAGCTGATCTCTTTTGGATTGGTAAATTCGATTGCGTAAGACATTGCGAAGGGGAGTAAATTGTTGCGCCAAGTTTGGTGTGGAGGCCAGTGGAAAGGTTGATTTCTCGGAAGGATGAAAGAAGGGAGGTTATTTTGTCGAGAGGGCTCTTCCTCTAGTTGTTTTCTTGAAGGCCCTCAAGGTGGCCAAGGTTCTTGACAGGGGCAAAGATGGCTTGAACTTCAGCCAAGAGGGATCGATCGATGGGCTCGGCGAGCCATTCATGCCATTTTTTGATATTTTCGGGATTTGCTGATCCGGCAACTGTTGAAGAAATATCGGTATGTTCGCACGAGAATTGGAGAGCGAGTTGAGCAAGGTCGACGCCATTGTCTCCGCAAAGTTTTGCAGCTGCACGAGCTGCGGCCTTCACCTCTTCAGGTTCCTTGAGCCAATCAGGGAGTGGTGCGTTTGTGAGTAGTCTGGCAGAAAATGGCCCGGCATTAATTGCTCCGATATTTTGTTGTTTCAGCCGTGGAAGGAGATTCTCGGTGAAGGCTGTGTTTTGGAGGGTGTATTGATTGTAGGAGAGGACGCAGTCACAGGTATCCTCGATTTGATCGAGGACAGTGTTAAAGGTTTTCATTGGGTAACATGAAAATCCAATGGCACGGACCTTGCCTTGTTTCTTTGCCTTGAGTAGTGCGGGCCAAGTTTCTTCCCAGATCTGAGAAAGCTGAACAAACTCCACGTCGTGCATAAGTAAGACGTCAAGGTGATCGGTGCCTAGGCGGTGGAGAGAGATGTGAATGGATTCCTCGACGCGTTTGGCGGAAAAATCAAAATGAATATCGGAGTATCGACCGAGTTTGGTTCCAAGAAGGTAGCTATCACGTGGGATTCCTTTGAGTCCTTGGCCAAGCATGACCTCAGACATTCCACGACCATAAAAGGGGGAGGTGTCTATGAAGTTCATGCCGAGGTCCAATGCCGTGATTGTGGATTTCATCACTTCATCGATATTGACGGAGCGAAATTCAGCTCCTAAAGACGATGCTCCAAACGAAAGAATTGGAAGATCAAGGTCGGTTTTTCCGAGAGTTCTGGTTTGCATGGTGTTTCAAGGAAAATGCCGGCAGGTTAGTAACCTTGAGAAAAGTTGTCCGGCCGATTTATTTGTGAAAGCAAAATCAGGAGAATTTTTATTTTAGGGTTTTTTGTGAATATTTTGTGAATTTTTTCTATTCAAAAAAATCGTATTTGTTAATTCAGCCGCCGATGTCTGCGAAGGAAGTTTTGCCGTGGGAAAAGATAGGTAAAAAATACCGCCTAGAATACAAGCGAGCCGGCATGTTGGTCGACTTAGATCGCTGTATTGGTTGCCATTCATGCTCAGTGTCTTGCAAGACTGAGAACGAGGTCCCGCTTGGTAATTTTAGAATGCGGGTGAGGTATTTGGAGCAGCCTGATGATAAGCAGATTTCGTTCACCCCGCTCATCTGTATGCATTGTGTTGATGCGCCATGTTTGAAAGCTTGTCCCTCAAAAGCAATCCGTCGCGAAGATGATGGGCGAGTTTTCATCGACGAAAATCGTTGTGATCTTGAAAAGGAATGTGTCGAGGCCTGCCCATATGGAGCGATCTCGATCAATGTGGAAAAGGAAGTTGCTGAAAAATGTGATTTCTGCACTCACCGAACTGAGGTGGGGTTAGATCCAGCCTGTGTTTCGAACTGTCCAACTGATGCGCTTGTCTTTGGTGATCTTGATGACCCGGATTCACGGATCTCGAAGTTAGC
>DCQM01000168.1 GCA_002323895.1 Akkermansiaceae bacterium UBA1518
AATACTCATGCCTTCATGTCCCACTGGGTTCATACTTTAGATCGTCTTGGTGGGAACGACCGAAGCGTCACTTCCTCGCACCCTTGGGTGAATGTATATGTGAAAAATAGGAAGAAGACTTATGCCGCTTATCAATTTGGGTCCACGCCAAAAGATATTAAGTTTTCCGATGGTTTTACGATGGCTGCGAAGCCGGGAATGACGGTTAAGACCTCAGAGGAGTGAGGCGGATTTCAGCCGCTTCTTGAGTTGATTGAGTAGCTTCGTTTTGACCGAAAGATACTCTTCATCCTTTGCTAGGTTCGTGAACTGGGCTGGATCTTTAATCATGTCATAAAGTTCTTCGTCCCCGTTTTTATATTTCATGTAGGCCCAGCGATCGGTGCGAAGGCTGTGGCTTCCACGGTTTAGCGAAAGAGCGTCACTACGCGGGCTCACATGGGGTTCTTTGAGCGTTGGAAGGAGGCTTTTTCCAAGTACTGATTTTGGAATTGGGACTCTAAGTAGAGAACAAAGAGTTGGATAGATGTCTACGAGTTCGGCGAGAGATTGAGTCCGCCCCGGTTTTAGTCCCGGGGCTGAAATGATCACTGGGACACGAGTAACTTCCTCGTGGAGGTTGCTCTTTTGCCAGAAATTGTGTTCTCCAAGGTGGTATCCATGATCGCTGATAAAAACAATAGCGGTTGAACTGCGGAGTTTAAGTCGCTCTAGCTCGTCTAGAACTTTTCCGAGCTGTTCGTCCATGTAAGTGACCGTCGCATAATAGGCGGCCCACATTCTCCTTTGGTTGTCGGGCCATTTGTCGATGCCGCTCTTTTGGCTGGTCATCTTGGCCAGTCCGGCCTTCGGAATATCGTCAAGATCCTTCTCGGGAACCTGAGGGAGGGGCATTTTTTGGAAAGGGTATTTATCGAAATACCTTGAAGGCGCAACGCTGGGGTAGTGTGGGCGGACAAAGCCGGTTGCGATGAAAAAAGGCTTGTTCTTGTGCTTCTTTAGAAGTTCGACGGTCTTTTCTGCAGCCTTCCAATCAGGTTGATCGGAACCATCGCCGTTGTAATCGACTGAAACAAACATCCGGTGCGCCATCCCGGTTGACGCGCGGTTTTCCGGTTTATCGGTGAAGATGTTTTTATTGAGGCAGGCGTAGTTGCCAGGAGTGTGAGCTTCAAGCCCTCTTGTATTAAATTTTTCGTCCCAAGTAGATGAGATATCTTGCCCGTCGGTTCCCGCAATGATATCTCCCGGGACTCGCATATGGTAGATTTTTCCAACCCTAGCACTATGCATTCCCTGAGATCGAAAATAGCTCCCCATATTTTCGCCATCCCTTCCCTGATAACGGCTGTGCATGAAAGAGAGTCGGGACGGGGCGCACCAAGTCCCTTGACAGTATGCCCGCTCGAAGACCATGCCGTTTGCGGCGAGACGGTCAAGGTTGGGAGTTTTACAAATCTTGTTACCATAGCAACCGAGTGAGCTTGCCTTGAGATCATCCGAGACGATAAGAAGGACATTTTTAACCTGCTCTGCAACACTGGTTTCCAGAGAACTAAAAAGACAGAAGGATATAATGATATGAATGTGCTTGGCCATGACTCGAATTGAATTGGTGGACTCGATTTAATTGAGTTCAGCTGGAAAGGTCTTCCAGCCGTTCTTTCGATAAAAAACGCGATATTTTTTTCGTTGGGTTAGTGTCTCACCTCAAATGGTCCTTTGACAGTCTCGATCTGATAGAAAATCTCAATTTCGTAACGAGAAGGATCCGCAAAAGTGAGTAAAAATGTGGAATAACTAAGTGGGGGGGCTAGTCAGGGAATAACTTCTTTCAGAAACTCAGCGCAGCGCGTTTCTGACCAGTATTCAGATCCCCGGCTAATAAAGCCGACATGTCCTCCATGGCGGGGGATTTCTAGATGAAGTGACTTACT
Organism: Akkermansiaceae bacterium UBA1518; assembly: GCA_002323895.1. Classification (GTDB taxonomy): domain Bacteria; phylum Verrucomicrobiota; class Verrucomicrobiia; order Verrucomicrobiales; family Akkermansiaceae; genus SW10. The sequence goes on from DCQM01000168.1 coordinate 1,938, forward strand.
GCGTTCAGCAATTTTTTGGGGGAAGCAAGCTTTGGGAAGGAAAGGGTCGTTAGTGGCTTGAATCATGAGTGAAGGGATTTGGATAGCTTTCAAGTGCGGTTTACTGCTGGCACGTAGCCAATAGTCGCGGGCATCAAGGAAGCCATTTAGAGGCGCGGTAAAGCGATCATCGAATTGGCTAAAAGTTTTGATACGCTTGATTCCATCAAGATTCAGCTTTCCTGGAAACTTTTTGTTCTTCTGGATTATTTTCTCCTTTAGGCCATCCATGAAGCGGGACATGTAGATTTTATTGTCCCAATCTGCAAGTCGCAGTGAGCTTGAGGTTAGATCACAGGGGACGGAAAAAGCGACTCCGGCTTTTATTTCAGGGTGGAGTTTGGATCCCTGTTCACCCAAATATTTGAGGACAATGTTTCCTCCAAGGCTGAACCCGATGAGTGAGATTGATTGATAACCTTTTGAAATGGCATGATCTATGACGTGGCCTAGATCATCGCTGACCCCAGAGTGATAGGAACGCAAGAGACGATTGGGTTCGCCTGAGCAACCTCGGCAGTTCCACGCAAGGGTGTCCCAGTCTCGTCTTTGAAGGGCAAGTGTCATCCCTCGCATATACTTCGCGGATGATTCGCCTTCCAACCCATGGCCAATGACAGCGAGGCGTGAATGTTTTCGATGCGACCAATCGAGATCTATGAAATCCCCATCGGAAAGTTCAAGGCGTTCCCGGTGGATCGATGGCGAGTCTAAACGTCGAAAAAGAGTGGGATAGATGGTTGAAAGATGACCATTCCTTAAGAAAAAAGGAGACCGATAAGAGGAGTGGATAACGGGCATCGCTTCGGGCGGTAGCTTATCCTTATTAGCACCCTTCTTAATAATTCACAACACGAAGTTTAGGCATAGTTTCGTTGCCTCTTTTTCGGAGTTGATAAATCATTAAAAAGGCGGCTTGGAGCCGCCTTTTTAATGATCAGGGTTAATTGGAAAAACTAATTAGAGGGATTAGCCGAATAATTTTTATCTTTGAATTTAGTATAAAATTCGAAGATCTCGGGATCCTTAAGGTTTTTGTTGAGAATCGATTGAACGGCTCCGTCTAGCATACAGCAGTGTACCTTATCCTTGTGGTTTCCCTGTGGTGCGTTGTTAACATTACTGAATACCCAGCCGTGTGATTCCACGTTGTCATCGGTTTCGCCAAAATAGATTGTGCTAGGGCCATCTTTGACAGCGCTTAAGCGAACCTTGTAGACGTTTTCTTCCATGGCATCATTACTGACGTCACCACCAAGCTCGGCATTGTAGGAATAGCTTCCAAGGCTCAAAGCCGGTTCGTTGTAGAGTGAATCATATTCTGTTTTGCCCTGACCAAGCTTCTTTTTGGAAAGCGGGTTTTGAAGAATCGTTTCTGAAAATGGTAACCCCCATCGATAGCTGGAACCGGTTCGCTCCGCGACATCAATTTGTTCAGCTACGAGGTCCCACCACACAAAAGAAGATTGCTGCGAGTCCTGAAGGCTCCCTTTGTAGGGAGGGAAGGTATCAGGAGCGTGATAGCCGGTATTTACCCCTTCGGACTGAAGAAAAGTAAGGGCAGTATAGATGTCCTTCATGTTCTTGGTGGTTTTTCCGGCATCAGCTGCAGCGAGCCCAGAGCGGACGGCCACGAGGGCGACTCCGGCAAGAGTGGCGATGATTGCGATGACGACGAGGAGTTCGACGAGAGTGAACCCTCGTTTGCGATAGGGAGAGGTTTGTGTTTTCATCTGTTGGCCTTAGCTTGGATGGCTGGGCGGG
>DCQM01000159.1 GCA_002323895.1 Akkermansiaceae bacterium UBA1518
AAAATAACCGACTGCCGAGGTTCCTCTTGTTTTAAAAAAAATCAAGAAATTGAACACTAGGAATTATTGATGATCATTACTGACAAATGAGATCTTGGCCTTCGCTCACGGGGACGTAAGATCGGCCCGCAATAAGATGCCCCCAAGAAAGAAGGCCCCAAGAAAGGCTGGCCGAAACAGATCAGCTAAGAAAAAGGCTCCAAAGTTAAACTTTAAAGCCCGTGATTTCTTTTTGGCTCCGTTCCGCATCATTCTACACCTCACCTCTAGATTTTCTTTTTGGTTGAAGTGGCCATCTCGAATCGGCCTATCACTAGCTTTTATCGGAAGTGTTTTCGGCACCTGTATCTCTCTCGTATACTACACAATTGCATCCACTTACGACCTCGAGGACGTGGTTCAAATGCCTGCCCGAACTGAAATCAAGGATCGGGAAGGGCATATTCTTAAAAACTCAGCTGGACAAGAAATCGGATTTCTCCACGGAAAAAATCGGAGAATCATTACCTATTCAGACGTTCCCTCACACTTTGTCGACGCCCTCATTGCACAAGAGGACAAGCGCTTTCGCAGCCATGGCGCGGTTGATTTTCGGTCGATGGCACGCGTTGCATGGCGCGCCTTAACCCGTGGCAAACTTGAAGGGGGTGGAACACTTAGCATGCAGCTCGCACGCAATAGCTTTGCCCTAAAAAAACAAAATGAAGGTATTGTAGGAGGAATTCATCGGAAGATTCTCGAGACATTCATCGCAGTTCGAATCGAATCCGATTTTGAAAAAAATGAGATCCTTGAACACTATATGAATCGAATTTTTTGGGGTGGGTCGCTCCGAGGGGTTGAAGTCGCCGCTCATACTTACTTCAACAAATCAGCCAAGGAACTAACTCTAGAACAATCAGCCCTTTTAGTTGGCATCATCCGCGCTCCCAATAAATTCTCTCCCTTCCGCCACCTTGAAAAAGCCAAGCTTCAACGAGATTGGGTTCTCGAAAAAATGGTCGAGAATGATGCGATTACGCAAGATGAAGCTGATGCCGCTCGCAAACAACCACTCAAAGTTTCTTCACCAAACAATCTCCGGGAAGGAAGCTATGCGCTCGATGCCATTCGCCGTGATTTAAAAAGAATCCTCGAGGAAGAGAACATCCTTGATGGTGGACTAATCATCGAAACTACGATCGATCCAAATATTCAGGAACTAGCCGAACGCTCGATGGAAAAACGCTTGGCGCAAGTCGAACAAAGACGGGGCTTTCCCCATCAAAACAGATCTCAGTGGAATGGCCGGGGCGCCCCAAATTACCTCCAAGGTGCAACCGTGGTTATTGATAACGAAACCGGGGGAGTTCTTGCCATCGTGGGCGGGCGAAATGCAAACGAATCACAGTTCAACCGTGCCCTCCAATCCGAACGACAGATTGGGTCCCTCTTCAAACCCTTTATGTTCCTCGCGGCTTTCGACCGAGGTGTAAAACCTTATGACACCATAAGCGATGCCCCCATTAGGCCAGGCGAAATTCGGGACGCCAATCTAGATTGGAACCCCGCAAATTCCGATGGAAAATATTACCTGGAAATACCCGTCAGAAAATCGCTCGTTGAATCACGTAACACTTCGGCGATTCGAGTGGCTGCAAAAGCCGGGATGGAAAATATCGTCGCGGTGGCTCGGTCATCCGGCTTCAATGTGAGCAACATCCCACTGCTCCCCTCTTCCTTTTTGGGATCTTGGGGTGCTTCAGCAGAGGCCGTAGCGAGCGCATACACCATCTTTCCAAATGGCGGCACCAGATTTCGCCCTTACTACATTCAGACCATCAAAGATCGTTCCGGTGAGATCATTTGGAGAAATGGCCCCATCGCATATCAAGCTGCTGATGAGAAATCGGCCTGGGAAGTTTCTCGTATTCTTGAGGACGTAAACAAAAACGGAACCGGGAGAGCGATTCGTTCGACTTATGGTTTTCGAGCTCCATCCGGAGGTAAAACTGGCACTACTAATGGTCCTACCGATGGTTGGTATACAGGCTACACTTCAGCTTTAACCTGCGCTGTTTGGGTGGGAATGGATGATGGAAAAACAATCCTCAAAGGAAGCTCAGGAGCTAGCCTCGCATTGCCAATTTGGGTTGATATCATGAAAGGATCCGATCGGCTCCCAAACATCAAAAATGGACCCATTGCCCCAGCACGTGATTTGGTTGTCGAACCAGTAAACGATGAAGTCCCCCGGGCCATCCCAGTCAACGACGACGAAATCCCCCTCGCCATCCCAGCCCGCTGATCTAATTCTCTGGATACTGGGACATCTCCAGGGCCGACTAGGATTCCAGTTTCGATGACAGGCATTTCCCCAAGAACGTTTCCGAGCTCAGTCCCGCCCATCACCAACATTGATCCACCGCGACCGTGATCGGTCCCGAAAGAAGAATTCTCAGCAACACGGCGACCAAACTCTGTCATTACAACTACGGTCACCGCATTCATTAGCTCGCCATGATCATTTCAAAAAATTCCTTTCCATATTTTTAATTGCTAGAAGAACTACATATACCAGCAAAAAAAAGTAACACTTCATTTTAAAACCTGAGTGTTTTACTACTTCCCGACTGCAATCACAGCTCATATCTTATCAGGGATGTTATTCAAATGCCTTCTTCTTTCCCTCATCGCTTTGATGAGTTCCCAAGCGAAACCTAAACCCAACATCGTCATCATCTTGGTCGATGATATGGGCTATGGCGATCCAGGGTGCTTTAATTCCAGATCAATGATTAGCACCCCACACATCGATTCATTAGCGCGCGAAGGCATGAAATTCACCGATGCTCACGCTCCAGGTCCTCTTTGCCACATGTCACGATACGGCCTACTCACCGGTCGTTATCCTTTCCGCACGAATGTGGGACTCTGGCCAAAGAACCCCTTGATTAAAGAGGGTCAAATGACTATCGCCTCTCTGGCAAAATCACAGGGATATAAGACCTCAATGGTCGGCAAATGGCATGTCGGCTTCAAAGAAAACGGATACGACAAACCACTCCCTGGGGGACCCGTTGACCGCGGGTTTGATTCCTACTTTGGTATTCGCGCTTCAACAGATATCCCGCCTTATTTTTACATACGGAACAACAAAGCCGTTCACCCACCCACTGGACACATCGAGAAAGAACTCTCACCAGAACAAACTGGCTGGAATGGCATTCAGGGCCGAATGCGCCGGGCGGGTGGAATCTCACCAGATATGAATATCGATGATGTCCTCCCAAACTTCACTGACGAAGCGGTGAAAATCATCAGGACACATCAGAAAAAAAAGCCATTGATGCTCTACTTAGCCTACCCTGCCCCCCATACTCCTTGGCTTCCATCGGAGGAATTTCTGGGTAAAAGTAAGGTCGGTATTTATGGCGATTTTGTCATGATGGTGGATGCTCAAGTTGGCAAGGTGCTCACAGCCCTTGAAAGGGCGAAAATGGACAAAGATACCCTCGTCATCTTTACATCCGACAATGGCCCATGCTGGTTTGACAAGGATGTCACAAAATATGGTCACGACTCTCAAGGAGGTCTCCGAGGTATGAAGGCAGACGCATGGGAGGCCGGGCATCGAATGCCTTTCGTAGCCCGTTGGCCCGGCGTCACCAAGCCAGACTCCACAAGTAAACAACTCATCTGCTTTACCGACTTTTTGGCCACCTTCGCCGACATTATGGGAGCTGAAATACCAAAAGAAGCAGGTCCCGATAGCTTCAGCTTTCTTCCGTCGCTCAAAGGAAAACCTTCCCTGCGAGATACCTTTGTAATGCGAGCCGGAAGCGCCAAAGTAATGACGGTTCGCGAAGGTCACTGGAAACTAATTGACGCGCTCGGATCAGGGGGCTTCAGCAGGCCAAAAAACGTAAAGCCTAAACCAGCAGGGGCTACCGGACAGCTCTATCATCTCGGAAAAGATCCCTCCGAATCTAAAAATCTGTTCCTAGAACACCCTGAGATCGTCAAGCGGCTCTTCTCAAAGCTGAAAGCTGTAAAAAACGTTTCACACCGACACCTTAAATAGAATGACGCCATCCCGAAGAAATTTTCTCGCCGGCCTAGGCACCGCAGCACTTACCTCGCCCGGAGCTGCTCAAGACGAAATCGCCCGTAAAGGCCGTATCAAACAAGTGATCGCCGCATGGCCTTTCATGGTCGGAGCTAAGTGGACACCACTAGACCTCATCTCAAATGCCAAAAAGCTAGGCATCGCTGGAGTCGAACTCTTCTCCTCCGAGCAACTTTCCCTCCTGAAAAACACTGGACTAGTTTGTGCTGCCACCAAATCTCATAACTTCGAACGGGGTATGAACAACAAAGGTCATCATCCCGAAATCTTTTCAGTCTTAGAAAAAGCCATTACTGCAACCGGAGCTGCTGGGTTCCAAAATGTTATGACTTTCACTGGCCTACTCGATACCACTCATCACAAAAATGGCAGTAAAGTCTCGATCGAAAAAGGAGTCAAAAACTGTATTGAAGGATTCAAAAAAATGGCACAAGTTGCCGAAAAACATAACGTTACCCTTATCCTCGAGCCTTTAAATTCCAAGATCGCTGAAAACATGAAAGGTCACCCTGGTTATCAGGGCGACCACGTCGATGATTGCGTCGAAATTGTCAAAGCGGTCTCCTCTCCATCCTTCAAAATCTTATTTGACGCCTATCACGTGCAAATCATGGATGGAGATCTCATCCGCCGAATTGAGCAGCACCACGAGTTTATCGGCCATGTCCAGATCGCCGGAAATCCCGGACGTGGGGAAATCGGCGACGACCAAGAAATTAATTATCGAGGAATTATGAAAGCCCTCCTTAAGGTCAACTACTCAGGCTACGTCGGTCACGAATGGATTCCTACCGGCGACCCGATGAAGGGACTCAAAGAGGCTATTCAAATTTGTGATATTTAAGCCCTATTCTTATGAAAAAACTGATTCTCTTTCTCGCCACCCTTAACCTAACTCAAGGTTCTCCGGTCGACGGATCAAAGCCCAATATCATTTTCATCCTTTCAGATGATATGGGATGGAACGAACCAGCCTTTAATGGAGGCCAAGCCAATCTCACACCACATATCACGAAGCTTCGATCACAAGGAGTTAGCCTAGACCAATTCTATGTTCATGCTGTTTGCGCTCCTAGCCGCGCCGCCTTCCTGACAGGACGATACGCCTTTCGGACTTGGAGTGATTGGCGCTCGGAAGATTTTGGAAAACCTAGCTATCTGGCTAAACTCGGTATGAAGTTGGTCAAGAATGAGGCTGGCGACGAAACGCGACGAATTCACGGGGTGGCGACCGAAGAACGCACAATCGCAGAAGCCTTAAAAGAGGCGGGATACTTCACCTCTATCTCCGGCAAATGGCACTGCGGAGAATGGCTCCCTGGTCAACTCCCGATGGGTCAGGGCTTCGACCATCAATACGGTCATTACGGATGGGGTATTGACTACAACGATAAAACGATTCCGCACAATGCGCCTGCCCGCTTCGCGGTTTACGACTGGCACAGGAACCAGAAACCCGTATTTGAGCCGGGTTACAGCACAGACTTAATCGCTAACGAAGCCGTTCGCGTGATCGCAGACCACCGCATGAAGCGGCAAGGTCAACCCCTCTTCATGTATGTCGCCTTCAACGCCGTTCATGGTCCTCTTGAGGAAATTCCTCGCTATACGGAAAGGCATAGCAAACGACATGCAGCCTTAAAATGTCTTGATGATGCTGTCGGACTTATCGTAAACGCGATCGATCTAAGTGGATTCCGAGATAATACGCTCATAATCTTTTCGAACGATAATGGAGGCCTCCGAGAAGAAATGAACACGCCCTATCGCGGAACCAAGAATACAAACTACGAAGGCGGGGTCCGCGTGCCCTGCGTGATGCGCTGGCCTGAAAAAATTAAAGCAAATTCCAAAAATAGCGGAATGATCCACATCACCGATCTTTTCAGCACCTTCGCCACTCTTGCAGGAGCTTCACTCAATCAAGAACGCCCTCTGGATGGAAAAAATATGACCAATCTTCTTTTTTCGGGATCACCGAGCCCCCGCGATGAGATCATTTTTGAAGTTTCTGGCAGTGTTCGATTTCCTGCAATTCGAAAAGGGAAATATAAATTGGTCGGGAAAGAACTTTATGATCTTAAAATTGATCCTTCCGAAAAAAACGATATCGCCGCCAAATACCCAAAAATCGTAAAACAACTCAATGATAGAGTGACTGCGACTGGAAAGGAGCGACCTGCTTTAAAAGGAATAAATCGTCTCATGTCGCCTGCCCTCCCTTGGGTTTACGGACAAAAGGAAAACGCAAATGTGCCAGATTGGGTGAAACAGGAGGTTCAAAAAATCCGAAAGACCCAACCGCAGCAATGGCCACCGGGTAAAACTCCATGGCCTCAGGCACCGAAAGACGGAAAGATTATCTATACCGGTGACGGACGCTGAGCAAACGACAGCGTCCTTCAAGTGGGTCTTATCGCAAAGAACGCGACACCGATCGGGAGCAAGAGACTTCCAAGTTCAAAATAAATTCCGGGACGGTAAACGATCCTTATTTTTTCTAGTGTCAATCGTTCGCTAGCGTCAACTGCTTCAGCTCCACTTTCAATCCCGGTCATTCTATTTAATTTAACGATTTTCTGCTCCATGGGAAATCCAAGCTTCATTTGCAATCCGATCAGAATGAGAGCCATAGCAGCAAGGGCCGGTAGAGCAGGTGAAGGTGGCCCACCACCTAGCAATCCAATAAATGCGAGTAGTAGACCAAGGACGACACAACCTAAAGCAACCGCCACATACAACGCGGCATCAAAGCTTTCCCGGCTTTCGTCATCATCTTGATCTCCGAACTTTAATTTCACCTCTTCCCCAAGACTCCCCCCTCCTGTAACTGTCTGAAATCCAGATTGCGTGATTTTCGATTTATCGGAGCACTGGAAGTCCAACCAAGGTAGGAAAAAAAAGCCAAGTGCAGCAGCAAAGGAGAGAAAATTTACTTTGGAAACCATTTCTGGAGCAGATTGAAGAAAGGAATAACTCAAGCAACGAAAAACGGCTGCCCTCCATCAGGAGGTCAGCCGCTTGGAATTCGATTTAAGAGCTCTTTTTACTCTTCGCCCTCTTCTACAGCGTCATCAATATCGTCATCGATATCAATATCGTCCCCAAGATTTTCCAAATCAACCCACTCGATGACTGCCATCGGAGCGGAATCGCTGGGGCGAGGGCCGAGCTTGGTGATCCGGCAAAAGCCGCCCGGACGATCACCGACGGCAGGAGCCACGATGTCAAAAAGACGTTTTACGCTATTCTTCTGGCGAAGGAAACGAAACGCCATCCGGCGAGCATGAACGCCATCTTCTTTCTTTGTGAGGGTGACAAGCTTTTCAGCGATGGGCCGAAGCGCCTTAGCCTTGGCAAGCGTGGTCCGAATACGACCATGCTCGATGAGAGAGCAGGCTTGGTTGGCAAGCAGAGAACGACGATGACCGTCTTTGCGCTGGAGTCTTACTGTTTTACGACGATGTCTCATCAGTTTGTTTATTTCTAAATTGCAATATTGAAGCGACCTCTACTGGTCGAGGTTTTGAGCGATGAGGTCTGCGAGTCCAACCGGAGCCTCTTCCTCCACACCAAGGCGGGGAGCAGCCGGAGCACCAAGTGCAGGCCCCGTTAAGAGTGAAGGATCGAGGTTGAGTCCAAGTCCAAGCCCAAGCTCTTGAAGCTTATCCTTGATCTCGTTGAGTGACTTTTTACCGAAATTACGATATTTGAGCATTTCTGCCTCGGTTTTAAGGGCAAGCTGCCCGACTGAGGTAATATTAGCATTGTTGAGACAGTTGGCGGCACGAACAGAAAGTTCAATCTCGTTTACGCTCATATTAAGAAGCTTCTTGAGGGCAGCATTCTCTTCGGACTGCTCGGCAGGCGCCTCTTCAAATCCGACTGCATCATCGTCATAGTTGACGAACACGTCGAGGTGATGACGCAGAATCGCAGAAGCTTGCAGGAGAGCATCATGAGGCTCGATTCGCCCGTCTGTCCAGATGTCTAAAACTACTTTATCAAAATCAGTCATCTGACCGACACGGGTCGCCCCTACTTCATATTTTACGCGTGAAACCGGCGAGAAGATTGAATCAATCGCAATTACTCCGATAGGTGCACCATCGCGTTTATTTTCATCGCCAGTCTTGAAACCACGGCCCACTTGAACCTCGATCTCAGCGTCAAATTTCACTTTCTTATCGAGGGTGCAAATGACTTGATCCTTATTGACGACTTCGTAGATATTATCTTCTTGGATGTCGCCGGCAGTAACAACGCCTTCTTTTTCGACCTTGAGACTAAGGACGCGGGGCTCTTTTTCATGAGCCTTAAATTTCACCTTTTTCAAGTTTAAGACAATGTCAGTGACATCTTCAATGACTCCAGGAAGAGTCGCGAACTCGTGCTGCACTCCAGCGATACGCACAGATGTGATGGCCGCGCCTTCAAGTGAGGAGAGGAGAACGCGCCGAAGAGAGTTACCAATGGTATGTCCAAATCCCTGCTCAAATGGCTCAGCGGTGAACTGGGCGAATGTATCGGTAGCGGTGTCCTCGTTCTTGATAAGGCGGCTTGGGAGCTCGAAACGATTTAGCTTAATTGGATCGGGCTTCTCTTCAACTTCAGTATTTTCTTCTGACATTTTTTTTTTGGTTTGTCGGGTTTCCCTCTGAGCGAGCGAATTCCGGAGGGGAATTCCAAAGGACCTACGACGATTTGTAAAACTCGCGAGCGCGGAAAAAACCAGCTTAGGAGGTCCTATGCAATCCTTTTTTGCTTCGGTTTATCAAAGAATCGCCTTTTTAGGCCTAATTTTTAGGTGAAATCTCCAAAAACTGGATTAATGGTCCGATAAGTTATCCATTATGTTGAAATCTCAAAAGAATTTAACCCGTTTCACCTATGAAACGACTGCATTTGAAGGCTGGCGCCTCTGTGTAAGTAGGACTGGGACTACCTTTACCAAGTATTTTTCCGATAAGGGTTATGGTTGTCCCCGCGATTCTCTTCGCGCTGCAGAGAAAACTAGAAATAAGCTGCTTAGACTGATTGACAATTCTCGCCGGATCAACGGGAAGCTCAGCAAGGCGACCATCGAAAAGGCTCAGAAGATTCTTGAGGCAGCTTGATTTTGCTATGTCCAAAGCTTACCGCCGGGTTATCCATTGGTTTCGCCGCGATCTTAGACTCACCGATAACACCTCGCTCCTAGCATCCCTTTCATCCTCAGCCGAGGTTATTCCAATTTACGTCTGCAGCAATTGGACGGGCTCAAATTTATGGACTGGGGCTAAACGCCAAAATTTCCTCTGTGAGTGCTTAACGTCGCTTTCTCGCAACTTGGAGCACCTCGGTGGGCAGCTGATCATCCGCCACGGAGATGCTGTTTCAGAAATCCTTAAGCTTGTCGAAGATAAGCGGGTTGACGCTATTTTCCTCAACGAGGACGTCGACCCTTTTGGAAAAGCAGCCGAGGCCGAGCTCAAAGAGAAATCACCTGTTCCTGTGCACTCATTTCAGGATGCTACACTTCATGGTCCGACTGAAGTTTTGAAGGGTGATGGAACACCCTATCGTGTCTACACTCCATTTGCGAAGCGTTGGCTACCGATCGAAAAGCGCAAACCATCTGGGCGACCCAGCTCTATAGAGACCCCTAGTGATCTGGAATCGCTTCCCCTCCCCACCCTCTCACATTGGGGACTCGAGGAGGGGGACTGGGAACTTCCAAAGGGTGGTGAAAAAGCTGCAAGACTGCGAATGAGCGAGGCTCTCGGGAGCCGAATCTCACACTACGACGATACTCGTGACATTCCCTCGCTTCCCGGAACAAGCCGACTTTCTCAGGATCTACGCTGGGGCACTCTTTCGATTCGAGAACTTTACCATAAAGCTGTCAAAAAAGGGTCCGAACAGTATCTCAAGGAACTTGGATGGCGCGAGTTCTATTTCCAAATTCTCTACCACTTTCCTGAAGTTCTTTCTAATGAGTTCAATGCAGACTGGAGAGGACTTCCATGGGAAGAGCCCGACAAAAAGTTTGAGGCGTGGAAATTAGGAGAAACAGGTTTTCCCATCATCGATGCTGGGATTCGAGAACTTCTCAAGACAGGCTTCATGCACAACCGCGTTCGCATGATTGTGGCAATGTTTTTAACGAAAGACCTTCACATCGATTGGCGACTGGGCGAACAATTTTTCGCGCAACATCTTCTAGACGGTGAAATTGCGTCTAACAACGGGGGCTGGCAGTGGAGCGCCGGAACGGGGGCTGATGCGGCTCCCTATTTCCGAATTCAGAATCCGTGGTCTCAGACGAAACGATTTGACGCAAAAGGAGAATATATCAAGCGATGGATCCCTGAACTGAAGACGGTTGACCCGAAAAGATTCCAAGCCCCTCCGGAAGATAGTCAACCGCTTACTGAGGGATATCCAGCGCCCATTCTCGATCACGGTGCGGAACGAAAAAAGACCCTAGATATTTTCAAGAAGCACCGATCCCAACAAAAATAGCAAGTCCTGCGTTACTCCTTCTTTCAAGGAGCCTTTCGGAGCTCAGCCAGAAGCTCTGATAGTTCTTGGCCTGGAATCGCAAATGCTTCAACTCGGTTCACTGCTGCAATATTCATTCCCACAAATTGGTTATCCAACGTGAAAACCGGACCTCCGACCGTGTTACGGTTTAGCATCGTCTCGTGCTGTAAAACCATCGGGAAGCCGGTCCGTCGCGCAGACTGCTGGGCTTCACCACCACTCAATTGATCATTCCGAGTTTCGCCCTTTCCATAAAGCTTATGCCGGGCCATTAACTCGACTTCCAAGCTTAGCTCTTCGCTTCCACGCTTTAAGATTAACTTAATCTTGTCACCTGGAGATTTCTCTTTGAGGTAGATGATTAAATCGTCACGATCCATGATCTCTGAACCATCAACTTTGAGGAGCTTATCCCCTTTTTTCAAACCAGCCAGAGCAGCACCCGAATCCTCGGTTACATTATCGATGAAAAGGTCACCGTCTTTTTCCTTAAGGCCCACTCCCAGAACCGCAGGTGAACCACCCGGAATCTCACGCTTGTTAGCACTTATAATACCGGCACGGGGGCGACGAAAACGGCGCTCGGTCGCCCCATTAGAAACAACCCAGGTCCCATGGGTCAAATCCTTAGCCTGAGAAAAGTCCACCGGCTTGAGGCCCTCCGCTTCGATCTTGATCATCATGACATCCCAGACGTCATTTCTAGCTACAACGATAGGATCCCGGAACTTCTTGGTGCCAACACGGACGTAGTAGCTTTCCACGTCCTCGATTTCACTGGCCTTGGTCATAATTAGGCCATCATCCGTAACCACGGTTCCATAAAGAAATGCCTTGGATGTCTCATTATTATAAAAGACAGCACTGCTTTCTTGAAGCGAAACCTGTACTGGAGAGAGCGCGTCTTGAATCAAAGGACCGTTCTTTCTTTTTTCCGACGGAAGTGAATTCCCCGCGAGAGGTAGCGAAAGCGCAAATATAAAAGTAATGATTCTCATGGTCGTTCTCCAAGCTTAACCGTCTCCTCTTTAGACTCCTTACCACTTATCCATTTTAGCGTCAATTTATCCCCAGCTCCTAGCTCGGCAAGCTTACTTGCCATCAACTGCTTGGTGGCCTTCTCACCAGCTATCTCGACAATACGGTCTCCAACCTTTAATCCAATTTTTTCTGCCACTCCATCTTTCCAAAGTTCGGTGACCTTGAGACCGCCTTCCTCTGATTCTTCGGTCGCGACACCAAGAAATCCGGTGCCCGGTTTACTCTTCTGAGCAAAACCACCCTCTCCAATAAACTTCCCTGACTTCAACTCATCCCAATGAGACTGGAACTCACGAATCGGAACGTGCATACTTTCCTCGCGAGATGCTCCAACCCTACTGTGAATTGCGATCAATTCACCCTCCATATTGAAGAGAGGCCCCCCCGAATCCCCCCCAATCAGCATACAATCCGACTGAACTGTCGTCTCCGCCTCCCTAACTAATCTACCCACGCGGACATTCACCCCGCGAGCTTTATCGAATCCACCCGAGTGCCCGAGAGAAAAGACCCAATCACCCAGCTTTGTAGTATCTTTTAAATCAACTTCCACAAAAGGAAACGGACCAGCATCTTCGATTTGTAGCATTGCCGAATCGGTCTCGGAATTTAGCCCTAGAGAACGACCAGTGAACTCACGGCCATCTTCCATGATGACCTTAATCTCTTCATCAACCTTACTCGTTACATGAGCTGCAGTCAGCACAAGACCATCTTTACTAATAATCACCGCGCTTCCTGAACCTCCACCCATTTCCAAGCAAACTGTCGCTGAGCGAGTTCGCTCGAGATGAGATTGAAGAGCGTTTTGGATTTCACGGAAATCACCTAGGGTCTGTGGAGCTTCCTTGTCATTAAAATCAGGTCGGTCAGCATAAACCAAGCTCCCAAAACCTAGGGAGCATGCCATAAAAATCGTTCCACATTTCATCTTTTACATGAGGTTAGTTAGGGAACGAGTCGGAAGCAATCTGCAAACCTTTAAAACAACTGCTAACCGACTTGACAGGCTAATTAACCAATCGTCCCTTACGATATAGACATTATCTAAAGAGCAATACAAAATCCCAGCCTCGCAAGCGAAACTGGGATTTTGGCAACCCGTAGGGGATTCGAACCCCTATTGCCGCCGTGAAAGGGCGGAGTCCTAACCATTAGACGAACGGGTCGTTTTGTCGTTGTGGACGGCGGGGAAGTATATTCGCCAAACGATTGAGGCAAGAAGGTTTTTGAACTTTTTTCACCCTCGCCCTTCATGTCAGTCCCCATTAAACCTTCGATATGGCCCACATTCCCCGATTCGAGGAACTCGACTACCAGAAAACCCCTCTCGGAGATCTCATCCTCCGAAAAAGAACAGTTCTCTCTCTCGAAAACGAGGAAATCTACGAAATAATTCTTGGAAACGCCTTTCTCATGTCATCGATGTTTACGGTCGTTGAACAAGAACTCTCCCGCTTTGGCCTCAACGCAACCAAGGAAAACTTTCCGAAAGAGAAACTAGATGTCGTTGTAGGAGGACTAGGCCTCGGCTACACCGCCAGAGCTGCCCTTGAATTTGATGAAGTAGGTTCCCTCAAAATCGTTGACTATCTCAAGCCCGTCATCGAGTGGCACGAAAAGGAACTGGTTCCACTGGGAAAAGGTCTGAACGATGATCCCCGATGCCAATATGTGCACGGTGATTTCTTTGAACTTTCACTGGGGAAAGGCTATCAATCAAAAGCAACCACCCACCACGCGATCCTGCTAGATATCGATCACTCCCCCGCTCACCTCCTGACCAAGCAAAATGCCCAATTTTACTCAACCAGTGGTCTTCATAAATTCGCCGAGCGAATTAAATCAGGAGGAGTTTTCGGCCTGTGGTCCGACGACCCTCCTGAAGCGTCATTCCTCGAATCTCTCAACGAGGTTTTTGCTAAAGTCGAATCACATATTGTTCCCTTCCACAATCCAATTCAGGACGAGGAGTTTGAGAGTACGGTTTACGTAGCAACCAAAGCCCGATAAGCTCCTCGCATGGCAAAGATCGGCGAGCGCGCAAAACTCCCCTACCTAAGGGAAGTTAGCGCGGGTTCTTTTTTGGATGGTGGAGAACTTGGCGAAATCCTCCTCCCTAAGGGCGAAAGGATTAACGACGAGCGGGAACTAGTCGACGTCTTCATCTATCGAGACTCCGAAGATCTTCCAATCGCCACTCAAAAAAACCCTAAAACCAGCCCGGGTAACTTCGGGGTCTTACGAGTTCTAGCCTCAAATAATACCGGAGTATTTCTCGATTGGGGTCTCAGCAAAGATCTTCTTCTTCCCTATAGTGAGCAACGTAGCTCTCCAAAAATTGGACAATTGGTTGTTGTTTACGTCTATCTTGATCCAAAAAGCGAGCGACTCGTAGCCTCCCAAAGAATTTCCCGACATTTTTCAACCGATACCCCAGACTATTCTGATGGTTCTGAGGTCGATATGATCATTTTTGGCAAGACCGACATGGGATACAAGGCGATCGTCGACGGGAAATACTCCGGACTTCTTTTTAAAAATCAGGTTTTTGAAGATCTTTTCTATGCCGACAAAATAAAAGGATATGTGACTCAAGTCCGGAACGATCGCAAAGTGGACCTCTCTCTTTATGCACCTGGCAATGCCAAAATCGAAAACCTTGAGACCCGTCTGGAACGCGAGCTCAATTCACGGGGAGGTTTCTGGGCAATTGATGACAAATCTTCTCCCGAAACTATTAATCTCGAACTTGGAGTCAGCAAAAAGGTTTTCAAGAAAGCGACCGGAGCCCTCTTCAAAAAACGAAAGATCGCTTTCGAGGACGGAGGCATACGCTGGATCGGTTAGAGAAGACTCCGGCTTTACCCGGAGACGATCCCACTCCATGATCTCAGAAAGATCATGAGCAAACTGGCAGCACTTCCGTCCGTCGAAAAACTAGCCTCTTCACTTGCGCCGGAGGTTTCACTTCCTCGACCGCTGGTGAACCTTTTTGTCCGGCGCGAAATCGACCGCTTTCGTCAGCTCCTCCTCGCCGACGAGAATCACACCAGAGAAGAAATCGAAAAAGCAACCCAGCAGGGCCTTATCAGGTTTGCGAACTCACGACTCCAATCTGTCATTAATGCAACTGGCGTTCTCATTCATACCAACCTAGGCCGCTCTCCACTTGGTCCACGTGCCGCGACTGCTCTTGAAAAAATTGCAACCGGCTACTCAAACCTCGAATTTGATCTTTCCTCAGGCACACGTGGAAAACGGGCCGAATATCTTGAAACTGCTCTCGCCTGCCTTCTCGAAACCGAAGCTGCTACCGCCGTAAACAACTGTGCAGCCGCTCTGGTCCTTACCCTCCGAACCCTAGTCGAAGAAGGTAAAAACGAGGTCATCGTTTCGCGTTCTGAGCTCGTTGAGATCGGGGGAGGATTCCGTATACCTGAAATTCTGGAAACCTCCGGAGCCAAACTCGTAGAAGTGGGGGCGACTAACAAAACGCACCTTCACGATTACGAAAAAGCAATCACACCTCAAACGGCTCTCATCCTTAAGGTCCACCGTTCTAACTTCTATATCGATGGATTCATCGGCGAACCCGAGATTCCTAAAATCGCCAAATTAGCGCACGATCATGACCTTCCACTCATCGAAGACCTCGGCTCCGGGGCTATGATAAACACCGACAAACTGGCACCAATCGAACACGAACCCACCCCACAAGAATGTCTGCGCCGCGGAATTGACCTCGTCATATTTTCTGGCGATAAACTCCTCGGAGGTCCTCAATCGGGCATTATTGGCGGAAATACTGAGATGATTTCCAAGATTAAAGATGAGCCATTTTTTCGAGCCGTTCGTTGCGACAAGCTTATTCTTACCACACTACAGGAATCGATTGACCAGTATCTTGAAACTAAAGCTAATCCAACCGAAAGCGATGTTCCGGTTTTGACCTTCCTTTCAAAGTCAATCGATGAGCTCAAGGACCGGGCTAAGATCATCACCAAAGAGCTTCCAACTGAAAACACTGAGATCACAATCGAAAGCACCTTAGCCCGCCCAGGAGGAGGAACCATGCCGCGCAGCGAATTTCCTTCAATCGCGATCAAGCTAGTCCCAAATAACCAATCGGTCACCAAACTATCGAAAAAGCTCCGCCTCAGCGAATCAGCACTCGTTGGCTACACCACAGAAGATGCTCTCTTCATCGATCTTCGGACAATATTTCCAGAAACAGATCACAAAGTTACCGAAGTTCTTAAAACTGCGCTTTCCTAGATCGTCTCCCATTCACCAAAACGCCGAAATTTTTCATAGCGTCTTGCTTTGAGATCCTCTTTGGAAAGTGCTAGTAGTTCTTTAAGATTCTTGGAAACAATTTCGCGCAGAGCATCGGCAGCTGCATCGGGGTCATGATGAGCACCTCCCGGAACCTCAGGAATCACGCCATCAATAAGACCTAACTCCGCTAAGTCAGGAGCAGCAATTTTCATGGCGTCCGCAGCTTCCGGAGCATGCTTACGATGCTTCCATAAAATCGCCGCGCAACCCTCTGGACTGATTACCGAGTAATACGCATTCTCCATCATGAGAACCTTATCGGCTACGCCAATCCCTAAAGCACCGCCAGAACCACCCTCTCCCAGCACGACAGCTACAATGGGGACATCTAGCAACATCATTTCGCGGAGATTACGGGCAATTGCCTCGGCAATATTTCGCTCCTCGGCGCCAATCCCAGGAAAGGCCCCCGGAGTGTCTATAAGAGCTACGATTGGAAGCGAAAATTTATTGGCTAACTCCATTAGACGGAGGCTTTTGCGGTATCCCTCGGGGTGCGCGCTTCCGAAGTTACGTTTCAGATTCTCTTTAAGATCTCTTCCCTTTTGATGTCCAAGAACGATGCAACGTTGCCCATCAATTGTCGCGAAACCGCCCGGCATGGCATGATCGTCACCCACAATGCGATCGCCATGTAACTCTGAAAAATCAGTAAACGATCTTGCGATATAGTCCAACATGTAAGGACGTTTGGTATGACGAGCAATCTGAACACGTTGCCATGGGCTTAGATTTTGATAGATCTCGCGACGAGTTTCAATCAACTTGCCCTCAATCGCCAATATTTCCGAACTGAGATCAATATCTTGCGAACGGGATTTGTTCTGAAGCAATTCCAATTCCTTCTCCAACTCAGCGATTGGCTTCTCAAATTCAAGTAGTTCCATAATTTGCGCGGCGTGGGGACTCTATCATCGGGTGATTCTTACTTCCACCTCATTTCCGACCCTAATCAGCATCGATAATTCCTCCATATCAGAAGGTGCTAAAAAAACACCTGAACCAGAATCCATATTCTCATCTCCAGAAAGTGGGCGCAATTGAATCATAGAGCGACCCAATTTTAGTCCAAGAACCTTGCTGGCATGGCGATAACTCTGATGGGTTGGAGGATAAGTCTTTCCCTCCGAATATCCATGTTTCCGCGAAATCTTCGCTTGATGATGGCCCCGGCTAATTCTCCCGAGCTCAAGTTTACGAATCGGGTAATCCTTAGCAAACATATGCTCTTTTTTCTCCTGGTCTCGATAGAAGAGTTCTACTCGCATTTTAGGAAGATTAATTAACAGCTTAAAATCAAGGGACATTATCACCAGCTCATCCCCGCTGTGCAAATTACCGAACTCCGTCAACCCGTTGAGGAACATCATGCTGTCTAGCGTGGTCTTATTCTGAGTAGCAATCTTGAGATATCCCTCACCAGGCGAGACTCGATAGATTCTTTTATTCTCCATATTCTCAATCGAAAGAATCTCGTCCAAATTAATCTCTCCGAGAATACGTCTTGCTTCGGGAGAATGATTAGAGTCTGGGTAAAGATTTTCGATCAAATTCAGTTTTTCCTTCGCTTCTTCAATATCCCCCAGCGCGATGAGTTCGAGTGCTCGATTAAACTCGTATTGCCCGGCTTCAAAATTGATTTGCTCATTCGCCTCAATAATTTCCCCCAAAGGTTTTTGGTCGACTGCCTTCGGATCGTTAAAATCCTCCTGAAACTTGTTTAAAAAAAGAACCAGCGCACCGATGACCGCAGCCACAAAAAGGAATGCGAAAATTTTGATGATGGTAATAATCCCCTTCATTTGGAAACTACTTCTAAATCAAGCCCCGCCGCTTTAGGTCGAAGCGGTTGATATCCTGTGACTTCATGATCATATCGAGAGTGAACTTCATAATTCCGACCTCCCAAGCATCGTCAACACTTTGAATAATGGCGAGAGAGGGATTACCGGAAACTCTCACTGCTTCCAATGCCTTATCACTCACGCTATCAAGCCGATCGTGCACAAATTCCTTAGAGATATCAGAGCGTTTGAACTGAAAACCATATTGCAGGAAGCTGAGATCAATGCCCTGTTCCTTAAAATGCTCTATGACACGGAGAACCTTAGGATCAAATCCTTCCAATTCAATTTCACTGAAGCCATCGGGTTTGATCAGCTGCGGTTTTTGAGCCTCGACCTCACCGCGTCGAATACAAACTTTCCCCACGCTATCCATTGGCTCACTCAGAATTTCAAACTCAAACCGAGTCGCACCAAACGTTTCAATCCGACGATCCGGCTCGTGAATGACCCGGGTCGTCTCCATCGCGTATTGGAAATCATCTGGAGTGACCATCTTCAGGGGAAGTATCGCTTATCATTGGCAAACTAGCCAATAAAAATGGTAGGTTCCACTTGGGAACCTACCATATAAAAGCTGGTTTTATTGAACCAAAGTCAGAACTAGGCCTGAGCTTTCTCGACGTGAGAGATGATGTCGCCAACGCTGATCAGCTTCTCAGCTTCTTCGTCGGGGACCTCGATACCGAACTCCTCTTCAACAGCCATAACGAGTTCGACTGCGTCAAGGGAATCGGCGCCAAGATCTTCGATCATTTTTGACTCGGGCGTTACTTGATCAGCGGTAACGCCGAGCTGCTCCACGATGATTTCGGTGACTTTTTCTTGGATATTATCTGCCATGGCCTTTTGGATTACTGGGACTCCACCTAATTGGCAACCCCTAAAATTCACTCCTTTTCATCCGAATCGGCGGAATCCACCTCTCCGGAAGCTCCCTCATCACCGCCTTCTGAGGCCATATCATCGGCCTCGTCGTTTTCATTTTCGTCCACAAGCTCAATCAGCTCACCCTCGAAGTTCTCCAAAACTTTTTGAAACAAAGCCTCAGCTGGCGCACCTTCTTCCTCTTTGAATTGCCCATAAACCATGCCGTCAATCTTAGCCTTATTCTCCTTTCCATCTGCCTCATAGACCAAAGTCGCGAGGCCTTTAGTCTCCCATTTCCGCATATCGAGGGTCTTGATAGTCAGGAATGGGATCAAAGAACCGCCCGGAGGATAGTATCCCTCATCATCGACCTTCATAAAACGCCCCCGAGTCCGAAGCAGAAAAAAAAGAGCGATCGTTGTGAGCAATAAGCAAACACACGCAGCAATAAGCTGCTCCCGGATTTGTCCCGCAGTTTTTGGATCATCCTCGAGATTTACTTTCTGAGGCCAGCCCATCTCGCCACTGTAATCGGCCCAAAGGTCATCGCTTTTGTGATTGGCCATCTGTTTCAAGATTTCTGGCCACTTTTCCTCGAAATCAGTATTGGAAGGATAGATTGAGCGATCTTCGTCAAAACTAATGGTCTGTTTTTCGACAAAAGCATTCCAAACCTCCGGAGAGGCCCTGTTCGCATCGACAGTCCAAGCTTCTCCCGCTTGATTGAAAGTGGAATAATTGGCTACCACGTAATTTTTCTCAGGATATCCCACTTTCCAATCATAGAGAAAATAGGCTCCAAATCCGCCAAACATTACCAGCATCAAAATAGCCCGCCAAATGAACCACTTGGTAGGACGACAAATCACTTCGGAGGAGTTTGACATATGACTATGGAAAGAAAAACAACTCCTCCGCCAACATGCAAGGCTGCTATTGGGCAATCAATTTACTCTAGATTTACCCTGACACCATCTCACCTTGTTTTCACCACAAAACCTATCGCATAGAAGCCCCCGCAAAGCCTAAATTAGGATCTGGCTACAACGTTGGTGGATTACAGAACGATACTGTTGGAATCACAACGCCCATTTTCAGAGCCCCGAGGCTCGGAACATCTAGTAATCTGAAAAAATATACGGAGGCAAAAGGAGGAGATAGAAGCCCAACCCATCTCCCCATACAGAGGGCTACCGTCCGCTGCGACCAAGAATTCGCTTCTTCATGCCTTCGTCGATAAACTCGGACGATTCAAGATAGTTGGAAGCTGCCTTCGGATCTTCACCCATCCAGCGCATCGTAGTCATTCCGATAGACCAGCCCCGTGAGCGTTCATTGGTAATAGACTCGGCAAGTTGAATATTTTCTGCTGGTGAACCGTTATTATCGCTCATCACGTATGAAGAAACCGCAGAATCCCTAAGCTCGCCATCTGGTTGAGCAACCGCCCAAGCCCTTGCGGCAGAAGGATCCTGGACGACCCAGTTGCCGATGACGTTACGCATGGAGTCACGTTGTGCCTTCTCTGACCCGTTAGCGACGACCCAAGCAGCAGCGTCTGCCGGGTTCTCCCGAGACATTGACTCCGCAACACTCTCAATAGCATCGTCGCGAGAGTCACCCTCAGGAATTTCCAGAGCCTTCTTGGCTGCCAAAGTAGGATTACCATCTGCAAGCGATCTTACAGCTGCGCCCAATGCGTCACCCCGCTGGTCAGCTGGGAGCCCATTGATAAATGACTCAGCACCATTCCAATCGGCTTTGGCCCATTCCTTGGCAATGTCAACATTCGCCTTAGTTAGGGCATCCCCCTCCAGTCCCGAAGTCAGACCAGCTGCTCGTTTTGGATCCGTTGTAGCAATCTGAGCGAGAACCTTTGATGTTGCATCATTTCCGTCTCTACCTTCAAGACCCTTGGCCCAAGCAAGAGCACCTTCAGGATCCTGCTTGGCCCATTCTTTCGCGATAGTCGCACCTCCAGATCCGCCCCCCATTCGGCCCATCATTCCCATCGCCGCAAACTGTGATTTGTTGGAGGCATAGTAGTCAGCTGCAGCCTTAGGGTCACTCGCGGCCCAACTTTGGAGAATACCCGGCTTGATCATCATAGACTCCCAGCCCCTCTGACCGTTGGCGTGATCCATGGCATCATAAGGAGAAACTTCCGCCCAAGCTGCATAGAGTAATGAACCAGCAAGAAAGCGTTCACCCATAGGAAGACCTTTGAGTTTCTCGGCCGCGTCAGCGAGTTCTTCACTCGACATGCTCGAATAGAGATCGACAAGGGACTGAACGCGAGCAGTTTGACTAGGAACGTTAGCAACTTCCTCGTAGCTGCTCGGCTTTCCGGAGCCTTGGGCTGTCGAGTTTGACGAACTTGAGCTGGAACGCCCTACCGACCGTGAACTTCCAGGGACCCGGGATTTGCTTTTGTCCGCAACATTTTCAGTGGCTGCATCCTCGCCTCCGTTGTTACCAACGACGTAACCAATGGCTCCGCCGGCTAAGAGACATGATGCTGCGATCGGAAGTAAATTATTCATAACAGCTCCACTGATAGACTATCGCCCCGAAAAAACAAACAAACCGTCTAAAAAAATTCAAACAGCAAGTTAAGTCGACTAAACAGGCTTAGTTGAAGCCAAATTCACGGCTAGAAAAATCTCGGGTGGAATTCTCTCTTTCTCTGGCAGCTTGCCGCTCCACCGTAAGTCGAGCAAAAGGCATAGCTTCAAGGCGAGGATTCGGGATTTTTTGGCCTGATTCCTCGCAGACACCATATGTCCCGAGTTCAAGCCGCTGAAGGGCTTCCTCAATCTCCCCTAGTGCATTCGCTTCCTTAGAGAGCATGTTTAGGGCGAAATCGCGGTCATAAGCGTCTGACCCAGCATCACCTTGATGCATTCCCGAGCCACTTGCATCACTTCCTTCAGCTCCATTTTTGATGGTGTCATTCTGAATTCCGTGCATCACATCTGTAATTTGATCACGGAGGTCCAATAAACGTTGGCGCTGTTTTTTCTCAAAGACGGTGAGCTTCGCTACCTTCTCAGGCTTAACATAACGTCGCTTCACGACGACCGGAGGCAACTCCTCGACCTCTACGACTTTTTTCTTAACGCGCTTTATCGCTTTTTTAGCAACCTTCTTAAGAGTAACTGGTTCGGCTTTAGCGACTGTTACAGCCTTTTTCGCCGTTTTCTTC
>DCQM01000056.1 GCA_002323895.1 Akkermansiaceae bacterium UBA1518
CGAGTTTGTGTCAAATTAAAATAATAAAGTTTTTGTTAGGAGAATTATACCTGAATTCCTCTCTTATTTCCCACGAAAGTCATAACAAATCAAACGCGATGGAGTGCCATCAAATCCTTTTAGGTTTTGAACAGCATATAAAAGTCCATTGCTTAGAACAGGTGGGGTCCACGAATCTTTTGCGAAAAACAAGCGGGTTCTTTGGACAATTTCAATTTTCTCCGGAGTCATCTTGAGTTCAACAAAGCTCCCATCTTCGCCTAAAGAGAAGGTACGATCCTTACCTTGAAGAAAGGATCCTCGGAATAACCCCGTAACGCGTTGACCTTCTTTCCACCTTACATCGTCTTCGATTAATATTTCTCCATTCTTCAAATTGAGGCATTTTAGCTGGGTGTCAGGAATATTTCTTCCAGCAAAACCATAGAGATAGTTCCCGATTTTTTGAGGGGTCATCATGTGCATTCCAAAGAAGCGTTTCTTCCAAACCGGTTGGATGGTAAAGTCTTTGGAAAAATTAAGAAGAACCCCTCCTAACTCGTAGCAATCTGAGATAAAAATCTGATTGTGAGAAATTGATAGCGGGGTTGAAGCAAGAACTGATTCATAGATGTCAGCGCGCCACGGAAAGCGCGAAAGAAGCTTCCCGGATTGTGGATCTAATACAAGGAGTCCTCCGTGGGCAGGCCTCGATTCTCCGGCAGCAAGTATTAAAGCAACATCCCGATCGTGGATTTTTGTAATAATCGGGGAGGCATAGGATGCTCCCCAGCTGTCTTCGTGGGTCCAGACTGTTTTTCCGTCGTCAAGGTTTAGAGCTGCCACGCAAGTTCCGCTGGTTTTCTTCTCTTTTCCTCCAATGTTTATAATAAGGTTAGAGCCATGAACCATAGGGTTTGGCCCGTATCCGAAGAAATATTGAGGAATCTTAAATTCTTCCTTAAGATTACGCTTCCATACAACTCTGCCGGTTTTTAGATCGAGGCAGTGGAGCTGGGCGGTGACACCGATTAAATAGACTCGTTCTTGATGGACCACCGGGCTGGAGCGCGGGCCATTCGAGAACCCGTAGCGATCTCGGTAGTCAATGGGATATTGGAAAGTCCATAGGCGCTTCCCGGTTTCGGCGTGGTGACAGTCGAGGGTTTCTTTTGAGTCGATAGCGTGGAAGTGCAAGAGCTTTCCATCAACGATGATTGGGGAGCTATAAGATTCACCGCGGGCCAATTCAAAGACCTTAGTGAGCCCACCTTCCGGGAATTTATCTAATAATGGTCTCTCTTTCGTAGTGCAATTATCTCGTGGGCCAAAAAAGCGGGGCCAATTTTCCACCACCGCGTCTTTGACCAAGGGCTTTGGCGCCTTGTGGAATTTCATCGGAAAAGTATTTTCCGCGGATAGCATGGAGGCTGTTAGTGCTAAAATTATGGTTTGTCTCATGGGGGTAGGGTAGTTCAATAATTAGTGAATCAAAAAGTCTTTTGATCAAGAGGTGCTTGCTGGCAGGGTGATGGTTGGAGCTTTCGTTCTTTTCACGCCGCCGAATCCCTTTATTAGTGATGGAGATGAAACAAAGACTTGGACTCGCGTTGCTCTGTCTCACCTCGATGACAGGATTAGCTCAGGAAAAATGGCTTAGCTTTAAAGGTAAGGAAGGGCCCGGGAAGGGAAAGCATATCGTTTTAGTGTCCGGGGACGAAGAGTATCGCTCTGAGGAGAGTGCCCCGATGTTAGCAAAAATTCTTTCTGAGCGGCATGGCTTTGATACCACGGTGCTTTTCTCGTGGAGTGCCGATGGAATGTATATCGACCCAAACAACATCCAGGGCGTAACGGGTTGGGAGAAGCTCGATTCAGCGGACCTCATGATCATTGGAACTCGAATGAGGGCTTACACGCCCGAGACGATTAAACATCTGGGTGGATTTTTAAATGCTGGGAAGCCGGTGATAGGCTTTCGCACCGCGACTCACGCCTTTAAAGGTGGAGGTAAAATGGGCAACATCGGTGCAGGTGAATGGGGTTTGAAGGTTCTTGGAGAGCGCTGGGTAAATCATCATGGCGGTCATAAAACTCAGGGAGCTCGGGGAGTGATTGCGGAAGGTTGTGATGAGCATCCGGTCCTTAACTCGGTGAAAGATGTTTTTGGCCCTAGCGATGTTTACGGAGTTCGGCATCTCACAGACAAAGACACGGTGTTGCTTCGTGGCGCGGTAACTCAGACGCTAGATCCTGCTTCTAAACCGATTGGGGGGCCTAAAAATAGCCCCATGATGCCACTTGCTTGGTTGCACACATACGAATCGCCTAATGCTAAAGCAACTGGACGCTCGCTCTGCACCACGATGGGGGCTTCAGTGGACTTCCTGAGTGAAGATCTTCGTCGTTTGATCATAAATGCCAGCTTTCATCTCCTTGACCTCAAGGTTCCTGAGAAGGCAAATGTAGATTTTGTTGATGCGTTTTACCCGAGTTTTTATGGCTTTTGGAGTGGTAAGAGCGCGGGGATCTGGAAAGAGCGTGGTCTTAAGGCCGAAGATTTTGGTTTGGGTAAGACTCCAACCGCTCCCGAGCCGAAAGGCACTCCAAAGTGGCCCTTTATGCCCGTTAAAAAATAATGGACTGGCACTCTTTTCTCCGTGACTGGTCGCACGCGTCGGCTTCACGGGGCTTTGAAAGCGAGGCTTTTGGCGAGGTTGAGGGCTTTCCTTTACTGGCCTCGTCAAAAGGTGATCGGTCTCAGCCGTGCATTTATCTTTCATCGGGGATACACGGGGACGAGCCTTCGGGCCCGCAGGCTCTGTTTGGTTTACTGAATGAAAATTTTTTTGATGATCGTTTCCATTGGTTAATTTGTCCCGCTCTCAATCCCACTGGCCTTGAGGCTGGCACACGGGAGAATTTTGAGGGGATTGATCTGAATCGTGATTATTGTCTCTGCAAGAGCGAGGAAGTGTCCTCGCATATTGCGTGGTTGAAAGAGCAGGAAATCCCGCAGCTTTTTCTTTCCCTGCATGAGGACTGGGAGAGTTCGGGAGTTTATTACTACGAGATTAATCTCGGAGGCGCTGTATCAGGCTACAAAAACCTTCTTGCGGCAGCTGCGCCGTATTTCTCCCCCGAGCCCGAATCTGTAATCGACAATCATGAGGTCACCGAACCGGGGTGGATTCATCATTCAGAGCATCCAGATCTGCCCGAGGGATGGCCCGAGGCAATTTATTTAGCAAAAATGGGCTGTCCGGTTTCTCTCACGTTCGAGACTCCCAGTAGTATGCCTTTTCAAAAGAGGGTGGGTTGCCATCAAGCGATGGTTCGTGAGTCGATCCAGGGTTGTCTTTTATAATTTTGGTGATTCTCTGTAGTTGTGGACATGTCGTAAACACGGCAATTGAAAAGGACGTCTGCCGAAGAAGATAAGATTGTTTGGAAGGGTCATTCACATCAGGTCGTCAATTTCTGGCCACTGGCTGCCTCGCGTTTAGTCATTATTTAGATCTGCATAGCGTCTTATTTTTGGTCTGGCTGGCTTGATTTCGTGGGTCTTGCCTCTCTTTTTACGCTGTTTGGCTCTGGCTGGGAGGCGACAGCGACGCTGATGGTTTTGAGGCTGGTTTGGTCTAGCAACGCTTCTGCTTCTGTGACCTGAGTGAGTCATCGCAGATGGCTGAGAGTCCTGTTTGTCCCGAGATACTCTCTCTTAGAGGACGTTTTTAGCCGAGTCTCAAAGAATCCGCTGATCTGCACTTGAAAGGTTGGCTAGGGAAGGGCAGTTACATGGTTATGGGAATCAGCTGGGTGATCATTGCGACAGTTCTTGCGGCAGCAGGAGGTGTTGTCGGGGTGATGTCACTCCGTTCGGAGAAGGTGGGCTGGGCAGCTCTCTTCTGCATGGCGTTGTCCTTCGGAGCCCAGCTTATGGCGCTTGGTTGGCGTGGTGAATTGAGAGGCCAATGTCCGCTGGGTGACCTAGGCGAAATTTGCCTCTTCATGGCTTGGTCGTTAACTTTGTTCTATCTCGTGACCGGAACAACATATCGAGTCTCACTTTTGGGCGTTTTCACGGCCCCCCTCGTCTTTTTTTTACAGGTAATTTCACTCATTCCAGGGGCCTTTGAAAAAAATGTGGTCAGTGCGGAATCGATTGATGCTTGGCGCGAGGCTCACACATCTCTCTCTGTGCTCTCCTACGGAGCTTTAGCGCTCGCGGCAGTTGCTGGAGTCATGTTCTTCGTCTTAGATTATCAACTGAAGGCGCGAAAATTTGGCGGAGGTTTGGTTCATGGGATGCCTTCGATAAGTCGTCTGGTGCAGGCGATGGCCCGCATCGCGGTCGTTGGGTGGTTGATCCTAACCGCTGGTATTATTGCGGGCTTACTCATGCCGAAGGGCAATTTTGGTATTCACTTGATGGTAGCGACTATCACTTGGGTCCTCTACGCGGTTTTACTCGGAGTCTACTTTGTCCGTGGTCTTCCTGGTCGGCAATTAGCCACCGGTTTGACCGTTCTTTTCATCCTCTCACTCGTAGTCTTTGCAAAACTGTGATGAAACTTGTTTGTCTGGGACTCAATCATGAAACCGCACCTGTTGAGGTTCGCGAGAAATTTGCACTCTTGGATGGAGCACTTGATCGGGAAACCGAGTCTTTGGTCTCATCCGAAGATGTCCTTGAAGGCGTCGTTCTCTCGACTTGTAACCGCACGGAGTATTACGCAGTGGTGAATGGAGGAAGCGGGGTTGCTGACCTAGAAAATTGGGTCTGTGGGCGACGAGAATACGTCGGCGTAAGAGAAGGTTTTTTTTATCACTATGAGGCGAGGGATGCCGCTGAGCATCTGTGTCGAGTTGCTAGCGGAATGAACTCAATGGTGCTTGGCGAGACGGAGATTTTTGGACAGGTCAAGAAGGCTTATAAGCGTTCCCTTGATGGTGGGGCAACCAAGTCGGTTCTTAACAAGCTCTTCCAGCGTGCATTTGGAGTTGGGAAGAAGGTCCGGACTCATACAGCCATTCAGGAGGGAGCAACTTCGGTTGCCGGGGCTTCGGTGGAACTAGCCGAGAAAGTTTTTGGACGCCTGCAGGGAAGTTCCGTGATGGTGATCGGAGCCGGGGAAATGAGCCGGAAAACAGCGCGCGCTCTGCAGTCACGAGGGGCCACTTCGGTGATGGTTACCAACCGATCTTTTGATAAAGCGGCGGATCTTGCCGAAGAGATCGGGGGACGTGCCGTGCCATTCAGCGGATGGGAAGAGGAGTTGTCCCATTTGGATGTCGTAATTGCCGCAACAGGAGCGCCACACTTTGTCGTGAAGCCCCAGCATGTGGAAGCTGTTCGACGAAAGCGAAAATTTCGCCCGCTCATCATGGTTGATATTGCTGTGCCTCGTGACATTGATCCAGAGGTAGGGGAGATTGAGGAAGTTTATCTTTACGACATTGATACCTTGCAAGAAATGGCAGATGAGGCGAGGAAGCGCCGTGAGGAACAACTCCGTCTTTGCGAAGAGATCATTCGTGAGGAGATTGACAAGGCTTCGCTGCCAGCGGTGAACGATTAAATAATGAAGACTCTAAAATTGGGAACGCGGGGAAGTGCTCTTGCGCTAAAGCAGGCAGAGATGACTGAGGCTGCGCTGGGAGAGGCTTTTCCGGAGCTAGAGGTGGAGCGGGTGATTATCAAGACGACCGGCGATCGCAGGACGGATGTTGCCCTTAACGAGGTTGCGAAAGCCGAGGGGATTTGGGACAAAGGTGTTTTTATCAAAGAGTTGGAGGTGGCTCTTGAGGCTGAGGAAATTGATGTTGCGGTTCATTCACTGAAAGACCTCCCTACGGTTCTTGAAGATCCATTCCAACTGCGTTCGGTTCTTGAGAGGGCACCGGTTGCGGATGCTTGGATTGGTAAAATCCCTTGGAGTGAAGTTAAAAAGGGGTCGCGTGTTGGAACCAGTTCGGTGCGACGCGAAAGGCAGGCGAAATTTCTTAAGCCGGGCGCAAAAGTCGTTGACCTTCGGGGAAACGTGCCAACTCGCATAAAAAAAGCGGCGCTTGATGCAGATTACGATGGGATTATTTTAGCGGAAGCCGGATTGAAGCGTTTGGGCTACCCAACCGAAGGTATGTTTGAGATTGAGCGTCATCCGCTTTTTGTAGAGTGCCTCGCCGAGAAGAATTTTTTTCCAGCAGCTGGCCAGGGTGCGGTTGGGCTTGAGATTCGCAGTGGCGATGAAGAAACTGGAGCAATCATCGACGCCTTAAATCATGAAGAAACTTGGAACCGGGTTTTCGCGGAGCGTGAGTTTTTGAGGTTGCTCGACGCCGGTTGTTCTACGCCGATTGGGGTATGGTCAACCTTGGAAGGTGAGCATCTCGAAATGGGTGCAAGGGTCTTCCCAGAGGGAAGTGGGATGCTCCGAAAGGCAAGTGCAAGTGGCGTAGTTCCCATGGAGGTGGCCCATCAACTTTTTAAAAATCTAAAATGAGCGAAGAGCAAGAAAAGGGAATTTGTTACCTCGTGGGCGCAGGCCCGGGAGACATAGGGTTAGTCACCTTGAAGGCTAAGGAGTGTATCGAGAAGTGCGATGTGCTAGTCTACGACGCTCTTTCCAGCGCCGAATTGGTGGGATGGGCTAAGAAAGGATGTGAGTTAATTTTTGCTGGAAAGCGTGCTGCTGATCACGCTATTCCACAGGATCAAATCAACGCAATCATTGTAGAGAAGACTCTTCAGGGTAAAGTTGTAACTCGGCTCAAAGGTGGTGATCCTATGATTTTTGGGCGGGGCGGTGAGGAGGCTGCCGAGTTAGCCGAGGCTGGAGTGAAGTTTGAAATCGTCCCGGGTATTTCATCTACTATTGCTGGTCCTGCTTACGCGGGTATTCCAGTGACTCATCGCGATCATTGCTCGCAGCTGACAATTTTCACCGGTCATGAGGATCCTACGAAAGGGGAGACCTCTCTTGACTTCGAGCATTTGGCTAAAACTCCAGGAACAAAAGTCTTTGTCATGGGAGTCTCTCGCCTCCGTGGAATCTGTGATGAGTTTATCAAAGGCGGCGCGGCAGCCGAGACTCCGATTGCGCTGACGCGTTGGGCGACCACCGGAAAGCACCAGACGGTGCAGGGCACTTTAGAAACCATTGCGGATGTGGTGGAGAAGAAGAAGTTTAAATCACCGGCAGTTGCTGTGATTGGTGATGTGGTAAAGGAAAGAGAGAAGATTAATTGGTTTGAGACCAAACCTCTCTTCGGAAAAAGAATCGTCGTGACCCGCACGCGTGAGCAAGCTGGTGGCTTGAGTAAACGATTGGGTGAACTGGGCGCAGATGTCATCGAGCTTCCTACGATTCGTATTGAACACCCACAGGATCGGCAGGATTTTGCGGAGTCGGTGGCCGAGTCTCACACATACGATTGGCTTGTCTTCACGAGTCCCAATGGAGTGGAGAAATTCTTTGATGCTTTTTACGCGACTTACCAGGATGCACGGAGTTTGGGTGGTTGCCGGATTGCCGCGATAGGGCCTAGCACCGAGGCTAAGATCCGTGAATACCGTTTTGCGGTGGATCTCATGCCGGAGCGGTTTGTCGCGGAAGGGCTCTTAGAGGCCTTTAAGAATGAGAGTATAGAACATCAAAAGATCCTCTGGGTGAAAGCGGAGGAAACTCGTGATGTGATTTATGACGGATTGATGGACCAGGGGGCGATTGTCGATTCTTGTCTCGCTTATCGGACTATTCCTGAAACTTCCGACCCAACCGGGGCAGCCAAGCAGTTATGTGAAGAAGGTGCTGATATGATCACCTTCACAAGTGGCTCGACGGTTACGAACTTCTTCAAAATGGACATTAATTGGCCCGATCGATGTGAAGCTGCCTGTATTGGTCCGGTGACTCATAAGAACTTCAAGTCCCACTGTGAAGCGGCATCAATTGAATCAAAGAAGCACGATATCGATGGCCTTGTTCAGGCGATCTTAGATCATTTTGCAAAGTGAGGCTTCTACAAAAAAGCCGCTCGTGCTTGAGCGGCTCTTTGAGATTAGAATGAGATCAGATTTTTAGTAGCTGACGATTTCGCCCTCGTTGAAGAAACGCCTGAGCTCGGCTTCAGCAGCTTCGGTGCTGTCGGAAGCGTGGCAAATGTTGCGCATTTTGGAGTCCACAGCCTTTTCGCCAAAGTCACCGCGAATGGTGCCGGCGGCAGCTTCCTTGGAATCGGTCGGTCCGAGGAGATCGCGGACGCGGGTGATGACGTTATCTCCGCTGAGAGCAAGGGCCACGACAGGAGTTTCCTGCATGAAGCCACGCACCGATGGGAAGAAGGGCATTTCCGCAATGTGGGCGTAGTGCTCGGCGAGAATCTCGTCAGAAAGGGACATCATTTTAATGCCGCGGATTTTGAATCCCTCGGCCTGATAGCGGGCGAGGATGGTGCCAACGAGGTCCTGTTTGATCGCGTCGGGTTTGAAGAGAATCAATGTCGTTTCTTGTGCCATGTCGTTGCGGGACTATGCAACTGGCTGGATGGTGTCAAACCCGATGTGGAATTGGTTGGAGAAATCAGCGTCAAATAAGAGATCCAAGGCTAAGCTTTTTGGGTTTGTCATTTCCCCAGAACAGCTCTAGTCGTCTAGACGCTATTTGTCCCCTGGGGTAAGAGGAGTGGATCTAGAGGATCGACCCAGGAGAGTAATTGGCAGCTTCCGGATGGGTCGCTTTGAGAGCGCTGATTTGCTGATCAAAATGGGCGATTTGAACTTTAGCCTGTCCGACATTATCTCGCCCTTGTGCGAGGATTTGAGAGAGAGCGTCGGCATCCAGTGGGAGGCGGGCATCTTCCTCGAGTCGTTTTAGAAGATTGTTTTCGCTCGCCTTGCCATTTCTGAGGTCGTGAACGGTTGCGACGGCGTGTTCCTTGATCGCTTCGTGCGCAGTCTCGCGGCCTACGCCTGCTTTCACGGCCTCCATCATGATCGTTGTGGTGAGAAGGAAGGGTAGGTAATGAGTGTTCTCTTTTTCGATGACGGCAGGGTAGGCGTCCATCTGGCCAAGGATGGTAAGGAAGGTTTCGTAAAGTCCATCGATCGCGTAAAAGGAATCAGGAAGCATGACACGTCGCACTACTGAGCAGGAGACATCGCCCTCGTTCCACTGATCCCCGGCGAGGTTTGAAGCCATAGTGAGATGGCCTTTGAGGATAGCGTGGAAGCCGTTGACTCGCTCGCAGGATCGCGAGTTCATTTTGTGAGGCATGGCGGATGAACCGGTCTGACCTTTAGCGAAACCTTCTGATGCGGTTTCATGACCTGCCATAAGGCGGAGAGTTTTTGCGAGGGAGGATGGCCCTGAGGCTAGGTCGACCAAGGCACTTACGACTCGGAAATCGAGCGATCGTGGATAGACTTGCCCGACATTGGTCCAGGCTTTTGGTAAGCCTAGGTGGACTCTGACCTGTTCATCTAATTCTGCGACCTTGGTTGTGTCGCCGTTGAAAAGAGAAACCTGATCCATTTGAGTGCCCACTGCACCTTTTAAGCCCCGGACTGGATACGATTGAAGAATGGAATCGAGATTATGATAAGCGCTAAGGATCTCTTCGCCAAACATTGAGATCCGCTTGCCAAAAGTGGTTGGCTGCGCCGCGACATTGTGGGTGCGAGCCGTGATCATGAGCTCGGACCATTGATTAGCGCGTTCGGAAAGGCGGGCCAGAACTGCTACTGATTTATCCCGGATGGCCTCGAGTGATCTGTAAACCTGAAGTTGTTCAACATTTTCGGTAAGATCTCGAGAGGTCATTCCTTTGTGAATATGCTCGTGGCCTGCGAGTTCATTAAATTCTTCGATTCGGGCCTTCACATCGTGACGGGTGAGTCGTTCCCGCTCGTCGATGGATGCTAGGTTGATCTGATCCTTGACTGACTCGTAGGCAGCAATGGCTTCCTCTGGAATATCGAGGCCGAGATTTTGTTGTCCCTTCATGACCGCGATCCAGAAGTCTCGCTCAAGAATGATCCGGCCCTCAGGTGACCAGATTTCGCGGATTTTGGCTGCGGCATATCGCTCGGCGAGGACGTTTGGGATCATGCGCGAGGAAAGCCGTAAATGACTCAATTTGAAACACTAAATCAACCTTAGCGAGAGAAGTCCTCGATCTGAGCGACCTCATTGACCCGCTGATTGCCCAAAGCTTGGGCATTTTCTCGGTTTGAGCAATCGCTTTTCCGGCGTCGGATTATGCAGGACTAGTGAAGCTCAAAGGATTTTATCAAGGGCGGCTATCAATTCTGACCGTAATGCTAATCCTTTTCGGTACAGGCCGGTTTGTTCTCGCTCATATTCTCGTCGGCCTTCCGTAGTTTCGATGGGAATCGGAGGGTAGCCGTAGTCCGAAAGGTCGTAAGGTGAGGCGCGCATATCGATGCTCCGGGCCTCGATCGCAAAGAAGAGGGTTTTACGAAGGAGGTCGGACGAAATCCACGGGGAGCTTTTGTAGGCCCATTTATAAAGATCCATATTGGCGTGGATGCAGCCTGGCTGTTCATGATCTTCCCGCGTTAGGAGGGTCGGAGTGAATCGATTAAGTGGAACGGTATCTGGTGCAAAAAATCGGAAGGCATCAAAATGTGAACAGCAGAGGGGCCGACCCGAAACCAGCTCGTCGATTTTAGATTGTGGCAGCCGAAGTGGAGCGCTCTCGCGATGCCGGACGTCGGAGCCGGAGTAGACCATGGCCCATTCGTGGAGCCCGTGGCATGAAAAGTTAGGGGGGCGGGACTGAGTGAGAGTCAGTAAGCGATGAATCCGCTGCATTCGTTCCTGGGCTTTGAATGTGAGTTTTTTTGAATCAATCCACGCGATACCGCCCTCTTGGTGGTAATATTTCTCTGGCAGGTCGATCGTTTGATTGATTTCGAGGGGAACCGCAAATCCAGGATGCCACCTTTCGAGCCGGCCCAAAGGGAATGAATAATAGGTATGTAAAAAGTCGTAGACCGGGTGTTTTTCGCCTCTTGATTTTCGGGCACGCATTGGGATTGTGATCTGCTCCACCTCCTGGCGGTGGAGCTCCGCTGATTCTTGCCACTGGGAGAGCGAGAGAGGGGCAGGGGATTGAACCGGAAGGGGCATGGACGAAGCTGTCTTAGCGAATCAATACAATTTTGCCAAATAATCCTTGAAGTCTTCGTTGGATCAACCTAGCTTCCGCCCGCCCCGAGAGGGGTGGTTACAAAATCGCGGGATGGAGCAGCCAGGTAGCTCGTCAGGCTCATAACCTGAAGGTCGACGGTTCAAATCCGTCCCCCGCAACCAATCTCTAAATCTTAAACTGGGATTTTTTACTGTCGATCAAAAA
>DCQM01000180.1 GCA_002323895.1 Akkermansiaceae bacterium UBA1518
CGGCCTTGTGCTGGACAAGTTGAAAGCTGTGGGGCTTGAGGAAAACACCTACGTTATCTTCTCCTCTGACAATGGTGGGGGGAACCAAAATCCACCTCTTCAGGGCGGTAAAGCCAAAATGTGGGAAGGTGGTTTACGTGTCCCGATGATTGTTGCCGGACCGGGTATCAAAGCCAATTCGCAATGTGATCATCCGGTTGCGCAGTGGGATTATCTCACCACCATGCACGATCTAGTTGGTAGTGAGGTGCCATTGCCAAAGAATCTCGATGGCATCAGCCTTCGTCCAGTTTTTGAAAAAGGGAATGCCGGTATACTTGCGAAGCGAGAATCTGGCTTCGTCTTTCATTTTCCTGCTTTTTACACTACACCAATCACTGCCTTTCGCTTGGGTGATTACAAGCTCATGCGCCAACTTAATACAGGGGAGATCAAACTTTTCAACGTCGCTGAGGATATCGGGGAATCTAAAGAGCTCTCAAAAAAAATGCCAAGGAAGGTCAAAGAAATGGTGCTGAAATTGGATGCCTACCTCATGAGAGTCGGAGCATGGTCGATAAAAGAAGTTTACGACACACGACAAGAAGAACTGGACCGGTGGATAAGGCAGGATCTGAAGCGAATCACCGAAACTAGAAAGAAACTGACAGAACAAGATCTGAAAATTGAAACTAAGAGTAAGTTGAAAACTGACATGCAAAAGGCGCTTCAAAATTCAAAAAGACATCAAAGAGGACTTAAAGAGCTCGAAAAGCAACGAACTTCTTCGGATTGGTTCTAATACGATTTCCATTTTTTCTTTTCAAAATGATGTCCAGGTTCGTGCTCTTCCTTTTGTCTTTTCTCTTTGTTCTAAAGGTAGCGGCTAACAATCCTCGCCCAGATCTTCCGAATATTGTCTTCATGATGGCTGACGATATGGGCATTGGAGATACCAGCGCCTATCTAGGAAGAAAGGCGTCTCCTCATGCGGGGCTCATAAAAAGAACTCTGCGGACCCCAAATTTAGAATCGTTTGCGGAAGAGGCCCTAGTATTTACCAATGCC
Organism: Akkermansiaceae bacterium UBA1518; assembly: GCA_002323895.1. Taxonomy (GTDB): domain Bacteria; phylum Verrucomicrobiota; class Verrucomicrobiia; order Verrucomicrobiales; family Akkermansiaceae; genus SW10. Next base: position 1,048 of record DCQM01000180.1, read on the forward strand.
TACGCACCAGCTTCGATGTGCTCGTCCACTCGTTATTCGTTGCTGACCGGTCGGTTTGCCCATCGCTCCTATCTTAAGCAGCAAGGATGGCTACCACATGGCCCAAATGCCCCTATGATTCAGCGTGAGTTGACGACGCTACCAGAAATGCTGATAAAAAAAGGTTATAGAACAGCTGCGATTGGTAAATATCACGTAGGGATGTCGTTCAGCGATACTTTCGGCAAGGCTGCTGATGATTTCGATTACCATGATGTCGATTTCACAAAACTAATTCTCGATGGGCCGACCCATCATGGGTTTGAAGAGTTTTTTGGAGTGCCGGGAAATACCGAGGATCCGCTCGATACGGAACCCCGTGTCTTCATTCGTGATGATCATTGGACGTTCAACGATCGTAATGCCATGAAGTATATTGGTATGAAGGATCGCAAAAATCGGATCCTCGCTGCACCAGATTGGGATTTAGCTAAAATTGGACCAACCTTCCTTGGCGAAGCTCTAGCATTTTTGAAACGGCAGGAATCTCAATCAGAATCACCATTCTTTCTTTACTACGTCCCATGTGCGAATCATTTCCAGCGAAATCCAGGTGGAGATTACGCTGTGCCCGATGTGATTGCTGGAGTGAAAATTAAAGATAAGAGTCGTTACTCGGATAACTCTACTGGTGGTGACCGCGAAGACATGGTTCTTGAGAACGATGCAGCCTTTGGCGCACTTATAAAATCTCTCCGAGAGATGGATGATCCTCGGTGGCCCGGACACAAAATGATCGAAAATACTCTTGTCATTTTCACCAGCGATAATGGTCCAAATGTAGGAGATAATTTGGGTTGGAATCCAGAGAGTGGCGGATTACGAGGCAAGAAAGCTAAGATTTGGGAAGGGGGTATTCGTGTTCCTTTCTTGGTATCTCTACCGGGGCGGTTTGAGGGTGGAACTGAAATCGACTCAATTTTTTCGCTTACTGATCTCTTTGCCACCCTGGCTAATTTAACGGGATACGAGTTGATGCCGAGCGAAGCGCAGGATAGTCAGGATTCATTGGTCTACTGGGAAGGTGCCATAAAGGCTCCGGATACAAGGCCTCGAGTATTTTTCTGCCATCTTGGACCTCCGTATTCGAATGACGTGCTTGCGATTCGCAAAGGTAATCTCAAAGTAATTGTAGATGGTGGCCTTGTCATGCCATGGGGCAAAGGTGGCCAACTAGGAGCATCAGCCCCAGTTGAAGCCTACAACCTAGAAGCAAATGCCTATGAAAAGCAAAAGAACAAGAGCGGCGAAGATAAGGAGAAATGGGCAAAAGAAACTTTAGCCTTAGCAGAAGAATTGCTGAAAATCCACAACCGCGGCCATGCCCGAAAATTGAATCTGAAAGTAGGAAATGACCTAATTTATAATCCAGGATGGCATAATTTACGCAATGATTTGAATGGTGAAATCGGTTTTCAATTTTCGGTGGAAAAAGCTCAGAGAGTGACTCATCTGGGGATGTGGGTCGCTCCGGATTCGGCGCGACCGGCACGAAGGGCACGTGCTGTAGGTAGCGAGTTAGATCGTGACCGGCCAGCAAGAGCGGGAAGAAATACGCTATCGACAAATCATATTGTTAGACTTGTGACTTTAGAGGGAAAGGAATTGGCCCGTGTTGAAATTGTCCAAGGTAAGAAAAATAAAAATGAAGAATTTCAATATAAGGAGCTTTCGCATTCCGTTAATCTGTTAGTGGGAACAAAGTATTTTCTTCTTCAATCTACGCGACCCTTTGATGGTGATCTATTTCATGATCCAGCTTCATTTGACGGGTTGTCACCCCTCGTTCACCCACAATTTTCTATTGAGAGAAGCGTCTTCATTCAATCTGGAGATCTAAAAAAGGCCCGCCTCATTCCCGCCTTCGCAGATTTACATAAAGCCTTCAGTCAGTTTCGCTTACCCGTGGGTCCAAGTTTAAAAGTCAAAAGTCAAAAATAGCCATATGAAACAAGTCCTCTCCTTTCTATGTTTCTTTATCATCTCTGTCTTTGCAGATGAGAAGAAGCCAAACATTATTTTTATTCTGGCCGATGATCTCGGCTGGGCAGAATTAGGTTGCTACGGTAACAACTTCCACGAGACCCCAAACCTTGACCGACTGGCAAACGAGGGAATACGTTTCACCAATGCTTATGCAGCGGCACCAGTCTGCTCACCCTATCGCGCAGCACTATTAACGGGACAAGTACCTGCACGAGTTGGGATCACAGATTACCTTCGACCCGATGCTTCAGATGGTCTCTCACTTGATTATCTAACTTTACCAGAGATGCTGGCTGGCGGCGGTTATACTACTGGGATGATTGGTAAGTGGCATCTAACCGGATACCGACATCATGGAGCGAAGATCGAGAGTCGCCCTAAGGATCATGGCTTTTCATGGAATATTGGCAGTGAAGTTAAAAGTGTCGGTAATGGTGCTAATACATGGCCTTATGTGTTTCGCACACAGCCAATTCCGTGGATTGACCTGACGACAAATCGGCTTGGAAAAGAGGAATACCTTACTGACCGACTGAATCTGGAAGCAGTAGATTTCATCGAACGGAGTGCGAAGAAAAAGGAGCCATTTTTTCTTTATCTCAGCCACTATGCGCCCCATACCATTTTAAACGGCCGGAAAGATCTTGTCGAAAAATACCGGAGGAAACACCCGCCAGGTAAATCGGGGAGGAAAGACTCCTACATCTCCGAAGATGCGGGTCTAGGAAAAGGCGATCCTGGTAATCACTGGGCGATCGACCACAATCCTCATTTGGCGGCAATGTTAGAGTCGATTGATGATGGCGTTGGAAAAATCGCAACTAAATTAGAGGAGCTAGGAATCGCAGAAAATACGATCCTTATTTTCACCAGCGACAACGGGGGTGAATCTAATGTCACCTCCAATGCTCCTCTTCGTGGTGGTAAGAGCGAACTCTACGAAGGAGGTATTCGTGTCCCCTTGATTGTTCGTTGGCCGCGTTGCGTTCAGGAAAAGGCAACCTCCACGTTACCAACAATGAATACCGATTTCTACCCGACTTTACTTGAAGCAGCTGGGGTGAAAACGAGTCCCAAACAAAAAATCGATGGGATCTCGATTCTCGCAAATTGGAAAGACATAACATCAGTACCAGCACGTGAATTTCTCGCCTGGCATTACCCCTTGGATCGGCATCATTTCCTTGGTGGAGTATCAGCCGGTGCCATTCGCGCTGGAG
>DCQM01000138.1:0-6597 GCA_002323895.1 Akkermansiaceae bacterium UBA1518
AGCGATCTCGGCGATGTAAGGGCGTGCGCAACCATTCGGACAGCCCGTCATACGGATTGTGATCGCATCTTGGCTGAGACCTACTTCATCAAGGATCTCTTCAATCTCATCCATCAAGCTGGGTAGATAGCGCTCACTCTCAGCCAAAGAAAGACTGCAGGTTGGAAGCGCAACGCAGGCCATTGAGTTTAGACGGGCCGCAGAACGTTTCTGTTTTTCGGAAATTCCATATTTTTCGATTAAAGCATCGATCATGATTTTCCCTTCGGAATCGACTCCGGCAATGATGATATTTTGATTTGAACTCAAACGCATATCGCCCCTGTGCACTTTGGCGATCTCACGAAGTCCGGTTCGAAGTAAATAATCCGGTTTATCGAGCACTCGACCATTTTCTACAAAGATCGTCAATTGACTTTTACCATCCTCAGTTTTGACCCAACCGTATGTATCACCATTACTCTCGAATTCAAAGGGATGAGCTTCATCAATTTTGTATCCTAGGCGCCTTTCGATCTCGTTCTTGAACCACCCGATTCCCCTGTCATCAATAGTGTATTTTAAACGGGCATGCCTTCTGTTTGTACGATCACCATAATCCCTCTGAATTTTTACAACCTCCTCGGAAAGCTCAACAGCCTTATCAACCGGGATGAATCCTAGAATATCAGCAATTCTGGGAAAAGTCTTCTCCTGACCATGATGCATGCCCATCCCGCCGCCAACCGTGACGTTAAAACCCACTAATTTTGAATCTTCCTCGATTGCAATGAATCCAAGACACTGGGAATAAATGTCGACGTCGTTACTGGGAGGAATCGCCATGCAAATTTTAAACTTTCGTGGCAGGTAGGTTTTGCCGTAGATCGGCTCGACCTCTCCTTCAGAACTCTCGATCTTTTCACCGTCTAGCCAAATTTCGTGGTAGGCACCAGTCGCTGGCGTTAGGTGATCACTTATTGCCTGAGCAACTTTGAGTGTCTCTCCATGAATTGACGACAGGGATGGGTTTGGGTTGCACATAACATTGCGATTCACGTCTCCGCAAGCCGCTATAGTGTCCATTGCAGTGTCGTTAATCTCTTTGATCGTTTGCTTCAGATCACTTTTGATCACACCATGCAACTGATAAGCTTGCCGGGTCGTTAATTTAAAATTTTCATTCCCATACTCGCTTGCCATCCGGTCCATCTCTAACCACTGGGCGGTTGTAGAAACGCCACCAGGGACTCGCACACGGATCATAAAGCTAAAGGCTTTCTCAAGCCCGGCACGTTTTCGTTCGATACGAACATCTCGATCATCCTGCTGATAAGTCCCATGAAATTTCAGCAATTGCTCATCATCCTTCGAGACGGATCCCGTAGACTGGTCAGCCAAGCCATCAGCGATGGTCCCCCGAAGGTAGTTACTAGCTGTTTTGATCGACTCGTTTTTCGAAAGTTTGACTTCAGACATTAAGTTTTGAGTTTCTATTTATTTCCTGACAAATCTGATCTTCTTTGTTAGGTTATCCCTTCGCAAAGGTCGCCCGTATCCTACCTGGATGCAATTAAAAAAGGGACAAATTATCTAGACTGCCGAAAGATCTCATCTTTTCTTCCATTCAAGAGATGCTTGATGCGGCTGCCTATGAGTATTGCATTTCACATGCCAAGAAGGATCAAGGAGACCAACCCCCGCATAATTAGTGGAGCATCGAAAAACCGACCCTTGGCTGATCAAACTCAAAAACCATTTCGAATGAACCGATTAGCATGAATCTTAAAGCCGAGCTCCTACTCGCTCACTGCGTCTGGCTCAGCATCTCTCTAATTGTAATATTGGCACACTTGCTGATCTCAAAGTTGAAGGAGCGACAAAGGCTCTAGATTCCAATCACTGCTGATCGACTCATCAAGTCGACCTCCTTACATCGACAATCACAGTATCGACCGGTTCCCTCTTCACAATCCTCACACAGAAGAATTTGGGCATTACAGGGCATCCAAGCACAATTGCGGTATCGAATACTTGGGATTCCACAACTACGGCATTTTGAGACAACCCTGGCTCCCTCGGTTTGATTTACCGAAACACTCAATCTCTCGTCGAAAACGTAACACTCACCTTCATAACCTTCCCCTCGAACTTCTTCATCTTTTCCGTAACTTACAATCCCTCCATCGAGCTGAAAGACATTATCAAAACCTTCATTCAAGAGAAACCCACTAAATTTTTCACAACGAACCCCACCCGTGCAATAGGTAAGAATTTTTTTACCTGCTAACTCAGACCGATGGTCCCGAATCCATTTTGGGAGATCCTTAAAACTTGGCACCTTTGGGAGAATCGCCCCTTCGAAGTGCCCAATCTCCCACTCGTAGTCATTTCGAGCGTCGAGCAAGACCACTTGATCCTCTTTCATGGCCTCACGCCATTCCGAGGGCTTAAGGTGTGATGCAGTGAGGTCAACGGGGTTAAAATCCTCTTCGCCTAATTCCAGAGTCACCACCTCATTACGGACTTTTATAGAGAGCTTGGGAAAGACATGCCCCTTTTCCGGGTCAATCTTCCAAGCAATTCCAGCCATAATTGGGTCATTATCTAAGGACTCGCGATATTTAGCACAATTTTCCTTTGTTCCTGAAACAGTCCCATTCAGGCCCTCGGCCGCGACTATAATTCGACCCCGAAGGCCTAATCGCTGGCACAAAAGACGATGATCCGCCGCAAAAACATCAGGATCATCCAACCGGGCGTATTTATAATAGAGAAGAACTTCGTAGGGAGCGCTCATTGACAATCAACAGGGTGCCAAAAATTAGCCAATAAATCCAGCGAAGCTCGTCATCTTTTTAATCGAAATAAAACTCACAAATTGACCCAGTCCATACGCTTGCCAAAGGAGGTTAGGAATGTAGTCTTCTTACTTATCTAAAACGAGGTTGCAAACTAAGACTTACAGCAGAACAGCTTGCCTCTATCGCCTTCCACTCTAGAACACCTTTATTTACCTCTTTACCCTTGCCAACCAAATGACGAACGACAAAAAAAACCGGCGTTCCGCCAAAAAAAAGACAATCAAAAGATCAGCGACAAAGAAACCGGCTGCGCAAAAAAAGGCTGTTAAAAAAGCCATAAAGAAAACGGTTACAAAGAAAAAGGCCGTAAAGAAAGCTACGTCAAAAAAGATCGCAAAAAAGAAAGTTGCCGCCAAAAAATCAGCACCAAAGAAAAAGGCGACCACGAAGAAAAACGACACTTGGAAACCTGCTCATAAAGTTGCCCGCAGAAAAGTAACCCCTCCAAGCTCTGCCTCAAAAAAAGCGCCTAAAAAGAAAGTCACGCAAAAAGCCTCCCCTAAAAAATCAATTGCTAGAAAAAAGGTGGCTACAAAATATATCCCCGCCACTCCGCCAACCCAGCGTAAGATCAATCGAAAATTGGTTCATTACATCGTAAATCTACCTCCAATTGTTCCCCCTGTTGATTTTGCTCGTAGTGAGCCTATCGACGTGGCTGCCTCCTCCCCACCTCTCGCCGCTCAAAAAACAAGTTTGGGCTCGGAAGTCAAAACATCGGCCCCAGAACCGAAACGAGAGGAAGCAACACAAACCCCGGTCAAAATCTCTGAGGACCGAGTCGCCGCTCAAGATCTAGTTCACAGCTCACTCACTTCGGACGATGTGGCTGCAGTTGACGAACTCGGGAAAAAGTATCAGGAATTAAAAGCGGAACTTGGAAAGATCATCATCGGTCAGGAATCCGTTATCGAAGAGCTCGCAATTTGCCTCTTTGCCCGTGGCCATGGTCTACTGATGGGTGTTCCTGGACTAGCTAAGACCTTGTTGGTTTCCTCGATTGCCGAAACCTTGCATCTTGGCTTCAACCGAATTCAATTTACACCCGACCTCATGCCCGCTGATATTTCGGGAACTGACATTATTCAAGAACATGGTCAGACCGGAAAACGTGAGTTTGAATTTGTTAAAGGCCCCGTCTTTTCCAACATCGTCCTCGCTGACGAGATCAACCGAGCGCCCGCCAAAACCCAGTCCGCTATGCTTGAAGCTATGCAGGAACGTCACGTGACCGTTCTTGGCAGGACTTATAAACTCGACGCTCCGTTTTTTGTCCTCGCGACTCAGAACCCAGTGGAACAAGAAGGGACATACCCCCTTCCAGAGGCACAGCTTGACCGCTTCATGTTTCTTATCAACGTGGAGTATCCAAGCGCTCAAGAGGAAAAACGGATTGCCCGCGAAACGACCGGGGTTGATAAGGAACCTCTCAATCCCTTGCTCACCGGGGAAGAAGTTTTAAAATTCCAGAGCCTAGTTCGCCGAGTTCCAGTTCCAGAACATATTTATGACTATGCAGTCGAGATCGTTCGTCGCACCCGACCCGAAGGCACGGAAGCTCCGGAATGGATTAAGGAATACGTCGGCTGGGGTGCAGGGCCTCGAGCCGTCCAATATCTCATTCTCGGGTGTAAGGCCCGAGCTGCGCTTCGCGGCACCTATATGGCCTCTTTGGATGACATTGAAGCGGTCGCGGGCCCAGTCCTCAGCCACCGCGTCCTAACCAACTTCGCCGCTGAATCACAAGGCATGACCTCCAAGAAAATTGTCGCTCGTCTCGTCGAGGAAATGCGCGATGATGTCTAGACTGCCTGGCCAATGTTTTCATTTTTGCGGTTTTCCCAACGGAGTAAGAACAACCAAACTTCGGTGGCACCACAAAGTCGACGATCAATTCCAAATCGAAATTTCAAACGTTTCAAAGCACTCTAAAAAATGAAATACGATTTTCTAGACACTGAGGTGCTTGCCCGACTCGGCGCGATTCCTCTTGAGTCTCGCACCCCTATGATCGGGAACGTTGCTGGGAGGCACCGCTCGCCCCACCGGGGATCATCGGTAGAATTCGCGGAATACCGCAAATACGTTCCCGGCGATGATACTCGTCGTCTAGACTGGAAAGCGTATGCGCGATCAGACCGTTATTACATCAAGGAATTCGAGGCTGATACAAACCTTCGTGCCTATTTTGTCGTCGATTCATCAGGATCAATGAATTTCTCATCCGGTGATCACCCCACTAAAATAGACTTCGCCCGAAAAATTGCAGCTACCCTTTCCTACCTCATCGTCAATCAAGGCGATTCGGCTGGATTGAGCTGCTGTAACGAAAAAATCCACCTCGAAATTCCGCCGAGTCGTCGGGCTGCCCAGCTCCAGACAATTTTTGATTCCCTCCAAAAACTCGAGCCCGCTGGTGACACCGGTCTTGTCGACGCCCTCCATCAGATCGCAGAAAAAATCCAACAACGGGCACTCGTAATAATCCTTTCAGACCTTTTTGCCGATACCGCAGCACTTGGCGATGCCCTTCAGCACCTTCGATTTAGGAAACACGACATCGCGGTCTTTCACCTCCTTGACCCCCAAGAGGTGGAATTCCATTTTGAGCGTCCTCATCGCTTTGTTGACCTGGAGGACAGCACTACTGTTATCGCGGAACCCAATCTCATCGCAGACGAGTATCACGCCGCTTTAAAGCAATTCCTAAATAAAGTCGAAGGTAAGTGCCACGACGTTTACGCTGATTACCACCTCTTTCAGACGAGTGCTAACTACGAGGAAATAGTCTCTAACTTCATTACGACTCGTCTTCATTCCAAACGCTAGAATCAAGCCTTGAGCCTAAGCTTTCTCTCACAAACGATCCTTTGGGGGCTGTTCGCAGCCTCCATCCCAGTGATCATCCACCTGCTCAACCGACGGCGCTTTCGCATCGTCGATTGGGCGGCTACAAGCTTCCTCTTGAAAGCTTCCCGTGAATCACGTGGAAAAAAGAAACTTAAACATATCCTCATTCTTATTTGTCGAACCTTAGCAATTGCAGCTCTTATTTTTGCGGTTGCCCGACCACTCTTGGGAGGATTTCTCGGGTCAGGAAGTGGATCAGTAGGAACCGTAATTCTTATTCTTGATCGCTCTGCGAGTATGGAGACTAAAGCAGAGAGCGGAGCATCATCTTATCGCCAATCTGTCATCACGCGAGTCTCGGAAGCCGTCGAAAAAATGGGCTCTCCACGCTTGATTCTCATCGATAGTGCGAGTGGAGATATCCAAGAAGTCCCCTCACCCGATGCTCTACCAGACCTTTCGACTACTTTTGCTACCGACACTCAGGCCGACATTCCGACCTTACTGACTAAAGCGATTGATTACATTGACGAGACTAATCCAGGCCAGACCGAAATCTGGCTTGCCTCCGATATGCAGCGGGGGGACTGGCGGCCCACTGACTCGAGATGGAACGCAGTTCGCGCCGGACTCGAAAGCCTTCCCAGCGAAACAAAGCTTAGGGTTCTTTCATCAGGCAGCAAACTTGCGCAAAATGTAGCAATCGAGCTCGTCGCTTCCCGCCGTGTAGAGGACAATCTTTTTCTTGATCTAAAATTAACACGTAGCAAAGGCGATGGAACCTCCACCATTCCGATCACTTACTCCCTTAAAGGGGCTCGTTCTGCCGAGCGCGTCACAATGAATGGCCAAGAGCTTCGTTTTCAAAAACGCCTCCCTCTTGGCACAGCCGATATTGAGGGGA
>DCQM01000138.1:7011-13228 GCA_002323895.1 Akkermansiaceae bacterium UBA1518
AGATCGTGGATCGTTTCAGAAAAGCCTTCAGGGAACACCGCGAACTACCTTCGCAAAGCAGCCGCACCCGATGGCTTTGACCGCTATAGCTGTGAAATTGTCGCCCTCACCCAAACGACTAAAATTAACTGGTCAACCGCCTCACTCATTGTCTGGCAAGCTCCGATCCCAACTGGCGCTGTTGCCGCCCAACTTCAAGAATTTGCAGCATCGGGAGGCTCCATCATCTTCTTCCCACCAGAAAAACCATCTAAGGACATCATTTTCGGAACATCGTGGGGGGTGATTGAAGACGCTCCGGCTGACGAGTATTTTATCAACGGATCATGGATCAAGGATGATGGTCCTTGGCGAAATAGCTTGAGCGATCAAAAAATGCCAATTGATCAAGTCCGCGGGGTCAAGCGCTGCAGTATTCAGGGTGATGGCACCTCCCTTGCTGAATGGGACGACGGATCTCCTCTCCTTTACCGCCAACTAGAAGGTCTTGGGACCGCAATCTTCATCAATACTCTTCCCGATGATCGTTGGTCTAATCTTGAGTTTGTCGCTCTCCACCTCGTGGCTGTTCAGCGTCTCCTTGAAAAAGGTACCGACCGACTCCACGCCGGTTATCGCGCGATTGCTGGAAGTGAAAAAGCTAAGCTCCGTGGCGATGAAGTCCGTGATCGCCTCGATGCTTTTGAGGACTACGAACCAGCTCTTGGGGCGTATCGCGCCGGAGTCTATCGCCTTGGCGAAAGAGTGATAGCAGTTAATCGGCCAGCCGCGGAAAACTCCCCTCTCCGCGTTAACGGGGAAGCTCTCGACACCCTCCTAGAAGGCACTTCTTACTCACTCTTCGAAAGCACAAAGGGTGACGACAATCTCGTCTCTCCAGTCTGGTGGGCTTTCCTCATCACCGTTCTCTTCTTTCTGCTTGCTGAGGCGATCCTCTGTTTACAACCCAAGTTAACTGGACCGCCTGCTCTCCGCACCTCAAACACGTCTCCCGCCTCGTGAACTATTTCAACCTCGGCCCACTCCACTTTCAGGCCCAAACCTGGTTGATCGTCTTGGTGGTGATCGTTCTTACTCTGACGATTACTCTAGGAGTCATGGCGACACGTCGGTCAACCCGTCCCAATCGCACTGGCTCTCTTGAGGGCCTCCGACTTCTATGCGTTCTCTTTGTTTGCACTATGTTACTCGGACCTGAATGGCGCACAGTTCAAGAGTCGGACCTCCAACCCGAAATTGCTATCGTCTGGGATGAATCAATCTCAATGGATACCGAAGACGCTAGGCGGCCAGAGTCCATGCCAGGATCCGAAACAATTTTAACCCGTCGCGAATTAGTTAAACGCCTAGTCGATTCTAATTTTTGGGAAACCTTCGAAGCAGACGGTAAAAACCGTGTCACCACAGCATCTTTTGGTGCACCCTCACCTGATGCCGATGTCATCGAGTTAGCGATGAGTGGTACAGACATTAACGAAGCTTTAGGCAATTCTTTGGCTAATGGACAAAATCTGAGAGCTGCTATTTTCTTGGGTGATGGCGATTGGAACCTCGGAACTTCACCCGTCGGTGTTTCCCAACAATTCCGCCTCAAGGGCGTTCCGATTTATACCCTCGCGACGGGAAACAATAAGAGAGTCCCTGACTTGGAACTCACCTCGGTTAACGCTCCGACTTATGGTATCATCGGAGAGAATGCCCAAATCCCTTTCACTATTGAATCATCGCTTGCTCGTGATGTTCGCACCCAGATTCGCATCAAAAGCGACACCGGAGCAGAACGCTACAAAGACATCACGATTCGTGCCAACAGCACCCACTATGATTCACTTCTCTGGCGGGTCGAAAAGGAGGGCGCCTCGACGCTCTCGATTTCTCTTCCAGTTGCGAATGGCGAGCTAATCGAAAATAACAATTCGCGTGACTTTGTCATCAGTGGCAAACCTGAATCGATCCGAGTTCTAGTGATTGAAAGCTTACCTCGTTGGGAGTATCGATTTATCAGAAATGCACTTTCGCGGGATCCTGGAGTGACCGTGGATTGCCTTCTTCTCCATCCAGATCTTGGGAGAGGCGATGGGCCCGATTACATTCAAGAATTTCCCGAAAAACTTGAAGATCTTCAGAAGTATGACGTTGTTTTCATTGGCGATATTGGCGTTGGAGAAGGCCAACTCACTGTTGAGCAAGCTAACCTGATTGAAGGTCTCGTTAAGAGCCAAGCTAGCGGAGTTGTCTTCATCCCCGGTGCCAAAGGAAATCAGTTCACTCTCTCCGAATCAAATCTTGGTGACCTAATCCCTGTGATTCTCGACCAAGACAAAAAAGAGGGCCTCTCGGAATCCATCGAAACAACAATGCGCCTTACTCCTGAAGGGGAAGAATCACTCCTAACAATGCTAGGGGAGAGCGAGGCACAAAATGAAACAATCTGGCGGAATCTCCCCGGATTCTACTGGCAAGCCCCGGTAGTTCGGGCGAAAGCGGGTTCGACGATTCTAGCCGAAAATGAAGCCCGAAGGAATGCCTATGGGAGACTTCCAATCATTATCACCTCGAGGGCAGGTTCAGGAAAGGTTCTTTACATGGCCATCGATTCTGCGTGGCGCTGGCGCCGCGGTGTTGAGGATCTTTATCATTATCGCTTCTGGGGACAGGTTGCACGCTGGATGTCCTACCAACGTAATATGGCCGCGGGAGAACGGATAAGACTTTTCTACACTCCCGAGCGGCCGAAACCTGGGGACTTTGTTTCCCTCTCGGCCAATGCCTTTGATTCTAATGGAGCGCCACTTAATAATGGTGTTCTACAAATCGACCTCACGGCACCCAACGGTCAGATTAAACGAATGGAACTTGTGAAAGAAGAAGGAGCCTGGGGAAGCTTCTCTGGACGTTTCAAAATCTCCCAACCAGGTGAATGGAATCTCAACACATTTATCCCTGAAGAACCAGCCGCAGCAATCGAAGCTAAAATCATTTCCCAAACCGACGCCATCGAGAAAACGGGACGACCGGCTCGCTTTGAGGTTCTCAAAGAGATGTCTAAGATTTCAAGAGGCCGCATGGTTACAGCTGAAAAAATCGATGAATTAGTGAAGGAAATTAATGCCCTTCCAGAGCCTCAACCATTAGTCACTTCTATCAAGCTCTGGGCTCATTGGCTTGCGCCTATAATATTGATCTCACTCCTCTCTCTGTTCTGGATTGGCCGGAAGCTCAACGGCGCCTTCTAAAAAGGATGCGGGTTTCCCGAATCACGCCTCAGGGTGGATCATTTCGGAAATTACCGCTTCCAAAAAATAACAAGTTCCTCTTCAACGTCTTCTTTCAAGATTCCTAGGTAGGCACACTCAAGATTCGAAAATCTCGTCAGTCATCTATTCATTTCAACTATTGAGCGGATCTATAATCTCTTTTTCAGCAAAGAGTCGCGAGATTGGAGAATCTTAACGATTTAAAAAAAGGTAAAAGTTAAGCATTCTTGAGCAACTTTCCTCGCCGAATAGGGTTTCATGATTTAGACTCAATCAAGATGTCGCCCCGTTTTATCATCGCCTCCTTCACTCTGATTATCGGACTGATTGCGGGGTGGCTCCTGTTTCAGACACAAGGGCAGCCTAAAGACTACAAGGGCGCGGAGAACTTGATTAAAAAGCCATTGGAATACATTCCTTCAAATCCCATCAGTGACCGTCAGAAGAACAACCAAAATTCCGATCGAAATACCAAGTTCGACCCCAACGCAATCCCATACGAAAGAGTCGTTGCTTTTTCGAACGAGGAGGCTTACCGCGATTTCCTTAAAAAGCTCGCAGCAAGCAGAGTTCGGAACAAAGGGATAATCGACACTTTGCGCGCTGTTCGGATCAGCTTCGATTCACTAACCGATTTTGATGCTTTGGGACTAGAACCCGAGGATGTCGAATTTAATTATCCTGTCCTTATTCCTGAACTTCGCGAAATTGACCCCCAGCAAGGGGTGGTCGGATTTGGAAATGGCGCTCTAGATTTCCTTGGTATTAGCAAAGACAATTCGGAATGGGGTCGGGGTGTCAAAATTGCCGTCATCGACACCGGAATTGAGCCTCATCTCGCTTTGAACGATAATATCCAGCACATCAATCTTATTGAACTAAATGACGGAGAAAATCCAAACAGTCACGGAACGTCGGTCGCCTCCCTCATCGCAGGACAGCATCCCAATATGCGGGGAGTTGCGCCCCAAGCGGAACTCATTTCTGTTCGAGTCGCTGACGAAACTGGCATTTCAAGTTCTTTCTTACTTGCACAAGGAATCATTGCCGCTGCAGATGCTGGGGCCCAACTCGTCAACATTTCGATGGGCTCATCAAGTGACAGCACCTTGGTTCGTCAGGCTGTCGATTATGCCATTGAACAAGGCGCCATTATTTTCGCCTCTTCAGGAAATGATGGAACACAACAAGCATCTTATCCAGCCGCTGATCCCGATGTCTATTCTGTTGGCGCGATTGATGCCAACGGAACCCACCTCAACTTCTCAAATACTGATGAAAACTTAGCTTTCACGGCTCCCGGTCTTGAAGTTCAGGCTGCCTTCCCTGGAGATAACGTTACATCCTTTACCGGAACGTCTGGCGCGGTAGCATTTCCAGTCGGCGCCGTTGCCGCCATCATGTCCGAGAGCCAGCAATCAATTAGTCCACAACAAGCTGTTTTGATCCTCCAAAACCATAGTAACGAGGCTGGGATTCCGGGAGCCGACAATCAATTTGGAATCGGGATTGTGGATGTCGGTCGTGCCATCAACAGGAACGAAAGCGGGATTGTAGATGTCGCAGTCGCATCACAAACCTACATCCTCCCAACTGCTGATAGTTCTACCTCTGGACTTCAGGTCAGCGTGGAGAATCGCGGCACAGAAACCGTCTTCCAATCCACCGTCGATATTCAAATTGGAAACGACTACTTCCCTTATACGATTCAAAAGCTAAATCCAAACGAGCGCACTGTAGTTACCATTCCATCAGGTTTAAGCCAACTCAGGGCTGAGGCGCAACTGGAGGTTTCAGCACAGATCAATCTGCCAAATGGACAAAGCGATGCGAAACCTGAAAATGACCAGAGAAAGGAAATCGTTACGATTCCCACCGATGATCGCTAATAAATATTTGATGTTTTTCATCTCATCCCTCGGAGCGGCCGCTACTCCGGGATGGGTTTCTGCTCCCTTTGCCGACGCTTTGCCTGCGAACCAACTCCTCGTCGATGGAAATGCCTGTGGCCCTGCCTGCCTGTTAAGTGCTTTTCGTTCCGGCAGCGAAAAATGGCGCGCCTCAATCTCAAAAATCGAAGGAAATTCAGATTCGGAGAAAATCCGAAAAATAATTTCTGACTACGCCAGGCGACCCTCTTCCCTTGACCCGGCAAAAGCGCGTTGGAATGGGCGCTACGGAATCGCAAGTCCAGATCTCGTAGCAATGGCCAACGAGCTCCGCAGTGAGAGGTGGATGGGCTCTGTAAAGCAGGAAATCTTTTTTAAGAACTCGCGGGAAAAAGAAACCACGCTTCTAGCTAGGGTCCATGAGAAGCTCTCAAAATCCCTCAAAAAAGGACTACCCCCTATTCTAAGGATACGGCGTGTAGCGTGGCGAAACCCGAAAGGGTCTAGCTCCAAAAACTGGTTAACTGTCAAGGCCCACTTCATCGTCCTCACCGGTCTTCCCGAAAAACTCGCTAAACAAACGAAGTCATTCAAGGTCACCTATCATGAACCCTGGGGGGGTAAAAGTCTCTCAGGCCGGATTCACGTTTCAGATACTAAGTCAGCTGGCGTAGGGACTTTGATTGCAAGTTTCCCGGGTTCGGACATCGGAAAAATCCTCATTGCTCGGAGTGAGTCTACCTGCCTGTCTGTCTCATCAGCAATCGGACTCTTTTGATATTCTGATTAAAAATAACCACCTCCGCTGACCCCTCTTACCCGAACGTATTTATAAGCTCAAAAGTGGTTCAAACCGGTAGAATCCGCTGTTCCCTAATCGATTTCCTTTGCTGAGTATCTGGTGTTTAGATCAATCCCACAACCCGCCGTTCCTTCATGAGAATCAGCGTCTTTTAAACGTATGATCATTCTTTGGGGAGGTTTTGGATTCGTCAAAATTACCCTCTAACCCAAAGAGACTGGATTTTTCTCTAAGGTCGGAATGACCGGAAGATTTCCACCAATACTCCT
>DCQM01000065.1:0-170 GCA_002323895.1 Akkermansiaceae bacterium UBA1518
TAATGATCATCAATAATTCCGAGTGTTCAATTTCTTGATTTTTTTTAAAACAAGAGGAACCTCGGCAGTCGGTTATTTTTGAGAGCCATGTTGAAGTTGTTTGTCTCATTTTTAGTTCTTGTGCCAGCTATAATGCTGCCTGCTTCGCCGTTAGTAGGGGGAATCGGCGA
>DCQM01000065.1:513-7330 GCA_002323895.1 Akkermansiaceae bacterium UBA1518
CTTAAGAAGCTGCAAACCCAAGTGCAAAAAGTCGTTCTTGAGAAAACGGAAACAACGGTCTCGCTTGTTTCTCCAACAATTGGAGCTTCCGGAAGCGGTGTGATTGTCTCTAGTGATGGGTTGATTCTCACGGCAGCCCACGTGATCGAGCGTAGCAAAGAAATGACAGTGATTTTTCCTGACGGACGCCAAGAAAGAGCCAGAGTGTTAGGGGCTAATTTCACACGTGATGCGGCGATGGCTAAGTTAATTGGCCCAGGGCCATGGCCTTTTGCTGAGGTTGGAGAGTCCAAATCACTTGAAGTCGGCGATTTTGTTGTAGCGATGGGGCATCCTAAGGGATATGACCCTACTCGACGACCTCCGGTCCGATTCGGAAGGGTGATGAATAAAGGTAACCTAGGCTTTGTGACAACTGATTGTACTTTGATCGGGGGTGATAGTGGTGGTCCGCTTTTCGACCTAGAGGGACGTGTCGTGGGAATTCATTCACATATTGCCCCGGATCGAAGGGTTAACAACCATGCTGGTCTTTCGGGTTTTAAGCGTTCATGGGACAACATGGTCGCTGGAAAGTTATGGGGCGTCCTGGGTGGTGATCGAAGGGATCCTAACCGACCTGTGCTAGGACTCAATTTACGCAAGACCGATTTGGGTCTTGTTGTGGATGAGGTTCCCCGGAGCGGGCCAGCATTCTCTGCGGGATTCCTCACAGGAGACTTGGTGATTTCGATCAATGGAGAATCCACTAGTGAGGTTCAAAAACTTTCAGAGATTTTCGTGGATCTTCTTCCTGGTGAGGAGATAGAGGTGAATTTTAGTCGTGGAGGCTCCAAACTCACGAAAACAATCAAACTTGCCCGTCTTGGTGATATTTACCTCAACGAACGTCGATAGATGATTATGAAGGTTATTCTGTTTTTAAGTTTTCTGACTACCTCAAGCCTCATTGCTCAATTGGGGCTTTCGAAGGCTCAGGAAGTAACTGATGCACAAGCACGGCAGATTTTTGTGGCGCTTCGTGCTGCGGGCACCAGTGCTAAAGACGTAGTTTATCCAATTTATTCAGATGGAAAACGCATCTCATATGGAATTTCTATAGGAGGGGGGAAATTACTGGCGAAGGCCAGTGAGCTCATACAAAAGCGTGGATTGTATACCGCAAATCGTGAGCAGACTGCTTTGAATGCCGTGATCTCAGGTGTTTATACTGATCATGATCTTGCCGTGTTAGAGGTGCCGGGACTAAAAGCACCGACTGTTGAATGGGCGGATGCTGGGAATCTCTCAGAAGGTACTTTCCTTTCAGCCATTCGTCCCGATGGCGAAGCACAGGCAATGGGGGTTCTTAGTGTGCGCGAGCGTAGCCTCAAGTCGACCGATCAGGGATTTCTAGGCATTGAAATGGATACGCTTGAGGCTGGCAAAGGAGTAAGGGTGAAGAATGTGGTCGAAGGTTCCGCTGCGGATGAGGTAGGAATTCGTCAGAGCGACATCATCGTAAAAATCGCGGGGCAGGAGGTAAAAGGGTTCTATGAGTTATCGACAAAACTAAGGCGATTGAAGAATGGAGAACAGCCTGAGATTGAGTTACTGAGGAATGAAGAAATCCTCCAAGTAAGGCCGATCTTGAAAGGGCGTAAAATTCGTGAAGGCGTTTCTCGACGACTTGAAAAAATGGATCAGATGAGCGGTGGGCAAAGTCGCGTTCGGGGTGGTTTTGGGAATGTGATCCAATCAGATATGGAGCTTGAGGTCGAGGATGCAGGGCTTCCGATCGTGGATTTAGACGGGAGAATTATCGGGATGGTGATCGCGCGTGCCGGGCGTATTAGCACCCTGATTTTGCCGGGTGACGATATCATAAATACGCTCAAAAATCCTCCTGCGCCGTTTGCACGCGAGGAGGATAAAATGCCTCTTGATCAACAGGTTCAGCAAGGTGTTCGCCGTGATCGGGTGCGCCGTGAATTAGGGTTGATGCGTCGAATGATGGAGAATCTTCAGCGCGAGTTGGAGCGTGACTAATGGCTATTTTTCTTCGAATTGGCTTCGCCAGAAATCCAAACGGTCCTTGATCCGCTTCTCCATCCCGTTGATCGTTGGCTCGTAATAGGTGCGACCTTCCGGAAGGTAAGCTTGGGGAGTGAAGTTGCCTTCGTAGTCGTGTGAGTAGAGATAATGCATGGCTGCTTTATCGGCACCTGATTCTTCAGAGAGTTGCTTTCGAAAGCGAGTGCGAAGGTGCTCTGGGACTTTTAGTGTCATTCCTTTTTCGATGTCGGCTTGGGCGGCTCCAAGAGCTTTGTAAGCTGAGTTCGACTTAGGTGCGGTGGCGAGGTGGACGGTAGCGTGTGCTAGAGGAATACGTCCTTCTGGCATACCCACAAACTCCAAGGCCTGTTGGGCGGATATTGCGAGTTGTAGGGCAGAAGAGTCTGCTAGGCCAATGTCCTCGGAGGCCGAGATCACGAGTCGGCGAGCGATAAAGCGGGGGTCTTCGCCGGCATGGAGCATTTTGGAGAGCCAGTAAAGGGCGGCATCGGGATCAGAGCCGCGGATTGATTTGATGAAGGCTGAGATTGTATCGTAATGTTGGTCTCCGTCTGAATCGTAAAGAACGGCTTTTTGTTGAATAGATTCCTCGGCGATTGCGAGGTCGATAATGATGGTCCCATTGTCAGGAGGGGTAGTGAGAACCGCAAGCTCAAGAGCGGTGAGTGCTTTGCGGGCATCACCGTCAGCCTTTTCGGCGAGGTGGCGGAGGGCATCAGAGTGGGCTTCGATTTTCATCTTACCAAAGCCTCTTTCTTCGTCATTAAGTGCGCGCTCGAGGAGGGGAACGAGGTGGTCTGTTGCAACGGGTTCGAGTTGGAAGATCTGGGATCGGGAGACTAAAGGAGAGTTGACGTAAAAGTAGGGGTTGTGGGTTGTTGCGCCGATGAAGCGCACGGTTCCGCGCTCGAGGTGTGGAAGAAGAGAGTCTTGCTGCGCTTTATTAAAACGATGGATTTCGTCGATAAATAAGACGGTTGTTTGATCCCGGAGCGTTTGGTAGGTGCGGGCGGCTTCGATCTTGGCTCGAATCTCAGCGACGTTGGATTCGACACCATTAAGCGATTCAAATCGCGATCCGGTAGATCTGGCGATGACACTGGCTAGAGTGGTTTTGCCAGTGCCCGGAGGGCCATAAAATATGAGGGACGTGAAGCGATCAGCCTCGATGGCACGGCGGAGGAGTTTCCCTTCGGCTAAAATGTGTTTTTGACCGGCGATCTCAGAAAGCGAGTGCGGCCGCATACGCGCCGCAAGGGGTTCGCTGGAATGGGACTCCATCCCGTTCGATGCCGAGTCTTCGGGTGTAAACAGAGAATCCATACCGGGGTTTTAGGCTGGAGAGAGGAGGGAGGCCACGGAAAATTTAAGGTTAACGATCTTCGTTGCTATTGAAAATAGAGGCCACTAGACCTTTACGGATTAAGGTGATAGTCCGAGGCTGGTCTCTAAAGTAAGAGTGCATTATTTAGGCACTCTTGCTGATGGAACGGTTTTTGACAACTCGCGGGAGAGGGGGCAACCCACAGTTTTTGCTCTTAATCAGGTGATTAAGGGGTAGACGGAGAGATTTCAGCTTGTGAAGCCGGGTGCGGTGTATCGTTTTTTTATTACGTCTGATCTTGGTTATGGAGATTCTGGGGTTGGAGGTGTCATTCCGCCCGGGCGACCCTGACTTTCGAGATCGAATTGATTTCGATCGAGAAACCATGAGCCTTGCCAAGGCCAGCTAGTCCGTTAGATACTCTTTTTGTGAGCGAGACAGAGCAGCCTTTGGTGGGTGTGGTCATGGGAAGTGATTCCGATTGGCCAACCATGGAAAAAGCCGTCGAGGTTTTGGAGCAATTTGGGGTCCCCTACGAAGCCCGAGTGGTGAGTGCGCACCGCACTCCGGAGTTGTTAGTGGAATATTCTAAATCGGCTCAAGAACGTGGTTTAAAAGTGATTATTGCAGGAGCTGGTGGATCAGCACACCTTCCTGGGATGGTGGCTTCGATGACCATTCTTCCGGTGCTTGGTGTTCCCGTGAAGTCGCGGGCGCTAAGTGGAATGGATTCCCTCCTTTCCATCGTGCAGATGCCGAAGGGAATTCCGGTGGCGACTTTCGCGATTGGCGATGCCGGAGCGGGTAATGCCGGACTGTCGGCCGTTTCGATTTTAGCGACTAACGATCAGGACTTGGCTTGTAAACTCCAGGAATTTAGGGACGACCAACGGGACACGGTGCTTGAAAAAGTTTTGCCACCTCAATCCTAATGATGACGCTAGGAATTTTAGGGGGAGGGCAGCTTGCCCGAATGTTGTGCCTCGATGCGAGGCGAATGGGGGTGAGAACGGTAGTTTGGAGTGGGACGCCGATTGCAGAGCCAACGGAGGGCGTGGCTGACCTACTTTTGAAGCGTAATTTTGAGGATGTTAAAGCGCTCGAGGAATTTTGCAGCCAAGTTGATGTGGCAACGGTGGAGTTTGAAAATATTCCGCTGGAAACTTTAAGGGCTGTCGAGCAGGCGGTTGGACTTTATCCTTCCGCTGAAAGTATTGGAGTTAGCCAGCACCGTTCACGTGAGAAGACCTTTTTCCGGGAGCACGGGATTCCTTGTGCGCCCTTCATATTAGTGAATTCTCTCGCTGAACTTAAAGCAGCACATGAGGAGATTGGGCCGGACACAGTTTTGAAGACGGCGGCCTTTGGCTATGATGGCAAGGGGCAGGTAAAAATCAGCTCAGAAGACGATTTAGAAGCAGCCTGGGACTCGGTGGAAAGTGAACCTTCGGTTCTGGAGGGGTTTGTTGATTTCCAGTGCGAGGTTTCGGTTTTGGTGGCCCGTGATCAGGGTGGTTCATGTTTGGCGTTTCCGGTAGCGGAGAATGAACATCGAAACCATATCCTTGATCTTACGATTGTCCCAGCACGGGTTTCGGCAGAGACCTTGGCGGAGGCTGAATCGACCGCGATTTGTTTGGCTGAGGAGTTGGACTATCGAGGGCTTCTTGCGGTTGAGTTTTTTGTCGAGAAATCGGGTCGCGTAGTGGTGAATGAGATGGCGCCGCGTCCGCACAATTCAGGGCACTTTACCATGAATGGTTGTGTGACTTCACAGTTTGAGCAGCAATTAAGATCTGTTTGTGGGCTTCCGCTTGGCTCAACTGAATTGTTGAGCGATACCGTCATGGTGAATTTGCTCAGCGATATGTGGAATCCAGATTTAAAGACCAGCGAAATCTCTGCGACCGAAGGTGCGAAGTTGCATCTTTATGGTAAAAGCAGCCTTGGTGAACGGCGTAAGCTTGGGCACGTTAATGTGGTGGGTGGTCATGATGTTGAAGCGCGAGCTCGCCATCTGAAGGAAAAGCTTTTAAGCTAAAAGCAAATGAAAATATTCTTCTTGTTCTTATTCATGTTTCTTCCGGTGACGGGTGGGGTCAAAGTGGTGACTTATAATGTTCGTCAGGATACGGGTGGCGATCGGGGTGAGCGAGATTGGAAGAGGCGCTCGCCGCGCGTTGTGGAGTTCCTCAAAAAAGGAAGCTTCTCAATTATCGGACTTCAAGAAGCGAAGCATAACCAGGTTGAAGATGTCAAAAGGGGGCTCTCTAAATTCGTCCAGATCGGAGTTGGCCGGGATGATGGAAGGAAGCGTGGGGAGTATTCTCCAATCTTTTTTGACCCTGAAATATGGAAGGCCGATATGGCAGAGCAGGGGACGTTTTGGCTTTCAGACACGCCAAAAAAGCCCGGGAGTATGACTTGGGGGAATCGTGTCACGCGGATTTGCTCTTGGGTGCGGTTGATCAGAAAAAAGGGGAAATCACTTTACGTCTATAACACACACTGGGACCACCAAAGCCAACCGTCACGCGAGAAGGCAGCAGAGTTAATCTTGAAGCGAATTTCGGAACGAAAGCATCCCAGTGATCCAGTGATATTAATGGGGGATTTCAATGCGACCACCGCGAACCCAGCGATCAAGACTCTTATTAAGTCGGGCGCTTTGGTTGATCATGGCGGGGAAAGGCAGAAGCAGACCTTTAATTTTTGGAAGCCTGGTTTGAATGAAGGCCTGCGAATCGATCACATCTTCACGACCCCTTTGATTAAAAAAGCAAAGATTGAAGTTCCGGCCGCTAGCGATCCGGTAGCCTCGGATCACAATCCGGTGATTTTGACCTTCGACGGGATCTAGATATCGATCACGTAGCCGCCCTTATTGTTGACCGCTTCAGCTTCATCAACATGGATCCAGCGGACGGAGTAGTTTTTCCCCCACGAGTCACTAACGGCGATTTCATTGGTCTCTTCGTTGTACCCAATGATCATACAGAGGTGGAAATTAGCTTTGGTTTGTAAAACCTCAGAGTTCTTTTCGGCTGCGATTGCAATCTTTGAGGCATAGTCCGTCCAGCTAGTGACATTACGTCTGGCCCGAGTTCGGGCATTTGCGACTTGATTGTAACCGGGCAGGCTGCACATCTGCCATAAGATAGGAACTCCCTTATCGATGTATCTTTTGAGCTTATTGGGAGCAAGTGACTTGAGTGGGATCTCACGCGCAGTGCGACCTCCTTTGCTTCGGGTCGTGAAGGCAACTTCTTCGTAGAGTTTTTGGGTGTTTGTTCCTCCCCCTCCTTCGGTTGCGAGCGTTGCGAGAAGATACATATCGGAAGGAACTCCGGCGTGTCGCATTGCACGCTCGAAGGTCGCAGGTGCACAATACCCTTTTGGGCCTTGGTCTACCATGGGGATGTTCTTTATCTGAACATC
>DCQM01000092.1:0-2986 GCA_002323895.1 Akkermansiaceae bacterium UBA1518
ATGGTGTAAGTAAAACGCTCATGCACTGCGATTGCGAGATTCGCTGGAAGCGTCCAAGGCGTCGTAGTCCAGATTGCGATCGAGCTCCCGGCAGGCAAAGCGTCGTGCGAGGGAAGCTCAAATTTCACGAAAACCGCAGTCGATTTCTTAACCTGATACTCGACCTCGGCCTCGGCTAGCGCGGTCTTAGCCCCGAAAGACCACTGAACCGGCTTCTTTGATTGATAAATACAGCCCTTCTCGATGAGTGCCGCAAACGTTCTTAGAATATTAGCTTCGTAACCCGGATCAAGGGTGAGATAGGGATTGTCCCAATCGCCAAAAACCCCAAGCCGCTTAAAAGACTCACGTTGTGTATCAATCCAGCCCCGCGCGAAGGTTTCGCAACGACGTCGGATTTCAGCAGGTTCGATATCGCGAGCGTCCTCATCCTGCATCACTTTAAACTCGATCGGGAGACCATGGCAGTCCCAACCTGGGATGTAAGGCGCTTCAAATCCGGCCATTGTCTTTGATTTCACCACGAAGTCTTTGAGGACTTTATTCAGACCAGTTCCCATGTGAACGTCCCCGTTTGCAAACGGAGGACCATCATGAAGGATAAAACGGGGAGCATTTTCAGCTTTTCTCTTAGCAATAATTCGCGCGTAGAGATCTTCGGAGTTCCACTTGTCGAGGCGAGCCGGCTCCCGCACGGTCAGATTCCCTTTCATGGGGAAATCTGTTTTCGGCAGAAACAGGGTGTCTTTGTAGGATTTTCCTTCAGGAGTGCTCATAGCGCTAGAAATCAGGGCGGACGCTAGGCTTGAGGACCCAAAAGGTCAAGGTCGGGCCAAAACACCTTCTCTTTTAGCAATTGAACCTACTTTCGGATTAGGGACGACACGACTGACAACGAGACCGCTCAACAAAAGCACGTCAAAGGCAAAGTCTTGGCAACAGCATGTCACGCCAAGATATCTTTCACGACATTTCCGTGGACATCGGTAAGGCGGAAGTCCCGGCCAGAGTAACGGTAGGTCAGGTTTTCGTGATCGAGTCCCATGAGGTGAAGAATGGTAGCGTGGAGATCATGAACATGGACCTTGTTTTCCATGGCCGCGAAGCCGAATTCGTCGGTCGAACCATAGGTCATACCACCTTTGACTCCTCCGCCGGCGAGCCAAACGGTAAACCCGTGGTGATTATGGTCACGACCACTTCCACCTTCAGACACCGGGGTGCGACCGAACTCACCTCCCCATAAAACCAAAGTGTCTTCAAGGAGGCCTCGTGATTTCAAATCACGAAGCAAGCCGGCAACCGCCTGATCACTTTGCTGCCCCTTCGTTCGGTGCCCGTTTTCGATATTGCCATGATCATCCCAAGGTTGGCCGCCACCAAAATAAACCTGTACCATGCGAACCCCACGCTCGACGAGACGGCGAGCCGCGAGACAGGAATCGGCAAACTGCCCTTTTCCATAAAGCTCACGAGTCGCTTTGGTTTCCTTGCTGACATCAAAAGCCTCCTGAGCTTCGGTCTGCATTCTGAAGGCTACTTCAAGCGACTGGATCCGTGACTCAAGCTTGTCATCTCCCGCACGTTGATCCGAGTGGAGGCCGTTGAGCCGGTTGATCAGATCAAGCTGTTGACGCTGGGTCCGAGGAGTGAGGTGCTTGTTACTGATATGATCAACGATCTTTTTGGGATCGAGCTTACCTATATGGCAACCTTGATGTATCCCAGGAAGGAAACCGTTACTCCAAAGTTGTGGGCCAACCACCGGTTTACCCGGACATAAGACCACGAAACCTGGAAGATTTTGATTTTCGGTTCCCAAACCATAACTAAGCCACGACCCCATGCTGGGGCGAATTGGTTGAGTGATCCCCGAGTTCATCATGAGCAGTGAAGGCTCGTGATTGGGTACATCAGTGTGCATCGATCGAATCACGCAAATATCATCGATACACTTAGCGACCTCAGGAAAGATTTCGCTGACCGGAATCCCAGACTGCCCCGATTGCTTAAACTTGAAAGGGGATTTGAAAAGTCCTCCGGTTTGTCTTTCTGTTTTACGTTCAGCTCCCGGCGGGCGCTGCCCATGATATTTCTCGAGAGCCGGCTTAGGGTCAAAGGTATCAACCTGAGAAGGGCCACCATTCATGAAGAGATGAATGATACGCTTAGCCCTAGGTTGAATATGCGGAGATTTTGGAACAAGCGGACTTTCGGCAGCTAACAAGCCTTGGTCGGCGAGAACTCCAGCAAGCCCAAGCGACGCGAATCCTCCTCCCGCACGTTTCAGAATATCGCGGCGATTCATGATGGGCTGGTCGAAGGTTCCGTCTTGCATGTTAATCGAGATACATCAATTCGTTGCTCGCAAGCAACGCCTGACAATACTGCTCCCAACGGGAGAGTTTGTCGTCCTTTTCTTTTTCAATACTAAGATAGGCCTGCGCAACTTGTGATTCTGCTTTCGAGGGTGAACGCCCAAAAACAAGGCGATAGGCAAATTCCACCTGCTCTGGAACTTCATCATATTCACCAGTTACCCGTTTGGCAAAAGCCTTAGCCTGATCAATAATAAAGTCACTATTTAGAACGAAGAGTTGTTGTTGTGGAACAGTCGTCTCCGTTCGAGAAGCCGCAGAAACATTTGCGTCGGGAAAATCAAAAATCCTTAACATCCCATCGAGCTGATGACGACTGATACTCGCGTATACCGTGCGACGTGTTTTGTTTTTACTGAGCTCGATCGTCGGACCACCCATCGTCGGGTCAAGATTCCCAGAGATCGCAAGTAGAGCATCCCTCCAAGCTTCGACTTCTAGGCGTCGACGATCGAACCGCCAACGGAAGCGATTATCACCATCGAGTTCTTCGTTTTTAGAACTCCCCTTACTAGAAAGTTGATAAGTCGATGATTTGAGAATCTCGCGATGCAACCACTTAATCGACCATCCGTTCTTGATAAAATTGACGGTCAACCAATCGAGCA
>DCQM01000092.1:3381-10056 GCA_002323895.1 Akkermansiaceae bacterium UBA1518
AAGTGCCACTGCCAAACGCGATTCACGATCACCCGAGCGGTAAGAGGGTTCTGCGGGGAAGCGATAGCCTCAGCAAGGTCAAGACGTGAAAAAGGATGATTCTTGGCCGCCTCGGGATCAGTCGGTCGTGGTTCATTTTCTAAAATCTCAAGAGTCCCCCGTGCAACCCATTCTCCTTTGCTCGCCGGGTTACCACGAATGTAGACCTGCATCGCTTTACCTCCTCCCTGGACCGCATGGGCCAGGGGATACTTGGGCTTGGCCTTCTTACGAAGAGACTCAAATTCGGTCTTCATTCGGTCTGCTTCCACTTTTTGCTCCTCATTCAAAAGCTTCGCATATGCATCATTTTCAGAGGCATAGAGAGGAGCATGGCCATCAATCCAAATATTTTTAAGAATACGCTTTTGATCATTCTCCATCTTCCCGATGATTTTATTCAACCGGTCTTCTACATTACGGGCTTTTGCCAACTCCTCTGCTTTCTCAGTCTCAATCTGCGAAATAGCTTCTTCGGCCCGATCTACGAAGTTTTGAAATTGATTGGATAATTCTACGATTTTATCTGGAACCTTGAGGGTTTCGACCGTGGGCTTCTCTGTAAAATTCACCACCACATCATGCCATCCTTTCAACTCAGGCAAACGCTTCATCAGGTCATTCTTGCGACCTTTCTCCAGCATTTCCCGGAATCGCTTCGTATAATGGCGATGGAGACCCGCCTGTTCCGCAAACTCGTCGTCCGAAATTTTTACCCCTTGCGATTTCAAGGTCACCAATCGCCAGCCCTCCTGTAAGTATCTACTCACTTGCCCAAGCCTCTTTTGGCCCTCTTGTTTACCGATCCCTCTGAGGTGGCTTCGATGTTTTGATTCCAAATCCTTGATGCCTCTTTGTTCATCATTGTAGGCCTTCACCTCTTTCTCTTCGACCAACGGAATTTCAGAATATCTTCGTCCATTAAAAACTCCTGCTAAAGCGTAATAATCCCGAGTCGGAATAGGATCAAATTTATGATCGTGGCATCGAGCACACGACACCGTTAGTCCGAGAAATCCACGGGTCACGGTATCAATGGTATCATCGAGCTCATCTGCCTCAGCTTGAGCCTTGTCGGAGTTTTTATAATACTGAGCCCCTAGACCTAGAAACCCAAGTCCGGCAAACTTGCGGAAACGATCTTCCGATTCATGCTCTATTAAATCACCTGCCAATTGAAATTTGATGAACTTATCGAATGGAAGATCTTCGTTAAACATCTTGATAACCCAATCGCGATATTGATGGGCATTCGCTCGCTTCTTAACTCCAAAAGTGTGAGCCTGATCCTCGGCGTAACGAGCCACATCAAGCCAATGCCGCCCCCACCGTTCACCGTAATGAGAAGATTCTAAAAGTGAATCAACGAGGTTCCCAATCGAACTTTCCTGATCTTTTGCAGAGTTCTTTAGAAACTCGTCGACCTGATCGGGCGTCGGAGGAAGACCTAAAAGGTCGAAGTATATTCTCCGCACCAGCACCCGAGGCGAAGCGGCAGGCATTGGGCTCAAGTTCTGCTCTTCGAGCTGGCGTAAGATAAAGCTATCAATCTCCGATCGCCCCCACTTGGAATTCTTGACCTCAGGAAGCTTCGGTTCTTTGGGCGGCTGAAAGGCCCAGTGACTAGAGGCATCAACTTCCGTGCTTTTGAGTTTACTCTCAGATTTTTCCCGAGGATCAATCGCACCGGCCTCGATCCATTGGGAAAAATAGGAGATGATTTCATCGGAAAGCTTCCCCTTAGGAGGCATCTCTAATTCTTCCTGGCGCAGTGCTTTTAAAATGAGACTCTCAGAGACATTTCCTGGAATAACTGCCGGCCCCGTATCCCCGCCTTTTCGGATTCCCTTCTTTGTATCCAGAAACAACCCTCCCTTTAGCTTACCTCGATTAGCCGCATCTACGGAGTGACATTCGTAACACT
The DNA here is from genome assembly GCA_002323895.1 of Akkermansiaceae bacterium UBA1518. Lineage (GTDB taxonomy): Bacteria > Verrucomicrobiota > Verrucomicrobiia > Verrucomicrobiales > Akkermansiaceae > SW10. The sequence continues at coordinate 5,345 of DCQM01000092.1, forward strand.
TATCCACCAAAACCGGGCGAATCTTGGCCTCGAAGAAATTTAGCCCCACTTCCGCCGCCGAAACCCCGTTGACAAAAAAGAAAACGAAAATTTGAAGGCGGATTTTTAAGAGCATCGAGAGAAACAAGGGAACCTAAGCTAAGCTTAACGTCTAAGCGATAGGAGATCTTACAAAGGGGAATATTTGAATGCAATCTCCCCGCTAAAAGCACTCAACTCCCCTAAAATTGTTGGCTCCTACGCAGGAGATTCAGTTCTGCTCAAATTTTCCCTGAAATTTCCGACAAGAAATGGAAGCAACGATTCTACCCAAAAACCTCGGTGATCGGACCAGCATCTTCTTTGTCAGGGCCAGCCATACGGAAAGGTCGTTTGCTCGGCGACTCGATGACTTTAGCGTGATCAAGTCCAAGGCTATACGCGATCGTTGAATTGAGGTCGTGGAAGGTGACCGGATTCTCGATCACTTTCCGAGCTTCCTTGTCAGTCTTACCGTAAGTCATACCACCTTTCACTCCCCCACCTGCGAGGAGACTAGTGAAGGCTCCAGGGTGATGACTGCGACCGTTACGATGCTGTTTTTGGATCTCAGGAGTTCGCCCAAATTCAGAGCTTAAGACTACCAAAGTGGATTCGAGCAAACCGCGCTCTCTTAGGTCAATGATCAGTGAGCTATAAGCTGAGTCGAGTAACTGGCAGCGGGCTTGCACCCCGGTAAAGTTGTCATAGTGGGTGTCCCAATCACCAAGAGTAACCTCGATAAAACGAACGCCATGTTCCACAAGCCGGCGGGCGAGAAGGCAACCCTGTCCGAAGGTATGGCGACCATATCGATTTCGAATCGTCGGGCTCTCCTTGGTAAGATCGAAAGCGGCCAGATCCTCGCTCTTCATGACCCGCACTGCTTCATCGAAAAGCATCCCAAAATTCTTGGCGTTGGGCGAGGGGTTCTCACGGTGAAAGCGCTTATTGATGGCATCAGTAAGGCTAAGTCGGCGCTCAAAGTCTTCTTCATTCACAGAAGGATGCCTACTCGTTCCTTCCAATCCTTTTTTCGGATTCGTCACGACTGCTGGAGCAAACTTGGCTCCCATCCAACCCGCACCGATCATGTTGGCCGGACTATTCACCGCAATGTATCCGGGAAGAGTATCGTTGTCGGTGCCCTTTAATCGGGTAACCCAACTGCCAAGCGCCGGATGAACAATTGTGCCGAGTTGGTTGTAACCCTTATGAAGAAGGTAGCTGGCTTGATCATGATCACCTTGCTTAGACTGCATCGAGTGAATGGTGCAAACCTCCTTCATCACCTTTGCCGTTTCAGGAAGGTAATTGGCAATCTGAAGCCCCTCGGCCGTTGTCGGGATCCCTTTGACCGGGCCTTGAACATCCTGACCGGGTTTCAGATCAAAGGTATCGATGTGGCTCATCCCACCAGCCATATTAAGAAAAATAACGTGGGTCGCCGGCTTCGATCTTTTCACGGAAACTTTCTCGCCGAGAGCTTGGGAAGCAAGGCTCCCTCCTAGCATGGGGGCAAGGCTGACCCCAAGGAATCTTTGGGAGGCATCTCGAAGGAATTCGCGACGAGAGAATTCGTCGCTCAAGTTTTGAGTAGAGAAGTTCATTAGTAGATGAAAAGAAATTCAGGAGTACAGACGAGAGCGGAAACGATGTTGGCCAGCCCCTTCCCCTCGCGATCGACCAGTTCCTTGGTGCACATCGCACGTTCCTGATCAGTAGGCATTCGGGTGAGGATAGATTGGAAAAGCAAGACTCCCTTTTCGTCGAACGAACCAGGGACCTCAAAAATATTACGTATCGCGGTATCGTCCTTGGTTGCGATCATGGTTTGAGTTGCTCCGTTAAGCATCTGAAGCGTCTGAGTTAGACTTCCTTCATTGGTCGCACCATCGATACTAATGCGATCGGATTGGCCGAACTTGCGGAGGAAATGGTTGGGCAACGCCGGGCTGGGAAGCTCCGAGGCACGAGCCATCCCTCGAATTGCCGAAGTCATCAGACGACCGTGACCCGCGATGTAAGTCGGAGGCCTTGAGACAGGTGCCTTTGGTCCGGTTCTGTCGCGCGCTTCCTCGTATTTTGCAATGATCCACTTCTGATAGTCCTTGATCCTGTTAAAGGAATGAACCTTTCCGATGATGTCCTCGAGGCGGCCAATGTAACGACCGTGAATGAAAAGGTGCTCCATGTCTTCCAGCCGCTGCGGCGATTCTGGGTCTTCGAGAACGAGCGTGATCAAGGAGTCCCAAATCTGCTCGGCACTCATCCTCTCGATGGGCCGCCCAAGTAAGCCATGAAAGGAAGCCTCGGCATCCGGAGCAGACTTTACTGCGAAGGCCTTAGTCAGCATGAGAGTCTGTTGGAAGGCGCGAAGATCGTAGTTGTAATCCTTGATAAGCTTCATCAACGCAACACTAAGAGCACCAGTGACTGAATCTTTTGGATCCAGGAATTCTTCATTGTCCTTCTTGTGCAATTTGGCACCCATCACCCGCAGCCACATTCGCGCCGCGATTGAACCACCAAAGGTGGGGTTTTCCTCACCCACCACCCAGGCCGCAAATCGATCAAGGCTATCCGGATTGTTCTTTTTTGATTCAAGGCGCACCTTCCCGCCAAAGGGAGTTCGGCCCTCTACCATCTCGCCCGGATCACCATCCGCATATTGGTAATCATCCGGGAGCTTCATCCGCCCTGTCCCCTTACCGGGATCGATCCCACTGGCGGCATACTGGCCGATCGCATCGCTAAAGAAGTGCAAGTGATGAAGACCCGGCACATTGAACTTTTTATCCGCCGACATTTTAACAAACAAACGCCTACCTCTTAAAAAATCGAGGCGCCCGTAATTGCTTTTGCCGTGGGTGAAAGCAGCTAGATTGAAAAAGTCAATTCGTTCCCAACTCGAACTCGGATCATCGTGGCACTGGGCACATTCCATGCGAACCCCCAAAAAAGCCCGCATGGTGTTGGCAGAGTTATCTAACGGCATACCAATATCCCGGGTGTAATAATGGGAAGCCCCAGAACCGGTCCAGCCATTACCACGGCTCGACAACAATTCAACGGTCATCGCTTTCCAGCTTTTGTTTTCGCGAACCGCCTGCCGCGTCCAATTAATGAGAGGAGTATTGGAACTAAAGTATCCTCCCTGTAATTTCACCTCGTTGAGCCTCAGATGATCATGAAACCAATTATTCATGTGGCTTTGATAGCCCTTCGAACGATAAAGCCGATTAACTAGGCGATTGCGTTTATCCGCAGCCGAATCGTTGGTGAATTCCTTTATCTCGGCCAGAGTAGGAATCCTCCCGATAGCCACCAAGGAAGCGCGGCGTAGGAAGGTGAAGTTATCAACCGGATCCGGTTTGGTCTTTCCCGATTTTTCAAGGACGGAACTTATGAGAACATCGAGGTTTGCAGCCTTCTTTTCCATTGTCTCGGGAGTGATCTCCACCGCAAACAGAAAACACCCTGAAAAAAGAGTCCCGTATGCCAAAATCTGGGAAGCGCAAAGACGGATTGTCATAAATGATCTCGAAAAAAGAAACGTGAAATTTACAAAAATAGAAACGTAAAATTTATACTTTTTGAGACCTTGGAAACAAGAGCCCAAAACACAATGAAATAACATCGCCCTCTCAGAACGCTCTCGCTAACCTCCTCAAGATGACAAGGTGGTTTCTCTCGATTCTATTTTTTCTCGGAGGAAGTCTCGTCTTTTCAATCGAACCTCATCCCGATGCAACTCCCAGCACCCACGCGCCAGGTGAAGTAGACCTCAAGGCAAACCTGAAATTTATCATCCCCAACCCAGATACTCTCCCTGGAATTGTTCTTGATGAGACCAGCGCCATCCTCAAAGGAAAATGGCAATATTCAACCCACACCCCACCCTATGTAGGTATCGGATACCTTCATGACCAAAAATCGGACAAAGGGAAAAAATCCGCGACCTTCACCCCTGATCTCCCACGATCTGGGAAATATGAAGTCCGTCTCTCACATTGCTACAATTCAAGACGCTCGACCGTTACACCCGTCACGATCGTTCACGCGAACGGAAAATCCATCATTCGGATCAATCAGCAAGATATTCCCAAGCATGGGAGGCTCTTTCGCTCCTTGGGAACCTACGAATTTAAAAAAGGAAAAAACGGTTCAGTCATCATCTCAAACGAAGGAACAGAAGGAACATACGTCATCGCCGATGCCGTGCAATTCTTACCGAAACACCAAAGAAAATAACTCACTACCGTGTCTCTCGAACAACTTAATGTGATCTCCAAGCCCTGCGAGATACCGGACAAAGTCATCACGATGCTTGCCGAGGCCGAGCAACGTTGTGACGCCTTCTTCGAAGCTGGACTGGACCGGCGCTACCCGCGTTACCTTCCCAGTAATCCTGAAAAAGTCTTTGCCGCCATCACCACTCTTAAAGAATCTGGACTCCTTCGCGGTGACGTTTTCTGCGAATGGGGCTCCGGCTTTGGGATCGCAACCTGCATGGCCTCCCTCATAGGTTTTAAATCCTATGGGATCGAAATCGAAGATGGCCTTGTAAAGCTCTCCACCCAACTGGCTCGAGACCTCTCGATCCCCGCCGAATACCTTTGCACCAGTTATCTTCCTGAAGGTTATGAAGAATGTGAGGGCATCGGCGGCAAGGACCTTCTTCCTCCACAGGC
>DCQM01000166.1:0-4000 GCA_002323895.1 Akkermansiaceae bacterium UBA1518
GCCCCAGCCGCCGAGATTTCAACTACTTCAGGATCATTGATTGGATCAAGAATTGCCCCTGCCGGAGCTTCCTCGGAACCCATTGCCCAGCCGTCTCCTCCAAATTCTGTTCCCAAAGCTTCATCATCCGCCAGCCAAATTCCAAGAGCTTCGGCAACCGGAGAAGATCCCGCATCCTTAGGATTACTATTCGCAAACACCTCCGAGCCATCTGAAATCCCGTCACCGTCGGTGTCGAATAAAGAAGGATCACTTCCGGGCTGACCAAATGGGTTATCTGGATCAAAAGCCAGATTCGGAACCTCCACGGCATCATCTAGACCATCACGATCCGTATCCACACTTCGAGGACTCGTTCCAGTCGCTGTAGCCGAAACCCAAATTCCATCATCGGTTTCGACCCCGTCATTCAATCCATCACCATCGGTATCTTGAAAGGTTGGATTAGTTCCCGCCACAAACTCCTGCAAATTACTTAAATCGTCGTTATCATCATCAAGCGCAGCGTCACCTGCATTACTTGGATCCAACCCAAACTTCCTTTCCCAAGCATCAGGCAAACCGTCACGATCCAAATCATCAATCACTGCGAGCGCATTATTTGAGGAAGCAAGAGCAGCCACGTCTGTCGCTGTCAGTGCAAGATTCCAAAAAGAAACTTCATCAATCTTACCAGTCATCCACTCAGATTTCAATGACCGCTGAATTCCGCCAAGTGAAGTGGCATTGACTGACGGTGAATAAAGATCCACCCAGGTGAAATCAGAAGCATCTACAACTCCATCAACATAGAGAGTTGCTTGCTCGCCGGCTACCACCCAAGCGATATGATGCCACGTTCCATCCAATGGGGTTGATGTGGAATACTGGTGATTAGGGCTCGAGCCATCGGCAGCTCGAAGGTAAAGATCAAGACTATCGTTTGCTCCAGTATTATGGGTCCCGAGATTATATCGACTCGTATTTTCGGTCAGCGAACCTTCTGAAAAAAGGCTGAGATTGTTTTGGCCAGTCCCTTTGACATTCACCCACATGACAATTGAATGCTCGGGATGCTTTGAAACAGGCAAGCTATCGTCCGCGCCAGTCGTTCGAGCGAGCATCGTCTTTTTTGCCGCATCAAAAACGATCGCCATTCCATCCTGGCCCTTTACGACAGCTGCCTGATCAAGATTCGATCCAGTTAAATGATGAAACCCGAAAGCATCCGGTGCCTCCAGTCCGGCACCTAGCCCATCTAAAGGATAATACGCGACTATAAACTCTCCCAAATCAGAGCGGCTCGCCGCGTCATTTGGATCAGTCCCCTTTAAAACCTCAATCCCATCGACAACACCATCATCGTCCGAGTCCCGATCTAGGGGATCACTCGTAGGCACGTCATTAACTTCCGCTCCATCACTCCGACCATCACCATCACTATCTGCCTCTAAAGGATTAGTCCCTGAGTATCCAATCTCGGTAGGATCCGCCTCAATTCCATCCGTCAACCCGTCGTCGTCGGTATCGTTCAGCGTTGGATTTGTCTCGGCCGCGAATTCCGCATCATCACTCAGCCCATCGCCGTCTGCATCACCTCCAGTTGTCAATTCATCAAAGTCACCGGGCGTATAAATTTGCTCCCACCAATCAGGTATTCCATCATTGTCACTATCATTCCCAACTGGAACCCAACGGGTGTTAGCATAAAAGCGCAGACCATTCGCAAGATTCAAACTACCCGAGGTGAAAGCAGATGATGGGAGTGTTCCATTTGCGCCATTGCCAGTCACTCCCCCGGCAGCTCCGAGACGCGCCCCATCTGAGCCAGACCAGTCGCCACCCGTTGTGCCGGCCTGTGTCTCAACTACTCCCCCATCGACAACAATCGATAACGCCTGTAATCCATTTCCGTCGTCAACGTCTATCGTGAATCCAACCTCAACTTCCCCTCCGTCGATTACCGGCTGAGGGAGATCATAGCTTGCTGTTACTAAAGCAAGTCCACCATTACCAACACTCCTGACGACAAGAGTACCTGGCGCTTCATAAACAAAGGAAGTCCCGATCGTACCTGCTCCGGTTTCGAAGATCGTCTCCCGTTGCCCTTCTATCTTATCGAGAAAATCTACATCGATTAAAAAAGTAGCATCTAAAACATCTGAGTTCTGGTCAAAGCCATCATTTCGTTGATTAAAAGTTGGGTGGGCACCTGCGGTTGATAGAACTAAGCTTGGTGAGACTGGTAACTCAAGATAGTCATCCGCTGCCACTGGCAAAATGCAAGCAAGTGCCATGAGCAGAATTTTAGAGAGAGCAAGATTTTTCATAGTGGTTGAGTGTGCTTTATTACGCCTGTTTTAAGAACAATTCCCTATCAGACTCCTGTCAACGTTAGGGGGCTTGAAAAAAGCGTCAATTCGGAACTAAACTTAGCATCCTTTTGTCAATCCACTCTTCCATTTTCCGTCAAACCACCTATTTCCACCCCGGCCGACGAAGCAATCGTTCTTCACTATTTGCCCTTCACCCTTCACAATCCTTCCGTGTCCGTCGAACTCACCCGTAACTTCTCCATCATCGCCCACATCGATCATGGCAAAACGACCTTGTCCGACCGCCTGCTAGAACACACCCAAACAGTCTCCCAACGGGAAGCCCAGGAGCAACACCTCGATTCGATGGACCTTGAACGAGAAAAGGGGATCACCATCAAATCCCACCCGGTCACGCTCGTCTTCAATTCAAGGGACGGTAAGACCTATAAGCTCAATTTGCTCGATACTCCTGGCCACGTTGACTTTTCCTACGAGGTCTCCCGCTCACTCGCCGCCTGCGAGGGGGCCATCCTCATCATTGATGCCGCACAGGGTGTCGAAGCCCAGACCATGGCCAACGTAAATCTCGCCATGGAACAAGATCTCGCTATTGTGCCAGTTCTCAACAAGATCGACCTTCCTGCTGCCGATGTCGATCGATGCCGGACTCAGCTTGAAGAAATCCTCGCCATTCCTGGCGACCACGCCATCCCTGCTTCCGCCAAACAAGGGATCGGTATTGAGGACATTCTCGAGGCTGTTGTGGAGCTCGTTCCACCACCCGTAGAAAACCCAGACGGCCTTCTTCGTGCCTCGGTCTTCGACTCTCTTTACGATGCCTACCGAGGTGTCATCTCCTACGTTCGCGTTGTCTCCGGTGAGATGAAGAAAGGTGACAAAATCAAGCTCTTTCATACTCCCACTAACTACGAGATCAAAGAAGTTGGACACTTCACACCCAAGATGACGAAGACCGAAAAGCTTCAGACTGGAGACGTTGGCTATATCATCGCCAACATGAAGTCGTCTGCTGAAGTAAAAATCGGAGACACCATCACACACAAAGACAAGCCCTGCCGCGAACCACTCGCTGGATTCAAAGAAATCCGGCCTATGGTTTTTTCCGGAATCTACCCCATCGACACCTCTGACTACGAGGCCCTGAAAGTCGCCATGGGTAAACTCCAGATCAACGACGCCGCCTTCACCTTCCAGACTGAATCATCAACCGCGCTAGGCTTTGGCTTTCGCTGCGGATTCCTCGGACTCCTTCACATGGAGATCATCCAGGAACGTCTTCGCCGCGAGTTTGATATGGACGTCATCTCCACCTATCCCAGCGTGATTTACGAGGTGACCAAAACTGACGGTGAAGAACTCATTGTTGATAATCCCTCCTATCTCCCAGAGTCGCAAACGATCGAGGAGATCCGTGAACCGATGGTCCGCATCTTCATCATGCTTCCCGGCGACTACATTGGCGACGCCATGCAACTTATCATGGAAAAGCGCGGAGAATTGGAAAACACGGAGACCATCGATGAATTCCGGGTCCTCCTCACCGCCGTCGTTCCACTCGCAGACATTCTTGTCGACTTCAACGACCGCCTCAAATCCATGACGAAAGGCTACGGCTCCATGGACTACGAACATGCTGGCTACCGCGCTGCTAATATGGTGAAAATGGACATGCTTATCGCCGG
>DCQM01000166.1:4420-7123 GCA_002323895.1 Akkermansiaceae bacterium UBA1518
CTTAAAGAAGTTATCCCTACTCAGATGTTTGTCGTCGCCATCCAGGCCGCCATCGGAGGAAATATCATCGCGAGAGAAACCATCTCAGCGATGCGCAAAAACGTGACCGCCAAGTGCTACGGTGGCGACATCTCTCGTAAGCGTAAGCTCCTAGAGAAACAGAAAAAAGGTAAGGCCAAAATGAAAGCATTCGGAAAAGTCAACATCCCCCAAGATGCTTTCATCAAAGTTTTGAAATCAGGAGATTGATTTTGATCACCCGAGCGCGTGATAAAGCACGCAAATCGTCGACTTTACCTAATTTGCGACAATATTGACGAGTTTCCCAGGGACTACGATAACCTTCCTGACGGTCTTCCCATTGGTGTGAGCTGTGACATTCTCGTCAGCGAGAGCTGCTTTTTCCGCGTCTTCTTTTGAGACGTCAGCCGGAACTTGAATCCGGGCACGGAGCTTACCATTGACTTGAACGATGAGCTGAATTTCGGATTCGACGAGGAGAGATTCATCAAGCTCGGGCCACCTTTGTTCGCTGAGGAGTTCTCCTTCTTTAAGAATGGAGTTGATCTCTTCGGCCAGATGCGGGGCAAAGGGGCTGAGGAGCTTTAGGAAGGTGAGGAAAAGATCCTTGGGGACTTCCTTGGCCGCAGTGTAAGCATTGGCGCACTCCATCATCGCGCTGATAGCTGTGTTGAAACGAAGCGAATTTATCGCCTCCTCGACGCGTTTGATCGTTTGGTGTGTCACCTTAGCCAGGTCATCATCTTGACCTTCAACGATTTTTCCGCTGAGCTCCCACTTTCCTTCGGAGTCCTCAGAACAAGCGACGCGCCAGACTTTGGCAAGAAAGCGGTGGACGCCTTCAACACCTTTCATGGCCCAAGGTTTGTCCTGATCGAGTGGGCCCATAAACATTTCGTAGAGGCGGAGAGAGTCAGCGCCGTAGTTTTCTACAACATCATCTGGATTCACCACGTTGCCGAGCGACTTGGACATCTTTTGCCCGTCCTCACCCATAATGAGTCCTGGCGCAAAATATTTTTTAAAGGGTTCCCTTGACTTCAAATGACCAAGGTCGTTGAGAACCTTATGCCAGAAGCGTGAGTAGAGAAGGTGAAGGACTGCATGCTCCTTTCCACCAACATAGAAGTCAACGAAACCGTCTTCATTGCCCCAGTAGTCTTCATTCTCGGGGGAGATGAAATGGTCCGTATTTTTAGGATCACAATAACGAAGGTAATACCAGCAAGAGCCAGCCCATTGAGGCATAGTATTCGTCTCGCGCTGGAGCTTATCGCTATAATTAATCCAGTCGGTGCAATTAATCAGGGGACCACGAGGGTCACCAGTGGGCTTGAAGTCCTCCATTTCGGGTTGGAGAAGAGGCAGTTCGGATTCCGGAACGCCTGAGTGTTGCCCGGTTTCTTTATCCCAAAGGAGCGGGAATGGCTCACCCCAGTAACGCTGACGAGAAAAGAGCCAGTCGCGGAGTTTGAATTGGATCTTCTTCTCACCTTGCCCGTTTTCAACGAGCCAGTGGATAATCTTCTTTTTAGCGTCTTTAGTTTTAAGGCCATTAAGAAAACCAGAATTAATGGCCGTCCCAGGATCCGTACAACCCTGCCAATCCTGATCACCAGGTGGCTGAACCACCTGAAGAATGGGAAGCCCAAATTTCTGAGCGAATTCAAAATCGCGAGTGTCATGCGCTGGCACCGCCATGATGGCTCCGCTGCCGTATCCCATCATGACATAGTCAGCGATCCAGACAGGAATCTTTTCGCCATTCACCGGATTGATCGCAAAAGCTCCAGTATCGACTCCTGTCTTTTCCTTATCAAGTCCACGCTCCATATCCGACTTGCTGGCACATGCCGAGACGTATGCTTCAACAGCTTCTTTTTGAGGAGCTGAAGTGACTGTCGAAACTAGCGGGTGCTCGGGAGCGAGAACCATATAGGTCGCTCCAAACAAGGTATCAGGACGCGTGGTGAAAACGGTAATCTCATCCCCTTCGACATCAAAGGTAACCTCTGCCCCTTCGCTTCGACCGATCCAGTTACGTTGAAGCGCTTTAATCGATTCAGGCCACTCCAGCGGCTCGAGTTCATCAATGAGTCGCTGGGCATATTTAGTGATACGCAGCATCCACTGGCGCAACGGACGACGCTCGACAGTCTCGCCTTTGTCTTTCCACTCTTGGACTTCCTCATTTGCCAAGACTGTCCCCATGCTCGGAGACCAGTTCACAGGCGCCTCATGAATAAATGCCAGACGCACTTCGTCAATTTGCTCCTGCGTCCATCCTTTCTCTTCCAATTCACAGACTGGCTTGGCTTTTTGATCCTCGTCACAAAAGTATGAATTGTAGAGCTGAAGGAATATCCACTGGGTCCAGCGGACATATTTTGGATCAGTCGTATTAACCTCCCGATCCCAGTCGTAAGCAAAGCCCAGCTCCTGCAGCTGGCGACGAAAGTTGTTGATGTTGGCCTCCGTGGTAACGCTCGGGTGCTGCCCTGTTTTGATGGCGTATTGCTCGGCAGGCAAACCAAAGGCATCCCAACCCATCGGGTGTAAGACATTGTAGCCATTCATCCGCTTGTAGCGGCCCACGATATCAGTTGCGGTATATCCCTCAGGGTGGCCGACGTGCAACCCGGCGCCGGAGGGATAAGGAAACATATCGAGAATGTAGTATTT
>DCQM01000166.1:7456-10769 GCA_002323895.1 Akkermansiaceae bacterium UBA1518
GGCTTGGACGCATCGAAACCCTCCTCACCCGGACTCGGTGTGCCGTAAGTTTTATTCTCGGACCAATGGGATTGCCATTTGGATTCGAATTGATCGAAAGGGTAGGGCTTGCGTTTCTCGGACATAGCTTTGCTGGGCGGGAGGGAAACCGCTAACGGTGGGAAAAACACGCAAAAAATACGAGGGAAAGCAGGCTTTTCGTATCCCCCCACGATTTTCTCGGCCCAAGCAAACTTTTGAATATCGCTAGAAGTAGTTTCGTTCTTGCGACCACTCTTCCATTCAGCGCGTAATTAGTCATCCTATGAAACATAAAATCTGCATCTTTGCTTCCCTACTCTTTCCCTTGGCTTCAAGCGCTGAAGAAAAAGCCACCTTGATCTTCGAAGACGACTTTGAGCGCGAAGAGGCAGATGATTCCAAGGAGGAAATCGGGAAGGGCTGGTCGTCGAACAGTAAGAAACGAGCAAAAGGAAACAAGCAAGTCGATTTGAAGAATGGCGCGATGCATATCACTTTTCACCCCGTTGCCGATCATGCTGTCTCTGTGGTCCATCCCATAGAATTTCAAGATGGTCGCGTCACGATGCGCTTTAAACTCCCAACTGAAAAAGACAGCCTTGGACTGAACTTCGCCGACCTGAAATTCAAAGAAGTCCACGCCGGCCACCTCTGCATGACCAAGATCACTACAAAGAATGTCCAGATTAATGATCTCAAAACCGGCACTATGAAGCTCGCGATTCGCAAAGCCCGTCAGGATAAAACAATCACGGCAGAACAGCAAAAAATGCTCAAAACCAAAACCAAACGCTTCGCAAATAAACTTGAACCCAACAAGTGGCACACCCTATCGGTCACAATCAAGGGTAAGACCATGACCGTCTTAATCAATGATCAGAAAGCCGGATCGTTTACTTCCGAAGGAATCGCTCACCCAACAAAACGTGCCCTCCGAGTTGCTGTGCCCCAAAAGGCTGTCATCGACGACCTTAAGATCTACTCTCTCGAAAAGTAGTTCATGGAAAAGATCAGATTTGGTTTTTATTTCATCCTCTGCCAACCATGAAAATCTCAACCGCCCTTAGGATAATTAGAGATAAGGTATTCCTAAGAAAAAGCCCCGGGGATCGCTCCACAGGGCTTGATTAAGATCTTAGAACCCTTAGCGGGTCTTTTGCCGGGCTCGACTAACTGATCGGCTTGGCGAAGAGGTTTTTCGTGAGGGACTACTCGAGGCCGATGTGCTCCTGCTGGACGACGTTTTCGAGTATAATCCCCTGTAAGATGTGCTCTCCGGGCTACGGGAAGATGTGCTCCTCGAAGTATAGGATGAAGAACGGACTACCGGGGTCGTTTTGGTCTGGCTTGGTGCCGAACTCGCCGTTTGAGATCGACTGGAACTGCTGGGCCGTTGAGTTGGTTGACTCGAGGTCCGACTTGGTAGCGAACTCACCGTTTGATATCGACTGGAACTACTGGGCCGCTGAGTTGATTGACTTGAAGTCCGCCCCGGCGCCGACGTTTGATTTGAAGAACTGCGAGTCACAGTACGACTCGAACTCGAGCGGGTCGACGTCGAATAGCTTGAGGGCCGTAGGGAGACCACACCGTGGGACTGTCCATGAATCACCGGAGCATATTTACCACGACTTGAGACAACACCAACCGATCGGTGAGAGTGCCCGCGATGGCTCGCAACCGCCGAGTGGCGTGGGAGATAAGTCGGGCAGGATAAACGATGCCCACGACGGAATCCAGTTGGATAAATTGGTGCCGAAAAACGAACCGGGGTGACTGAGCAGTATCCACGACTCCGAGGGTTCCAGTAACGCCGGCAGGATCGGTCGAAGTAGTGTCGACGATACGGATCCCAAGCCCAAAGATCCAAGGAGGTTGCGACAAATCCTACCTGTAAAGGAGCCAGGGCCCCTCCAACAACCACAGAGCTACGAACTGGAGTAGCGACAGTGCCATACCCGTAGGTCCCATAATCGGCGCACGAAATAGCCAAAAATGGCAGCACCATAGCCAAGGTAGAGAGTAGGATCTTCTTCATAACATTAAATAAAACGTGCAGACTGGTTTTTAAATTCATCCAAAACCTCACTATTTTTAAAATCGTGCAATAAAACCTTCTTCGAGACAAAGAAAGTAAGACTATCTTAAATAAGTTTTGGCTAAACCTGTTTTAGTTTGTCGTTAGAGCCCACCTCCATCAACTCAGTATTTTAGAAAGTTCATAATCAGCCCTTTCGATTGTCCTCGCTCCAGACTGAAACTGTGAGAGACTCAGGCCTCAATTTCGCCCCCGTCCCATTTTCGTGTCCCAATCCAACCGACTTTTCAACAGAGGTTTTTGTGCTCTTCTGATCACGCAATTCTTTGGAGCAATCAACGACAGCGTTCTCAAGCAGGTCATTATCTTAGCGGTGGCCTCGGGAGGAGTTTGGGCGAATCAATTAGGCGAGGGTGGGCAAGCTTATGTCGCACTCTGCCTGACTATCCCCTTTATCTTGTTTTCAGGGATTGCGGGGCAAATCGCGGATCGCATCAGTAAAAACCGCATCACGGTACTGGCAAAAATTGCCGAGGTCGGCATCGCGGCCCTGGCGCTTGGCGCATTTTTTGCGGGTAATCTTTGGGCCTGTCTTGTCGTCATGGTTCTTCTAGCAACACAAAGTGCATTTTTTGGTCCTGCCAAATATGGCATGATCCCCGAGCTGTTGGCGGAAAAGCATCTCAGCAAAGCAAATGGCTCGATCAACATGTTTACCAATCTTGCTGTGATTGGTGGAACACTCGCGGCAGGAAAAGTTTACACCCATTACTCATCGGGATTTCAAAGTAGCGAATCAGAAGCACCCATTAATCCGGAGATGCTCTGGGTCCCGGGCGTGATCTTAGTAATCATAGCGATGATTGGCCTCCTCCCTTCGCTTTTTATTCCGAAGCTCAAATCGTTCGACCAACCTCAGCCCATCGATTTTAATCCTTTTCGCCCTTATGCTCAGGCGCTCAAAGATATGGCGCAATCGCACCTTCTTCTCGTCGCTTTAGCTTGGTCGTTTTTCTACCTTCTCGGTATGATGGCACTCCTAGTTCTTCCTGATTTTAGCGCGCTTTTACAAATCAGCCCGGAGATGAACAACAACCTTCTGGGTGTTCTCGGAATCACGATCGGGCTCGGCAGCGTGATCGCTGGATTCATTTCAGGAAAGCATATCGAGCCACGTCTTATTCCGGTGGGAGCGCTTGGGATGACCCTTTTCTTCATCCTTCTCGGTATAGCCCCGCTGAGTTTTTGGACGGT
>DCQM01000035.1 GCA_002323895.1 Akkermansiaceae bacterium UBA1518
CGGCACCGAATGGCGCGAGTCGGATTTCGATGACAGCAATTGGTCCGAAGGCGCAGGCGTTTTTGGAAGAAATTCAGCTGATCCATTTGGGACTCCATGGACTACCGGGGGCAGATTCACCTACTACTTACGTTCCGAATTTCAATTCGACGGACTCTTCTCCAGCGCAATGATCGACATCGAATCCCACCTGGATGATGGCATTATTTTCTATCTTAACGGGAAAGAAATCACTCGCTTCAATATGCCCTCAGGCACAATCAATTTTGACACTCCAGCTAGCTCAGGCCGCGAATGGCAGGAGTTAGTTGAGATTGCTTCTGGCACAGACATTAGTTCGGCGCTTCAAACAGGAAGGAATGTCCTGGCAGTCGAGGTTCACAACCGAGCTGCTGGCAGTTCTGACATCGCCTTTGGCGCAAATATCAGCATCACAGCAACGGAATCACTCAGCTCCCCCTTGTCTAATCTTGTCATCAGTGAGATTCACTTCGGCGAAGACGATCAGATCGACTGGGTCGAACTTCATGCTCCCGGAAACTCCACAGTTTCATTATCTGGAATGGCTCTTGCCTCCACTCGGTCCTTTACAAATGCAGTCGATCTCACCGGTAGCGTTTCCGCTGGAGGCTACCTTAGTATTCCCCTGACCCTCGAAATCGACGAAAATGGTGACCTCGACCTTTTCCTAATCCAAGGCAGCTCCGTCATAGATGCCGTGCGTCTTGACCGAGACAAAAGCGAGGAAACTTTCCAATCCTTTCCAGTTGGCGAAGAATGGTTTGGCGGACCCGGAGACACTCGTGATGCACCGAACGACCCCGCTTCACGACGAACCTCAATCGTCATCAATGAAATCATGTACGATTCTCCGTCCGACCATGGCAATGCTGAGTATATCGAGCTCTTCAACCGTGGAGCCCAAACAGTCAATTTAAGCGGATGGAAAATCAGCGATGGAGTCCGCTTTGACTTCCCAGATAATACTACTATCGGACCCGGTGGATATCTGGTCATCGCCGCTGACAAAGAGTGTCTCACCGCCGCCCATGGTAATATTCCAATTGTTGGAAATTGGCGGGGTGGTTTGAGGGATGGTGGCGAGCTTATCAGGATCGAAGATGAGAATGGAAATCTTGTCGATGAAGTCGACTACCTTCCAGAAGGCGATTGGCCAAATCTGGCCGATGGCGACGGCAGCAGTATGGAACTTCGTCATCCTAACATGAATAATAACATCAGTAGCGCCTGGGCTGACAGCGACGAGAGCAATAAGTCCACCATGCAAAAATTCACTTACACAGGCAACTTCGAGCGATCCTATTGGTTACCACTCAGAAACGGTCAGGAGCTCCACACTCATCTGGTCGGAGATTCCCACGTTATCCTTGAAAATATCTCGGTCACTCTCAACAATTCGGGTTCTAACCTACTGAGAAATCCCGCAGTCATGTCGCCAACTGCTGCCAGTAGCCAAGGGTGGGTTTGTCAGGGAACACACTGGCAAAGCTTTTTTGACGGAAGGAAACTAAATCTGATTTCAACGGGCCATGGTGATAATAAAGGCAATCGCGCAGAAGTCGATTTCGCAACATCTCCAGTGTTCGACCAAAGCTACACTCTATCCTTCGACGCTCGTTGGGTAAGCGGAAAATCACGGATTATTTTCCAAACTCTCGATCACGGATTTGGCACAACGTTTCTTCTTCCAGTTCCTGATAACTTGGGGACTCCAGGTGCTGCTAATTCCGCTCTATTGACTGCTCCCGCGCCGACTGTCACTGGGGTCATCCACAGCCCCGCTGTTCCAAAACCAGGCAACCCAGTTACAGTGACATCGAGAGTCGAATCTGCCGGGGCACTCACCTCAGTCACTCTAGTTCATCGGCTCGATAGTAATTCTGGAGACGGAACTTGGAGACGCACCGCGATGACTGATCAGGGAGAGGGGGTCTACAGTGCCACCGTTAGTCAGAACACCTCCAACAATCAAATCACTCAATTCTATGTGGAAGCGATCTCCGGCGCTACAACCACTACCCAACCTAAATTTGGTGCTGATCGTCCCGCGATGTGGATCGTAGACAGCCGTGAGATGCCGAACGTCCTTCTGCAGGAAAGGTTCATCGTCTCAAACTACGATCGCCAAGCTCTAAACTCCAATATTGGTGGAGGGCCGACTTTCGACTACAATTTCCCGCGTCCTTCTAACCAATTCTTTAATGCGACTTTTATCGCGAACGAAAGCGAGATTTACTACAACGCTGAAATTCGGAAAAGCGGCAGCCCTTTCACCCGAGCGACTGACGCCAATATTGACCATGGGAAATGGAAACTTCCTGGAGACCGCCTCTTCCGAGGGAGGCGGCGTAGCGTCATTGACGCCTCAGGAACACCCCAGGGGAGCGGCACCCCGCGCTTTTACGACGATCGTATCGCTCGCTATTTTCTCTACCAACTTGGGCACCCGGTAAATGAGATGGAATACACTCACACCGTTATTAATAACGGCCGATTCAACCTCCGTGAAAGTCACGAACCCATCTCAAATGATTTCCTAAAGCGTAATTTCAAGAACGGCAGTAAAGGCACCCTACTTCGAATCGACGACGAATGGCGCTTCACCAGTGATAATGGAGATGCACGACAGAGCCGAAACGCCGACTGGGCCTACAAAGATAGCGGAAACCCAATCGCCTATCACAGCGAATGGCTAATGCGTAGCCGGGAGTCGGACTACGACTATGGTAGCTTTATCGAGCTCACACGTATGCTTGATGAAAACAAGACAGATGAAGCAACTCTAAATCGGATTACCAACCCCGACATGTTAGCTCTAAACGCGGTTGTTCGGGGATACGATGCGGACTGGGATACTATTACCGTAGACCGAGGCAAGAACGCCTACTTTTATCGACCAAAAGACGGAGATGGATGGATGCTCCTGCATTGGGATGGAGACCGGGTCTTCGATCGGAATAACCAAGCCATCCTCGGAGGAAGAAGAGGGGTTAATACGTATTTTAACCGGCCCTTCATTCGCCGCCGAATGAATTACTACATGACCAAATTGCTGAACGAGCACACCAAAGGCTCTGCTAGGACCCTTGCCTGGATGGATGCGGAAACCGCCGCGGTTTCAGGGTCAGGCATCAACATGACAAAATCCCACTATACGAACTGGTTCAACAGAAGAGAAGGTATCGCACGGAACTTTATCACTTCAAATGTCGCCAATACCTCCTTTGCCATCACAACTCCGCGGGCTCCAACCTCAGAAGATGTCATCACCTTAGAAGGAACTTCACCTCCAACCGCCTTTTTTATTCGGGCCGTCGGTCAGGATGAAACCTCATTTTCGTGGACCAGCACAACTGCTTGGGAACTTGCTGGTGTGGTTCTTCAACAGGGTAGCAACAGTCTGACAATCGAGGGAGTCGATCACGAGGGAAACATTGTCGAACAAACTCAATTTACCATCACCAAAACCGGCAATGCACCTCCCGTAATTACTCTAGACTCATCTCCAAACTCACGAAGAATCGATCTAGAGGAAACCATCACGCTGGACACCACAGGAACTTTTGATCCAGAGGGAGGAACAGTCACAATCAATTGGACCGTGCTCCCTGATACTGGCGTTAACTTCGCGATTGATGGAAGTAATCTGACTGCAAGTTTTTCCCAACCAGGTTTCTATATCTTCACGGCGGAAGCCAGCGATGGTAGCGGGAATTTAGCAACCAAATCGGCAGCCGTCTCCGTGCATCTTGATAAGGGTTTCTCAAACTTTGGAGACCCTATACTCGGGAACTTCTGGACCAGTTCTAATGCGCCCAAACATGATAACTCGTCAAACGGGGCCCACTATTCCCTGCAGGACCACGAAGGTCGCTTAACAATTAAAATCCCAGTCAGCGAAGTTCCCTTGGGACTTCCCGAGCCAGACCTGCCCCCCGCAGTGAACTACATCGATTTCGGAGCAACCTGGAAATATGATGATTCCAACGAGGAACTTACAGGGACCTTTGCCCAACCAAACTTTGATGATTCCAGTTGGAGCTCCGGCCCCGGATTCCTAGGCTTTAATGAAGACGGCCTTCCCGGTCCTGGCATGCAGACCGGAACCCTAAGGCGCGACCGAAGCAATAATCTGATCACTTACTACTTCAGAAATAAGTTTGAGTTCACTGGCGACCCGATTGGAGCCAAACTTTACATCGACCATATTGTCGATGATGGAGTCCGCTACTATCTTAATGGCCAAGTTCTGGGATCTGTTCGCCTTCCTGCCGGAGAAATTACCTCTAAAACTCCTGCCACTGGCCTACCTTCCAGCCAGGAAGATGTGGTTGCCGAAGACGTTCTAGTTCTCGACGTCTCTTCTGCGATTGTTAGCGGAACAAACGTGTTTGCTGCCGAAGTGCACAACTCAAGCTCAGGTAGCAGCGATCTCGTCTTTGGGGCGCGAGTTGACATCGCCGCTAACCCATCCGGCAACGGTGCTCCGAGCCTTGATGACGTCCTTCACCCATGGGTTAAACGACAGCTTCCCGAAGGCGATTGGGCTCTCGAGACCGAGATAAAACTCGAGAAAGTGCAATTCGGAGAATTCTACGCCGGCTTACTTGTCGAAGCTCAACAAGGAGAGAGCGCTTTTCGCTATGGTATCGGATTTAAAGACGGAGACAGCATCGCCTCCATTCGCGTAAATCCTTCTGGCACGTCTGAAACGATGACCAGCGTGCCTGCACTTGATTCAGATCTGGCAGTGATTCGACTGGAACGCAAAGGCAACCTTCTCAATTTCTACTGGTTGAAGGATGGAAGCCCCACGCAGATTAACCAGATCATCCTGCAGGAAGGTACGACCTTCAGCACCGGTGGTGTCTTTGCCTCAACGGAAATAGAACAGTCCCTTGAAGTTAGTTTTGATTACACCATGCTTATTGGATCTGATGCCGACTTTACGACATGGATGTCCACGAATGGGCTCGCCGATCCAAATGCCGAGTATGAAAATTCAGGGCTTACAAACCTCATGGCCTATGCCTTGGGTCGCGACCTAAATCCCAATGTAACTCCAGCTTTGATCAGAAATGGAGATTTGATTGGCTTCAGCCATCGTCAGCGTATCGTCGGTGGTCAAGTCCGCTATCAGGTCGAAAAATCCACCGATTTAGTGAATTGGCTACCTGCCGGAGACCTAAGTCCAGATGGCGCAGCAATCGAAAATCAAGATGGGACATTCACGGTGAATTTACTCAGCGATATCCCTAATTCCAATCGTGATAAAATCTACTTCCGCCTTGTGGTAAACGCTTTTTAATTAGCCGGCACAATCTTCTGTAAAAGACGAAGATAATCCCTAGCGATCGCGGTGCCCCCAAACCCAGAGGGTTGGCACTACGATTACGCTGAGAGTCATGGTTAGCAAGACCCCGATTCCGCAGAAGAGTCCCATTGATTGAAGAGTTTCATTAGAAGCAAAACAAAGCGAACCGAACCCCACTACAGTCGAGAGCCCACAGAAAAAGATTCCTTTTCCAACTCCATTCCAAACCTTGGCTAAGTCTCCACCACTCCTTCTCAAAGCAAAAATCAGGTGGATGCTATAATCAATTCCAGTTCCCACAATCAGGGGAATCGCCATGCTACTCAGGAAGTTCCATGGCTTCCCTGCTACTACGACCAAGGCGTTTACCAATAGCAGCACAGTCACAAGAACACCTGCAGTTAAAACTGCGTCCTTCCACGACCGGAAAACCAAGATCAGCGCCACTAAAAGGACCAAGGTTGCCGGAATAAAAAGAAGGTATAGATCATCTTTGACTCGCTTCAAAAGAAGTAATCGTAACATCTCCCAACCAGAAACCGTCACATCATCTGTATTTAAAACCTGTAATTCCTTGGCAGTTTCAGCAGTCACAATTTCCTTCAACTGAATACGACCCGAGAAAAAACCATCCTCGTGGTAAAACGTTCGGGCAAAGGGATCAAGTTCATCAGGAATATCCGAAAAATTCTTTAGCACTAACGAATCCAAGGCTCTTCCTTTTTCGTTGAACCCCGCTCTCTCCATCTCAGCAAGAATAGTTTGAGAGTTCTGCGAAATCTCGTTCCACACTTCAGCGTTGATGTCACGTGCCTCACGGTCCGGCAAAACCTCAACGGGCCACTCGGATCTTGTAATCAACCCCGATTCCTTAAATTTCTCAATTTTTGCTTCCGCAACCTTAAGAGAACTCCGTACTTTATCCACTGTTTCTCCCTTTGCCACCAATGACAAATTCCGCCTCGAAAAGGCGGGGAATTGATTTTGCATAATTTCCAATGTCTGCGCAGCTTCGCTCACCTCGGGCTCAACCATTGATACGTCAAACTCGATTTCAGGCTGTCCGAGAGACACAAACACACCGATTGACCCAATCAGTAATATGAAGAGAAATGCCAATGCTAATTTCACCCCTGGAAATGGAGGCCTGAGTAACTGACAAGGCTGTTTTCTAGGAAATCTTTGGAGAGCCAGTGGCATCAACCACAAACAGATCACTGCTCCCACCACCAGCCCCATAAGTACCACTCCACCCAATTGTTGAACCCCTTTAAAGGTGCTCAACATGAGGATTCCAAAAACAACCGCAGTGGTTAAAGCCGCCCAAAGAATCCCCGGAGCCATCTGATGCCGCAAGGATGCGGGGGACTGCCCCGCTGACGACTCACGAGCAATGACCACGCCGTAATCAATCACCAATCCAAGCAGAATCGCGGCAAATCCAACACTCACCAGATTTAAGGTCCCATAAATCCAGCCAGCTAAGCCAAGAGTAATTAGAAAAACCAGCCCGAGGATCGCTCCCAAAACCAACAACTGGACAAAACTTCGCTGAGTCAAAAGGAACAAAATGCCAACAATAATTGAAGTAATAGTTATGGTCCCCGACATATCTTTTTCCATTCCCGAACCTATTTCAGCACTAAAAACCGGGCCACCCGTCAACGTGTAGGTGAATCCTTCGGATTCCCAATTGTTGGCGGACTCACGGATTTGATTCACCCACTTCGCATGTTCTCGATATTCTAGGCCGAGATCCGTATTTGCAATCATGACCAACCAAAACCGACCATCTTCGCTTTGATAATCGAAGCTGTTGCCTTGTAGTTGATCCATCGTTGGGTGATTCAAAAAACCCAAAGGATCATAAGCGGCCATTGTTGCTTCGCCCTGATCTAGGGATAGAGCCACCTTGTCTTTGGACTCTGCTAATAGGGCCTGAATTTGAGTTGGCTCCCTCAATCTATCTGTAAATTTCTGAACTTCGATTGGGTCTGAGTCCGCCCAAAGCCTTGCGAGACTTTTGGCGAAACTCTTTGGGTCGTCGTCAAAGCGAGTCCGATACTGAATTCGAGCTTCCGGAAGGCTCTTCTTTAGATGATCAGCCAACTCAGCAACATCCTCCTCGAAAATTTCGTCGTCATGTTTTAGGAGAAGAATCACCCGGTGATCATCATCAAAGTATTCCCGAAAAACCTGTAAAGCTTCTACCTCGGGAATTCCATCAGGCAAAATTTCAAGGACATCAGTTGCAAAACTCAAACGATTCAGCCCGCTTATAGAAATTATAAGGACAATTCCAAAAATCAGATAGGTCTGGATCGAGCGGCGCACGCGCGGATATTGACTGCTCTTTAAGAAATATCGACTTCCTAGATTGAGAATATCCTAAAAAAATAGATGATAAAACTATGGTTCGATTTTGTATCATCTTACTCTTCCTCTCGCTCCGGATTTTTGCCGACGAGGCGGCTCCACTTAGACAAGCACTTAAGAAACAAGCAGCTCATAAATCCGTTGTGGCAACCTTCCGTCAAACCAAGCGAGTTCCGGCTTTGACAGATGATATCAAGACGATGGGAAAACTCTGGCTTATTCCGGGAAAAGCTTTTCGCTGGGAGATTGGAAGACCAGTCAGACAAACGATTGTCTACAACGGTGGTCAAGTCTTGATGACCGATGAGCTCAAGAAGACAGGCGAACGGCTCTCGCCAGACGATCGTTCGGTAAAGCCCCTATTTCTTACTTTGGGAATGGGTAAAGAAGCGTCATTCGATGAGATGCTGAAAGTCTTTACGATTACTAGCACGAACGAAGCCAAGGGACGTTACAATGCAACATTTTCTCCCAAACAACGCTCAGTAAAAAAGATCATCAAGTCTCTCTTGATGCAGGTAAATCTTGAAGCCTCGTTTGTAGAACGTATCGGGTGGATTCAGAGGGATGGCACGGAGACCATGACCGAGTTTTTCACCCCCCAACTCAACGATGCTATCCCCACCAATATCTTTAGGGTCGACGATTCTGCTTATCGCTGGAAGAAGTAAGCCAGCATCTATAATCCTACTAGATTTGCTTTGAAATCGCAGTTTCGATGAATTTGAGAACTTCTTTTCGGCCAGTTCGAGTTGTTGTCGAGGTCTCAAAGTAAATCGGATCTCCTTCACTAAACTCCTTCATCCTTTCCAAGAATAATCCAACATTCTTCCGGACAAGTTTAGGTTTACTCTTATCAGTCTTTGTGAAAATGAGAGCAAAAGGCAACTGGGCCTCAATGAGCCAAGCGAGAAACTCTAGATCAATTTTCTGCGGAGTGTGACGTGAATCGATTAACACGAATATCCCAGTCAATGTTTCCCGATTGAGAAGATAGTCTGATACAAATTCGTTGAATTGATCTCTTTGAGACTTCGAGACTTTTGCGTAGCCATAGCCCGG
>DCQM01000002.1 GCA_002323895.1 Akkermansiaceae bacterium UBA1518
CGGTTTTGGATAACGATTCCTGATGCAGAGTCAAGAGAAACTGTAGTAGAATCGACGTTGTTGCTAGCACCTGTTGCGGCATCAACAACTTTCCAACCAGCACCGGCTCCACCAAATCCACCGGAAGAATACCAGTAGATATCGAAGTCAGCTCCACTTGGAATGAAAACGAGATCAGCACCACCCTGTCCAGCAGATGCTGTGAGAGTGCCTGCTCTGAGGACGCCAGGATTACCAGCTTCATCAAAGGCTGATGAAAGAGTTGCTCCGGCAGGATAGATTGTGCTCAAGTAGTTAAACTGAGTTGTAAGAGCTGGAGTAGTTCCAGTCGTCTTAACCGATCCGCTTACAACAACCGAGTTGTCAGCACCACGGTTCTGGATGATGAGGCCATCAGTGTAAACTAAGGTCACTGCTGCACCATCAACATTGCTGCTTTCGCCTGTAGCTGGATCAACTTGCTTCCAACCTGCACCCACGCCACCGAAACCACCAGAAGAATACCAGTAAGTGTCAAATGCGCCTGAGCCGTCTGGGACAAGAACAAGATCAGCACCACCTTGTCCGGCGGAACCGGTCAAGCTAGCTCCATCAGCACCAAAAACAGAAGCGAGAGACTGTGGAGCACGGACGGTCACAGTGTTCTCCACCTCAAGATTGTCCAAAAGATCAGCGGGAACGGAAATGGATCCAGCGGCAACTGTTCCAACAACAACTGCGCCAGCAGCGTCTCCGTCAACAACTTCAACGATCACTGAACCGTCAGCGACTTCCCCACTAGCGAGAGTGATTGCACCATTCTCAGCTGTAGCAACCGTGCTAGTAGCGAGAGGAGCTCCGAGGAGGCGAAGACCAACATAGTTAAACTGTTGGTTAATTTCAAGAGTCTCATAGCCAACGGGCTTCGAGACTGATTCTTGGGCAGCGGCACTTCCCATGAGGAGGGCTCCAAGCCCAAAAGCTGCAGCTGCTTTAAGAGTAGTATTTTTCATTTTTGTTTTCTTTGCTGTTTTAGTTGAAGTCTCGTCAACATGACGTTGACAAGTTTTCGCAGGCAATCCGATGTGAAGTTACCGTCAAAAGGCATCAGACGTCAATGCCATTCTTCGAAGTTTTTAAGAAAAATCATTGTATTTCGTAAAACAATAATACTTCAGCGCCAACCCCTTTAGTTGAAAGGGTCCCGTTAGGGGCTACCAAGCAGAAATCTGCCTGAACTGGTCAATCCGCGCAAAAAAATCATTTTTGCCGGCCGATTCGAGCGATTTCGTTGAGAAATTTTCGCAGGTAAACGACGCAAGAATTGACCCGTTGACGACTGCCGTTTTCAGTTGATCAAACGTCGGTGTCACTGCTCCTTCTGCAGCCAAAGTTCCAATCAAGCCGCCAAGAAAGGTATCTCCAGCTCCAGTCGGATCCGCTAAATCCCGCAGTGGCCACGCTCCACAGCGAAAAAATGCTCCATCGGGGCCAAATAATTTGGCCCCAAATTCGCCAAGCTTCACCACCACGTAACGAGGTCCCTTTTCCAGTAATCTTTCTCCCGCAAGAACAAGATTGTTCGTGTTAGCGAACTCCCGAGCTTCGCTTTCATTAATGACCAAAAGATCAATCCGTTTTAACACATCATGTAGCTCTTCATTAGCCACGGTGATCCAAAGATCCATCGTGTCAGCGACCACAAACTTTTTCTGCGCATTACATTGCTCCAGCATCTGAAGCTGGTTGATGGGGGCCATGTTAGCCAAAACGACAAATGGGGCATCGGCAAGCTCGGAAGGAACTGAAACCTTCCAGTGCTCCAAAACATTAATGGCGACATCATGAGTCGTCCGCTCGTTCATATTTTCGTGATACTCACCGGTCCAAGTAAACGAGGCCTGCTCCGAGCGCTCTAGGCCGGACAAATCGACTCCCTGTTCACTCAACATCTCAAGATGCTCCTGCGGGAAATCGTTGCCGATGATACCTAACAGATGCACTGGAGAGGCAAGTTTTGCTGCAGCCAGCGAGGCATAACTAGCGGAGCCCCCAAGCAGATTGGTTTCATTTGCAACAGGGGTTTTGACATTATCAATGGCGACCGAACCGCCGACGAGTATTTTCATAAGAATTGGGATAAAAGTTTTTGGGCCTCCTCCTTCGGGACAGGCGATGACAATAAATGAGAAACTATTACAACGCGCCGGGCACCGGCCTGTTTCACTTCCGCTAAATTGCCAGGCTTAATTCCACCAATACAAAATGCCGGGATTTGTAAACCTACCTCCTTCTGCATGGCGCGGATCTTACCAAGTCCAATTCCGGGACGACCTTTTTTGGTCGGGGTAGGGAAAAGGGGGCCAAACCCAATGTAGTCCGCGCTGTCCGCTAAGGCCTGGCGCGCTTGACTCAAAGAGTGGGTAGACCTTCCTAGTAGCATCTCTGGCCCGATTCGCTCTCTCGCTTCCTGAAGGGAACCATCCTCTTGCCCTAAATGAAGTCCATGCGCTCCGCACTCGAGCGCGAGCTCTAGATGATCATTAATCACCAACGGAATTTTAAATTCATCACAAAGAATTCGCAATCTCAGCGCGAGATCCCGAAGTGAACTGGGGTCATGACCTTTTGCGCGAAGCTGTAAAATTCCAACGCCACCAGCCAGCAAAGCACGCGAAACATCTTCCGCTTTTTCGCTCGTCACGTAGCCGAGATCGCAAATCCCATAAAGGACTGCATTTTTAAGAGCTGATCTCACTCCCCTTTCTTTTCATTAAGATATTTGGCGACCCAAGCAATGTCGTATTTCCCGGCAATAAAATCGGGGTGATCGATGATCTCCTGCTGGAATGGAATAGTGGTCTTAATGCCACGGATCGTAAACTCCGAGAGTGCGCGCTTCATTCGAGCAATCGCCACCTCACGACTTGATGCCGTAACGATGAGCTTCGCGATCATTGAATCATAATGGGGAGGCACCGTGTAACCGGAATAAACGTGCGAATCAACTCGCACCCCTTTCCCACCCGGAGCATACCATAAATCAATGGTTCCAGGACTTGGCGTAAAATTATTATAAGGATCTTCCGCATTGATACGGCACTCGATGGAATGACCACGCGGCTCTACTCCTAAGACATGACTAGAGACCGGTTCGCCAGACGCGATGCGAATTTGTTCTTTGATGAGCTCGCAGCCCATTACCTCCTCCGTCACCGGGTGCTCAACCTGGATCCGCGTGTTCATCTCCATAAAATAAAAATCGGTAGCATCAGCATTGACCAAATACTCGATCGTTCCAGCATTCCGGTAGCTGATTGATTCTATCAAGCGCACCGAAGCTTCGCCCATCCGCTCCCGCATTTCGTGCGAAATCAACGGACTGGGACATTCCTCGATAATTTTCTGGTTACGTCTCTGCATCGAGCAGTCTCGCTCCCCGAGATGAAAGTAATTCCCATGATCATCAGCAAGGACCTGAAACTCAATGTGGTGGGGCTCAAGAACCAACTTTTCAATGTAGCAATCTCCGTTATTAAAGCAGGCTTCGGCCTCTTTGGAGGCCGCTTGAAACTGAGACTTAAACTCATCCTCACTCATTGCTGGACGCATCCCGCGACCTCCACCACCAGCCGTCGCCTTAATCATGACAGGAAATCCAACCTCCTTAGCAACCTTAAGTCCCTCAACTGCGTCAGCTACAATGCCGTCTGAGCCGGGAGTCACAGGAACTCCATTGGCAGTCGCCGTGGCGCGAGCCGTGTTCTTATCACCCATTGTCCGAATGACTTCCGCTGAGGGACCGATGAAAGTAATATTGCAGCTTTCGCAAATCTCAGCGAACCGAGCATTTTCCGAGAGAAATCCATATCCAGGATGAATCGAATCCGCTCCAGTGATCTCAGCTGCCGCAATGATGCGGTCGGGCTTCAAATAGCTTTCTTTGCTGGGACCAGGCCCGATACACACCGAATCATCAGCAAGCTGAACGTGCATTGAATCAATATCCGCCTCGGAATACACCGCGACAGATTCAACCCCTAATTCACGACAGGCCCGAATGATGCGGAGGGCGATTTCGCCACGATTGGCGACGAGGACGCGCTTAAACATGGTAGAATATCTAGGGGATTTTTATTGAACCCGGAAAAGGTCGTCTCCGAACTGAACGGGAGTGCCGTCGTCCACACAAATCTGAATGATTGTTCCCGAGCGCTCGGCCTTGATCTCATTCATGACCTTCATGGCCTCGATGATACAAAGGGTTTGGCCTTCACTTATCGTATCTCCGACATTCACGAAATCTGGCTCATCCGGAGAGGGCCTACGATAAAAAGTTCCAACCATTGGAGAAGAAATCGCTTCACCTGAGGTGCTTTCCGGAGCCCCTCCATCAGGCGCTGAGGCGACTGCTGGGGCTGCAACCGGAACCGGAGCAGCCACCTGACCGCCGCCAGATGGCACCGAGGCGATTAGCTTTTGGATTTCTTCTATGTCGGTACCCTTCTTGAGCTTAAGATTGAAGTCTTCCTTTTCATACTGGAACTGAGACAAGCCATGCTCGTCCATAAGTTTCATGATTTTGCGAATTTCAGTAAGGTCCACGGAGTTGATAAAAGGTTAGTGAGCGGCCGCTCGCTGCTGAGTATGACGAAATTGAAGAGATGAGCAACACCGAACCTTTTCACTTCTTTCCCAGACCGAGAAAAGACGGCGTTTTTCTGACTTTTATTCTTCCGTGATTTTCGACAGATTCCCCAACATCCGACAGTCACAATCCCGAATTTAGGAACTCTCGGTCAAACCCAACGAAGCCAGTGCTCGAACTGAAAGACGTTTGCTTCACCATCCAAAAAGATGGTGAGCCCATAAATCTCGTAGACCGCGCCAACCTGAAAATACCCCGGGGCCACTTTATGGCCATAGTGGGTCCCTCCGGCTGCGGCAAAACGACGCTGCTCAAGACCATCGCTGGGCTCAACCCGGAATCCGACGGCTCTCTTTGGTGGAATGGTCGTAATTTGTCCGAAGACGGGGATCTTGAACCCTATGAAATCGGTTATGTCCCCCAGTTTTCCATCGCTTACGATCAACTCAGCGTTGACGAATCCGTTGAAGCTGCGACGCGACTACGCGTTAAAACCAAGGGATCCAGCGACCTTGACGAACGAATTGACAAAGTTCTCGAGGAAACCGGCCTAGCTCCAATCGCGGACCGCCCCGTCAGCGTTCTCTCCGGTGGTCAAAAACGCCGTCTTGGACTCGCCATGGAGCTAGTTTCCCACCCCAAACTCCTTCTTTGCGACGAGGTCACCAGTGGGCTTGATCCCCGTTCCGAGCGGGAAATCGTTCATCTCCTTCACGACATCTCCCGCCGCGAGGGCCGGATTGTGCTTTCCGTGACCCACTCACTTGCCCACCTCGAGCTTTACGATTCCATCTTGGTCCTCCACGAAGGCCGGGTCGCTTACCACGGAACTCCGGAACAGCTCACTCACTATTTTTCAGTTGATAACACCGAACTCGTCTACCCCCAGCTAGCAAAACAAGCCTCGGAAAAGTGGAGAAGCTCATGGCTCAAGCACTCTCCGACTTACTACGCTAAACTTGAGCGCAATCGCCAGAATCTCGTCAATCAAGGGCAACTCGAGCTCCCTGCGCAAGAATTTGAAAATCCGGATGGAGAAGACGCAGCCATCGCTCGCGAAGATGGAATTCGTGCTCCGGGTCTTCTCAGCCAGTTTACGACCCTCTTGGGTCGACGAATGCGAATTTTCTTCCGCGACCGGGGGCAAGTCCTTCTCCAACTCGCCATCCTGATTTGCTTTCCCATCCTCGTGGTTCTCTTTTCGCCGAGGGCCAATGAAAACATGCGAAAGTTCACCAATGGTGCTGGCAGTAGCCTCCAGGAACAATATCAAGAACAGGCCAACGTGCAGGCGGATCGCCTTAAAGTGGGCTCCGCAGTCTCTGGAATTATTATGTTTCAGGTCGTTTTACTTTCCCTGATGGGATCTAACAACGCGGCACGAGAAATCGCCGGAGAACGCCAAATTCTGGAAAAAGAAAAATTTGGCGGGGTGAGTCCGATCGCTTATTTGATGAGCAAAGTGGTCTTCTTGTCAGGGCTCGTGCTTGTTCAATCCTTATGGATGGCTGGGTTTGTGGAGCTATTTTGGTCATTTAAAGGTAGTTTTGTGGATCACGCTATTTTTCTCGTTTTAGTCAATGCCGCCATGACCTCGATCTGCCTTGGGATTTCCAGCTTGATGCGGACTGCTGAAAAGGCCTCCCTTCTTTCAGTCTATCTGGTCGGCTTCCAACTTCCTCTCTCGGGCGCTGTTTTGGCACTACCGGAAAATATCGAACCCCTTACCCGCCCCTTCATCTCTGCCTATTGGGCTTGGTCAGGAAGTGTTGCTTCCCTCTCGGGAGACTATAAATCAGCTCTTACCGCAATCAGCGAAACAGAGCTGTCCCCGACAAACATCTGCTTTTTCATCCTCCTAATCCATATTATGGTTGGCCTCGCCGCCTCATGGGTCGGCACCAGTCGCCCGCAATGGGAACACTAACCTCAAAATCAATTTTCAATCATGGCTCGTCGCGCTAGCTCAGGTGTTAATACCGGAGCCCTCATTATCGGGGCTATCGTTTTCATCCTTATACTCGGAGGAGGTTACTGGTTCCTTAACAGGGAGCCATCTGGTTTTGATGCTCCTGAATTAGATATCGAACAAGCGCTCAGCAACAGCCGAAGCCTTTCAGGCAATCGCTATCAGGTCACCGGCAAGCTCATCGACCGTAACATCGAATCAAACGGTCAAATCATCACAATCCAGCTTGGCGAAGAAACTAACCCAAAGTTTCTTCCCATCATGATCCCCGAGGGCTTCAAAAACGGAAACCTCAACCAACAAGCCAGATACACTTTCCTCATCCAGTTTAATACCGTTGGTCTCGCAGTTGCGGAAGACGTAAAACAGCTCTAGACTCTAATCGGTAGCAACCAAAGTTATGAAAATCATCCTACTCACTCTGGCGCTTGCCCTCCCCGCTCTCGGTCAAGTCTTCACTCCCCCTGCTCCCACCAATAATCAAAATTCGACTCCAACCGATACTGTTGTTCGCTCAAAT
>DCQM01000096.1:0-933 GCA_002323895.1 Akkermansiaceae bacterium UBA1518
CAGGAGTAAAATCGAGCATAAGATTTTAAGGGTAAATCTGGATTGGAGGGACTTTTTAGTTTTTTGATTCCTGCTTTCTGGATTGGCTCATATCTTCGATCCAATTCAGTGAGATTAGGAAGGCATCGAGTTGCTTGAGCGTCTTTCGCATTACGCTGTCATTGCCACCCCTAGGATTGAAAAATCCGTGTTTTGCACCTTCGTATGACATGAGCTCACAGCGGACCCCAGCGGCTTTCAATCTTTGCGTGAATGTCACGGCAGTGGCGTAGGGGACGGTCGGGTCAGCGGTGCCATGAAAGACGATAGTGGGGGGGTCATCTTTGCTGGTATGATGAGCCGGAGAAAGATTTTTTGGATTGGTTCCCATTCTTACTTTTAGTTGTTTAATACGCTCTTTTGGAAATGCTTGTTTGTCGTCGAGGGGGGCGAGGACACAAGCTGGATTGAAAAGGAAGAGAGCATTTGGTCTAGAACTGAGAGTTTCCTTTGCTGGTGGGTCGATGCAGCCAAGACAGGCGGCAATATGTCCTCCTGCTGATCCCCCGCCGGCGGCGAGACGGTTAGGTGCGATGCCGAGTTTGGTAGCGTTTTTGCGGACCCAGATCATAGCGTCTCGAGCATCAGCGATACATGCCTTAGCCGTGGTTCCATGGCGGGACTTCACTCGGTAGTCGGCAGTCATAGCGATGAGGCCTTTTGAGGCAAGGTGCTTACACTGGGGTGCAAATTGTTCTGGACTGCCGCTGTTCCACCCGCCGCCAAAAAAGAAGATGACGGCAGGGCGTTTGTCTTCTGCTTTCCAACCTTCTGGCATGAAAGCATAGAGATGAAGTTCTGTATCGCCGACAGTTTTATAGAGATACTTTTGAGCTGTGGGTATGTTAGGCGGATAATTACGCTGGGCGAGTAGAGGAAAAGTGAGTGCGAAAA
>DCQM01000096.1:1323-3240 GCA_002323895.1 Akkermansiaceae bacterium UBA1518
AATTTAGAGATTAATTAAACTGGGGAAATACACCCTCCGCAAACAAGCGGTAGTTATTTTTAGAAGGGGTCAAAGCTTATGTTAAATAAGCTCGGGGGTAGCGCTAAATTCTCGTTTGAACTTGAAGGGCGATCTATTTTGAAGAACCGTCGCGACATGAAGCTGCTTAGAATACGAGAAGCGTTTGAGCATCACTATCATTTTGAATACTGGGGTTATGAAAAGAAAGTTTGCAGTGTAGAGCGGAATGACCAAGAAGTGGAGGAGACAGGGAATGCAAAGAGGCTTCTAGCCTAAGTGAAATATGAAGGTCCTACTTTTGGTGAAAAATTTTGATCTTGGTGGGACCGAGGTGCACGTCCGGGAGTTGGCGAACGGGTTGGCAGAAGCCGGGCATCGAGTCTTTGTCATGTCGAGATCAGGCCGGCAGGTTGAGTGCCTTAATGCAGGAGTAACCTTTATCCAGCATCGCTTCACTGACTTTGGATTATTGGGGGCTGTCTCTAAAGTGAGGACACTCATTCGGTCTGAGAAGATCGAGATCATCCATGGGCATCAGCGGCTACCGATTCTAATTGCAGCGATTGTGAAAATTCTCACTGGTATTTCTTCTGTGGCGACGATCCATGGTAGGATATCATTAGATTCTCGTCCTGCTTTCATGCGTCGTTGGATTGACAGGATGATTGTCGTCGCTCCGAATCGGTTGAGTAATCTGAGAGAAAGAGATGTGATTCGGGACAAATGCTGTGTGATTTATAATGGACTGGCCCTAGAAGGTCGAGAACCCTCGAGGGACAAGATTCAGGGTTTGAATCTGCTTTATGCAAGTCGGATAGACCGTCGTCATGGCCAAGCTCTGATCACCCTTTTGAAGGAGGTTTGGCCTTCGTTGCTGCGTCAATTCCCTAATGCGAAATTGCATATTGCTGGCGATGGGAACCGGCTGACGGAGGTGCAGGAAGTTGCTAAACCCTTCACCGGACCCTCAGAGCAGTCGGTGGTTTTTCATGGTTTCCTGCCATCACTCGTCCCCCTTTTCAAGGAGACTTCACTGACATTGGGGGTGGGCCGAGTTGCGATCGAATCGCTGGCACTGGGAATACCAGTGATTCCGGTCAATTCTGCTTATTGGGCCCCAGTGATCTCGCGGGAAAACTATAAAATTCTAAAAGCCGATAACTTTGTGGGCCGTTCTTTTTATGAGTTTGAGCCTGAACCTCTCCTTGCGGAACTTCAACGTGTGTTAGGCGAGTTGGATGAGATTTACTGTGAAACTCAGAATTTGAGTGAGGAAGTCTATCAAGATTTTTCCTTAGCAAGGATGGTTAATCTCGTTGAAAAGGTTTATCAAGAATTGGCGGATTAAGTGGACCAAATGGTTCCGCGCCAATTCTAAGGGGCCTAGGTCGCGGGAAAATCGACGCCCTGGGACGCCAAATAATCCTCAAAATCAACGGGAGCACCGGTCTCGATAGATCGATGGGCCGCATTAGCAAGTAAATGACCCAAAATACATTCATTCCGAGGAATGTTTGTTAATCGGCCTTGTGAAAGCGCTTCGGTAAAGTCCTCGATTTCAGCGGTATACGCTTCTTTGTATCGCTCTGGAAATGACTCATTGATCGCTGGAACCTCCATTCCCTGTGAGGTGTGCATTTGCACCGTATGATTCCGCTCATTTTCAGCGATCGCCATGCCTCCCTCACCAAAGATCTCTAGCCGCTGGTCATATCCATAAATAGCGTTTCGGCTTGTATCGATTGAGCAAATCAAACCTGTCTTATATTTGAGAATCACCATTACAGTATCGAGATCTGGAATCTTCCTGATGTCTTCATCGTAAGCGTGGCCATAGGCAAAAACCGAAATGGGAGGTTCGTCTCCTAAAAGAAAGATCAACATGTCGAAATCATG
>DCQM01000096.1:3637-5956 GCA_002323895.1 Akkermansiaceae bacterium UBA1518
TTGTCTCGCGAGCTTGTCTTAATAATTTTTATTGGCTCAAGGGTTTCAACCTTTGATTTAAGAGCACGGAAATTTCGGTCGTAGCGCCTTTGGAATCCTAAAAATAACGCCTTTTCTTGCTTAGCTGAAAGTTCAAAACAGATTTGGATTTCAGAAAGGGATTTTCCAAGGGGCTTTTCTGTGAAGACATGTTTACCAGCTTTTAAAAATCGGGTCACACAATCAAAATGAAACTGCGTGGGCGGTGAGATGATCGCGGCATCAAGCTCGTCATCTGCTAACGCTACTTCAATGTCTTCTAGTAGAATGAAATCATTATTTTGGACGATGTCATCCTGTGTCGAGAGACCTGGATCAACAACATACTTCAATTCAATAGAATCAAGGTTCTTTATCGAAGCTAAATGGAAACGGCCGGCTCTTCCGAGCCCCACAATACAAATCTTGGTGCTGTTTTTCATTCTACTCGCGCGTCATTTCCAAGCATCTCTCTTTGCATTCAAAATGCAATCGTATCTGGCAGATATTTGGCAGCAAGGTCCTCATAAAAGGGCCGCAATTCGGCGACATTGGGAGGGACTGGCGATTTGGAATAGAGATCATAAGGATTAAAACGCTTAACCCATTCAAAGAGTGAGTGATCATGCTCATTCATCAAATGGTCATATGCTCCTTCTTTATGTTGTGCGTAAAACGAGTGATAGCGGATCATATACAAGGCAGGCTCAGGTAAATATTCCTTAAGAACGTAGTATAAATATTCGTCATGGCCCCATGAAAGCTGAACCTTATCGAGGCCGCAATTCGGCTCATAAATTCCATATTTTGTGTTAAAGCGTGGGTCGTGAAGATCGGAATTTTCCTTGAAGAATTCGGGGTAAACAATGGATTGGGAAAACTGACATCCTACTGGGAAAGTATCTCCCACTACAGCCCATTGAGGTTCCCCAAAGAGGCAGAGAACCTTGCCTAGGTCATGTAAAAATCCGGTGAGGATAAACCAATCGGGATGACCATCAGCCCGGATTGCTTCGGATGTTTGCAACAAGTGCTGAGTTTGGTCCAAATCAGTATCAGGATCAGAATCGTCGACGAGGGTGTTTAAGAACTCAACAGCTTCCCACAGGCTCATCTTCCGTTTTTCGAGCTTCGTATAGTGCTCTTTTTTCTGAAGAACGAAGTCATAGTTCTGATAAAGATGATTCAGGCGGTAAAACTCCTGCACCGTATCTCTGGCCGGATCATTATAATCTCGAAAATCCTCTTCTTCTTTATCTTCGTTTTCAGGGTAGCGGCTACGCAAGTCCTCCTCCCATAGGTCTTCAATATCAAGGGTCGTATCTTTTAGGTTTTTCATGCTGGGGGCTACGGAGGTTAAAATAGGAGCGATAATGTTTGGGAAGATTTTGTAATTAGGAAAGATTCCTTGGGGACCTCTAACTAGATGAGCCAGCCTAGCCAAATATAAATCCCCACAATGAGTATAACCAAAAAGCTGCTAAAGGCCTTGGTGTGTTTCCATTCTTCAATTTCTACAAGTCCCTTATCCTTCGGTTGGAATGGATTTTGGTTTGGATAAAAATGTGTCACCGCAAACATGACTGCCATATTCAAAACAAATTCAATGCCCCAAATATGAACGTAGTGAATATCGACCTTAAAAATGAATTCGGCGCTGATGTAAAATACAAGCCCCACACACATTGCAGCTTTCGCTCCCGGAGCTGAAATTTTGGGCAGGAACAATCCAGCGAGCATTACTGAAGCAATAGGAATAAAGAAGATCCCATTGAGTTGTTGGAGTAGGTCATAGAGCCCGTCTGGAGCTCCTGCTACTAAGGGAGCTGTTAAAATCGCGATGACCGCAAGAATAATAGAAACGGTCTTCCCTGCGCGCACCATTTGGCGATCATTTGCCCCTGGATTCATGAGTCTCTTATAGATTCCCATGCTGAAGATGGTCGCGGTGCTATTTAAAACACTGTTAAAGGTGCTGAGGACCGCGCCCATCACAACCGCCGCAAAAAATCCTACGAAACTTAAAGGGAGGACCTTTTTGATCAGCTCCGGATAAATGAGATCTTGGTTATCAAAAAAGCGATCTCCAAAGTAATAGAAGCCAATCACTCCAGGCAGAACGATGATCACTGGGATAAAGATTTTTAACAAGCCCGTGATTAAGAGCCCCTTTTGAGCCTCTACCAAAGATTTTGCACCCAGGGCTCGTTGAATGATGGTTTGGTTCATCCCCCAGAAATAGAGTTGGTTAATCACCAATCCAGTGAACAAAGTCCCGAAAGGTAGGGCCGAATCTGAGGC
>DCQM01000044.1 GCA_002323895.1 Akkermansiaceae bacterium UBA1518
GAAGTGGCAGGTGTCGTAGTTGATCCCAATGTAATTTTTGATCAGATTGGAATCGAGTTTTTCATTATCACACCAAGTAAAAAAGCGCTCAAAAAAGGCGAGAGTTTCTGCGGTGTTTTCGAAGTGGCCAAGAGGCTCGGGTTCAAGTCCCAAGTGGAGGTCTTTGCCTGTTTCTTTGGCGAGGGTCTCGATAGTAAGAGCGCAGGAATATAGGTTTGCGAAAATGAGGTTTTCGTCGGCTCCAAATTCCTTAAAGGAACCTGGGAGAGTTGAGACTGAACCTCCTGATTCGGCCGGACAAAGGCGGGAGATGATCGTAAAGAGTTGCTCAGTATAAACAAGTCGGCTCAGGTGGGTCCAGTCCGGCTTATAGACATTTTCTTTGACTCGAGTGCCGTGGAAGGCCCCATAAGGAAAGCCATTAATTGTAAAAACGTAGCAGTTTTCTTGCGCCAGCCAGGACTCGAATTGATCGAGCTGATCATTTTCAAGAAGTTCAAGGGCCGCTTGAGCCGAGAGCCGAAGGCCAATAGCGAACTTTTTGCCGGAAGCGACACGATCGCGTACGGCTAGGACATCGGTCTTGAGAACATGGAAGGTCTCAGCCCAGCTTTCGGCAGGATGAATATTGGTGCAGTAGGCGAGGTGGTGGCTTTCAAACTTCACCCCTGCTTCATAGCGTTGGTGGCGGTGGCCGCAAGGAATTACCTTTCGATTGCAACGACGCGGTAAAACTGGAGGCGGTTCGCAAGTGGGTAGGAACGGGAAATATGGGTGCTTGTCCCGTTACGAGTTTCGACTGTTGCCCATTGGTTAGCAGAAAGGTCGGAGGTGCCCTCGATGCGGTAGCGGAAGCGTCTATCGCTCAGCCAGCTGAGAGAAATGGAATCGCCGTTGATCTCGCTCGAAATTTTTGGTGCGGTGGGTCTTACCGACTCGTCGGCCTCGTTTAGAACCTCGATGGTTGATGGCGTGATGGAGAAGGTCAGCTGATGATCAGTGGAGCCAGTCTGAATGATCCCCAAAGCATGGGTGATTTTACTAGGCTGGATGCTTGCTGCGCTGATTCCAGAAGTGAGAAAGGAATTCGTGGCACTCGAAAAATTGAGATCAATTAAGGTGTTTCTCTCACTGGTTCGGAGGGGGAAGCTGAAAAAGGTTCCATTGTCTTCTGAGCTAATAAGCATTTCGACTCGTTCGGCTCCTGGGAAAGATGAGGCTCTGGTGACAAAAGTGCGGGGAGTATCGCTTTCTGCTGAATTCACCAAAGCTTTCCATATTCTGGTGCCAACTTTGATTTCGAAAGTCAGCCCAACCTCCGTGAGGTATTCCGTTTCGATTCGCCCAAGGATATTCGTGAAGATATCGGGTGTGGACTGGTCATTGTAGGTGATGCGGATCTCAACTTTTGTACCCGATTCAATTGCGGCATCTTGGAAAGTGCCGGTCGCGCTTGTGATGGCCCCGTTAGCCTTCCAGAGAACCGTTTCCGCCTCGAGCGAAAGACACGACGTGACGAGGCCGATAGCACTAATTAAAGCGCGAAGTTTGGGCACTGTGAGAGGAAGGTTTTTGGATTTTCGAAGATGATCTTATCGACGACCTCAGCAGAATGATGCCGCTTTTTCATTTCCAGGGCACACTTAATCACAGCGAGTGGATCCGAGATCCCCCAGTCGCAGGCGGAGTTCATCCAGATGTTTTCCATTCCAAAGGTTTCGAGGATGTCGATGGCCCGGGCAGGGGAGCACTTCGATTCCGGGTAAAGGGTCATCCCAGCCCAATAGCCCTGATCAAGAACGAGGGGGGCTGTATGCTCTTCAACGTGGTCAATGATGACGCGGCTACGATCTACGTTGGCGTTGTTGAGAGCGTCGATAATAAGGCGCGTGCCTTTAAGTTTGTCCTCAAGATGGGGGGTATGAATAAGAATGGCCTGATCGTATTTTTTGGCGATTTCCACGTGCTCTTCAAAGATGGCGAGCTCGTTTTTGGTATTTTTATTGAGCCCAATTTCACCAATTCCAAGAACTGTAGGCTTGTCGATGAAGTCGGGAATGAGAGACATTACCTCACGTGCGAAGACCGGGTCCTCGGCTTCCTTTGGGTTGATGCAGAGCCAGCAAAAATGCTTGATGCCGAATTTAGCGGCGCGGGCCGGCTCGTATTCGGTGAGTTGTCGATAGTAATCGTAAAACCCTTGAGCAGAAGCACGGTCGTATCCGGCCCAGAAGGCAGGTTCACAGAGGGCTTCGCAGCCAACTTGAGCGATTGCTTGGTAGTCCGCAGTTGTGCGGCTGACCATGTGGGCGTGGGGCTCAATATATCTCATGATTTCACCTCCTTATTGTGTGCACCATATGCGAATTGAATCCCTGCAGATTGGGCGGGCTCGGTAGAATGATCTGAGAAGGCGAGATGAACCGCTTGCGCGCGTGTCGTGCCTTCTGGTGGGTTTTGCATGGCGGCTAGGGCCTTTGCAAAAGCGGGGTGACGAAAGTCTGCATCACCTTCGTGGCGATCGACTCGATCGAGGAAGGAGGCGATTTCAAGAAGCTTGAAACGCGCGTCCATGAAATAGAGATCCTGGATTTCTTTCTTCGTCGGCATAGCGGATGGTAACTTTAATTCAATTAGTTCGCAACGCCTGTCACGTGTGCGAAGAACTCAGGATTTAGTTCGGCGAGGGGTTCGCGGAGTTTTTCGAGTTCATCGGCAGGTCCGTGGAGCTCAAGGCGAAAGAGCTCAGAGAAGCCAAGGGCTTCTTCGATACAAGAACCTACGTTTTCGAGGTGTTTTAGGACACCGGCAGCACCGACATAGGCTTCGCGGCAGAAGACAACGTTACCATTCACTGAAAAGTCGTAGTAGAGGCAGGTGTCTTCAGTGCTTGTACGGGCCACGAATTCCTTCATTGTTTCTTTGAAGGCGTCTAGTTTGCCTTCTTGGACTCTAAAGTAGGGGTGAATGCTTATGGCGTTAGAAAGTTCGCTCATGGAAGTGAGTGTGAACGCCAAACGCCGAAGGTCCAATCATGAATTTTGAATGATGGCAACCGGTATTCGGGTGTGGGCGGTCGAGGGATCGCCTAGGAAGATCGCACTTTTGGGAAGAGGAAGGTCTTTCGGAATGGTGGTGAGGGTGAGTGAACGATTTGGGCAAAGCTTGAGGCGTAAATTGTGAGCGAGCCTTCCCATCGTCCAACGTGCGTTTATTTCGCTGACTTGATGCCACTCTAGGCCTTTCGAAGT
>DCQM01000011.1:0-10900 GCA_002323895.1 Akkermansiaceae bacterium UBA1518
CGCCGTGAACCTCGCTCGGCAAGAAAAGAAACTGCCTTACCCCAATCGCTTGATCACCCAAGAGCATCACGAAGTGGACTTTAATCAGAGTGACCAATCGCTTCGCGAAATTCTCAACGAAATCTCAAATCGTGGAGCGACTCCAGTCGATATCTTCTTGGCACCGTCTTCTCAGTTGAATCGGGTCAAAAAACTCTCCGGGAAAATTATCACTCTTACTGCCGAAAAGAACTGTTTTTCAGAAACCACCTCTACTGGAAAATAAAAAGATACGGTATCAGAGCCCGCTATAGGGGAAATCTTCAACTCAGATGAAATCTTGATAGGAGCAGCTAAAACTCCAAAAAGACCGGCTCACACTTAATGCTCAGGTGACATCTAAAATCACCAGTTTCTCCCCAGAAAGAGCTGCCACTCGCAGAGCCCGAAAAAGCTAAAAAAAGAGATAAACTGGAGAATCCCCAACCTCCTTGATCTCAGCCACATCGCCAGAGGCATTAAGGGCGTATTCGAACTCTACCGGCCACGGCCCAGAATAGTTCGTCCCATTACACCACATCATCACAATTTGCTCGTCACCCCGCCCAAAGCGAAGCGCGTAAACGTCGTCTTCCATTTCTAATTTCTCCAAAAAGGTCGCCGATCCCAACTGCTCTAAAAAAACACGAAGCATCTTAAACCCAATCCTTTCGCGCCATCCGCCTTCGGTCTGCTCATCGACCAGTCCAAATCCATGAGCCACCAAACGCCACCAGTAAACTTTATCGACAAAGCCGGAACAGATTGAGATCACAAGATATCTTAACATATAGACTCCATAGTCGAATTCGCTCACACTCAAAGGGTGCTTCGGCGCATCAGCATCCACATAAGTTGCCGTTACCGGGGACCAAATTCCCGTTCCTTCGAGTGGCCAATTCACCTCCGAGATAATCACTTGATCATCACAAGCGGGCACTACCTTCGCAATCGCTCGCAGCAAGCCACATTTTTCCATAGTACTGAATTTTCCCTGAAAATTCTCAGGTGCTCCGCGCCGATCCACATAAAGATGATGAGACAAAGCTCCGTAATGCAGTCCTTCAGGAGCACTTTCAAAAGCTGAAAGAACATAATGATACTCGAAATCGATACAAGCGGGCCCCGTAAAAGTAATTTGAGGGAACTTCTTCTGCAACTTTATAACCGGCAGCAACAAGGCGACCTGATCATCCGGCCCATGAACACCCCACTTCATCCGGTTCACGGCATGGCAAATCTCGACAGCCGTCACAAGCTCCCCAACTTCATCTAACACAAAACTCAAAAACTCAGCCCAAGAATCTGGCTCGTTGACCGCCCCACGGTCCTGAACCATTGCTATCATCACCTCGCGTCCAGAATCCACCAGCCGCTTCACCTGTGCCACTCCCTCCTTCCAACACGACATCCCTTCATGATGACAAAATCGCAAGAGAACCGACACCCCTTCCAGCTTTTCCAATAACTCCACCTGACGATTGAAGTCCAGATCGGTTGATTCAAGCGCCACTCCAAATCGCCCCTTCAAATCAATCTGCCTTTGGTAGGCTAACGGAATTTGTTTACGGTATTCACGCCAGATTTTTCCCGCAAATTTTAAAACTGCCCAGGCAACTTTATAATGCCTCCCCAAAGAATAATATCGCTTCCTCTCATACCTCTCCATCGTAATCGATGCCTGCGCCGATTCCCGATCCCAAATCCAAATATCCTGCACCTCGGGATAACTCCCAACAGCCCTTCGAGACCATTTACGAAATGGGTGACGCCACCTGCGGCTTCGCTCCCACAACTCAAAACCCCTCCGACGGGAAATCATCTCTTTGGTGAATTCTCTGGGAGGATTCCCTTTCCAATAAATCCTCGCCAACACATTGAGAAACGCTGAAGGCAGTCGCATCCTCGAAAAATCCTGCGCTCGCTCCTTCAAACTCAGGACCTCCCTGATTCGTCCGCGATTTAAATCAATAAACTGAACCTCCCCCCACTCCTCGTCGCCCGACACTTGAAACTCCATGTTTTGATTTCCTAGGTCCCGATGCCAAAACCCCACATCGTGCATTCTTCGAATCGCAGATGCAATATGACCTAACTTTTCCACCAAAAATCGACAATCCGCCTTCTCCTGATAGGCTTGAATCAGCGAGCTCTTGAAACTGACTAACGATTCAACATAATCCGAAAAATA
This sequence comes from Akkermansiaceae bacterium UBA1518, assembly GCA_002323895.1. Taxonomy (GTDB): domain Bacteria; phylum Verrucomicrobiota; class Verrucomicrobiia; order Verrucomicrobiales; family Akkermansiaceae; genus SW10. The sequence goes on from DCQM01000011.1 coordinate 2,210, forward strand.
AAAACTCTCCACCAAACGTGAACCTTCCCAATAATCGAAATAGGCAATAGGTTGGGGCGTTCCAACTCCTCGGCTTTTTAAAAAATTAGCAGCCTTAAACGAACGCTCAGCTTTACTGCCCTTCTTAAAGTCATAGCGGTCCTTAAGAAATCCCTGCCTCCCAAAGGCTTTCACCGCCGCCTTCAGACACTTCCCATTCTTTTCAAAATCGAGCACTACTACTCGGTGCCGCCCTTCAGACAAAACACCATCTTTTGCAGACCTGGCTCGCTCCCCCAGCCCCCCCAGAGATTCTTCGTCAAAGAATGATTTGTAATCAGTGAGCACCTGTCCTTGGAGCTTCCCTACTGAAAGTTTCTCCACGCCTCGGTTCATCCTGTTGAGAAGGTTACAAAGCAGTCGAAAAAAAACAATCCGGTTTCTTCCATTCGACTTTCCACTCGACCGCCAAGGACCCAACCGATAAATTTCGACCCTTCCCCTTTCACCCAGAAGTAATTGCAATGGTGACCCAGAACCTCATTAACCTGTCCTCCGACTGCAAAACCATTGGCGAGGGCTTCTTCTGCACTTGCTACCTCCACCCGGAAGACAACTCTATCTGCATCAAACTTCCAACCACTCACAAAAAGGCACGAAAACGTCAAAAGGCTGATGAAGCTTACTATCGAAAGCTCTATAAAAACAAAGCGGATTTAACTTATATTAGTGATTATCTGGGTTCCTGCCAAACCAGCCTCGGCCCCGGCCATCTCTACCAATATATCAAAGATGAAAATGGTCAGACTTCAAAAACCCTCAATCACTATCTGGAAAACTATCCCCAAAAAACGGAGGAGCTTTGCACCCATCTCGCCAAGCTGGGCCGCTATCTCCTAGAAAACCACATTCTTGTTAGTGACCTTCACGGCAACAACATCGTTTTTCAGTATCTCAGCGAAAACTCAAAAAAACTCATGATTGTTGACGGAATAGGAGATCGCGTCATTTTCACCGCCCCTAACTTTTTCAACTCGATCAAAGCAGGTAAAATCATCCGCCGGTGGAATAAATTTATCAGGCGACTTCAAGCTGACCATCCCTCTGCACCCCTACCAAAAGAAAAACTTTATTTGGGAAATGAGGCCCTTACGAACACAACAACGGTCGATCGAGCTCACTAACCATCTCTGGAAAACTCGAGTGGCCTCCTCTACTAAGCCTCCGCCCGCTCCGAAATAATTGCCCCCTGATCAAGCTCGATCACGCGGCTTGCAATTTTGGTAGTCGAAAGGCGGTGAGCAATTAACAAGGTCGTGCGACCCTTCACCAAGTCCGCTAGAGCCGATTGAATAATTGCTTCACTTTCGTTATCAAGCGCACTGGTCGCTTCATCCAAAAGGAGGATTGGCGCATCCTTTAGAAATGCTCTTGCAATAGCAACCCGTTGTCGTTGCCCCCCGGAGAGGCTTCTTCCCATTTCAGAAACCGGCGTATCGTAACCTTGCTCCTGTTTAAGAATGAACTCATGCGCATTTGCTTTTTTGGCAGCACTTATAACCTCTTCTTCACTGGCGCCAGGACGCCCAAGAAGAATATTCTCCTGGATCGTCCCCTGAAATAATACGGCAGTTTGGGAAACCACCGCAACTCGGTCACGAAGCTCACTCTTGGACCATTTCCTCACATTCAGATCACTCACCGAAACACTTCCTCCCTTCACATCGTAAAAACGCGGGATCAAATTGAAGAGACTTGATTTCCCCCCTCCACTCGGACCGATCAAAGCCACGCATTGGCCAGGCTCAATTGTAAGATTGATTCCACGTAGGATGAGGTCATCACCATAGCCGAATGAAACATCCTTGAAAACAACACGACTCTCAAAAATCTCTGGGGTCTCTGGACACTCAGGATCATCCAAATGATCAACCGCGAGAGAAATCTCCTCTAATCGCTCGAGAGAGGCATCAGCCTGGCGCAAGTTCGCCTGAATCGCACCCAACTTCTTTACCGGCTCATAGCAGAGATACAACGCCATCGCGATCGCCATAAAACTAGAAAGTTTCATCCCCTGTTGCGCTCCCAGATAAATCGCCACCGTCAAGCCAAGCACCGATACAAATTCGACCGACGGTGAAATTAGCTGCTTATACTTAACGACCTTCATCGAATAACGAATCACCCCCTGAATTCGATTACGAAATTTTTGCACGACCGGCCCCTGCAGATTATAGGCCCGAATCTCAAGTGGAGCCTGAATCGATTCAGAAATCTGCCCACTTAAATCGCCAGCATTGGCCTGTAATTTCCGAGCTTTACCACCCAAACGTTTCGCAATCGCCCGCAGTGGAAGAACGCACAAAGGGATAGAAAAAATCGAAAAAAGGACCAGAGAGGCACCTTGGTTAGAAGTCGCTTCTGAGATCAAAAATACCAGCGCAGCAATTAGGACCGCAGGTTGTTTAATGATATCAACTGCCACTTTACCCACCATCGAACGAACGATTTCAGCATCTCCCACAAGCCGCGCAAGCAAATCGCCCGCCTGTCTCTTCTGGAAAAACGCAATAGGCAGAGTTTGGAGCCTCGTGAAAACCTCGTCACGAATTTGCTCCAAAAAACGATACCCGCAATAACTCATCAGGTAGGTATTTAAAAACCCACCAATCGCCCGAAAGAAAAACATCAGCGGAAGCCATGCACAGGCAACAGGAAGCAACCACTCACCCGGCAACTGATCAAACCAACTCATCAGGCCTTCTACAAAGAAGCTATATTCAGACTCCTCTTTCCCGAGATTAACCTGATCGTCTTTAAAAATTAAAGGGAAGACTACTTTTGCCGCAAGCGGCAACCCTGCTCCAGTTGCCACCGCATAGACCAATCCGGACAAAACACTACCAAGAAGCTGCCATTTTACCGGCTTAAAGTATTTGAAATAAGGCAGAAAGCGCTTCATCGACAGCGAGTAGGTTAACTCAATCCCTCTGAATCAACCAGACTTACTTGGGTTGACCAGAAGCAGCTCATAAGTCACTCTGTTGGCGTGGATTTGATCGAAAAAGCCCGGACGGTCGTAGGAATTGAAACCTCGCAGCTCAACCGGCTAGCCGAGAGGCTCGATGAAAACTTTAGCAAAGCTCTTGGCGCCCTAGAGAAAACCCTTAGGGGAGGGCATAAAATCGTTGTTATCGGAGTCGGTAAATCCGAGCACATTGGGAACAAGTTCGTTGCCACCTTAAACAGCACTGGCGCCACTACCGTAAGTCTCAATTGTCAAAATGCCCTGCACGGCGATCTTGGGATTCTTTCAGTCGGAGACCTCGTTATCGCTCTCAGTCATTCTGGAGAAACCTCCGAAATGATCAGCTTGCTCCCTCACGCGAAAAAACGAGCTTCCCAAATTATAACCATCACCGGAGATACCAAATCCACCTTGGCCAAACACAGTGACATCGTCCTTGATACCCATGTAGAGCAAGAAGCCTGCCCTCTCCAGCTCGCACCCACTTCAAGTTCGACCAACATGCTTGTTCTATGCGACGCACTCGCCATGGTTCTTCTGGAAAAACGAGGCTTCCACTCTAAGGATTTTGCCGAGCTTCATCCCGGTGGTAGCCTAGGGAAATATCTCCTAAATAGGGTTTCCGATATCATGCGTACTGGTTCAACTTTTGCGAAAGTCCCCACCACTTCTCTCGTCCAAGAAAGCGTTCTCGCGATGCTAGAATGCCGCGCCGGAGCCGCTGTCATTGTTGGCTCTAACGGTAAACTGGCTGGCATTTTCACCCACGGAGACTTTGTTCGGGGATATCAAACGAACCGGGAGATCGGAGATACTCCTGTCTCCGATCATATGACCACTGACCCAATTACGGTTCACGAAAACGACCTCGCGGCTGAGGTTGTTCGCATCCTTCGTGAACATCGCATTGATGATCTCGTCGTTATCAATAATGCGGGTGAAGCAATCGGTCTAGTTGACGTTCAAGATCTAGCCCGTCATGGACTGAGCTAAGCCAACAACTTCACTTGGCTGAGAGATCGACCTTTACTAGCTCCTTGTCATTTCTTAGATAGGCCGCCTTTCCGGCAAAGGCAGGCCCACTCCAAACAACCGGACGGCTGTAAGCCTCATTAGTAGGCTCAAGAACATGTTGGCGTCCAATTTCACGATATCCCTCACGCGAGAGCTGCGCCAAAATTAGATCTCCATTTTCATTGAAGATCCAATAATTCCCTGACTCCTCGTGACGCGTCAGATATGCCGTGCCATGACTTCCGCCCTTTGAACGATGTTCCTCGGCGACTGTTGGCTGTATTGTTGACCAGTATCTCTCTCCATCTTCGACCGATGCCGCAACCAACTGGCTGGATCGGACGTCACATCCATAGATAACACCATCATGAATCAGAGGAGTGCTATTACAGCAATAGAGAGCAGTTTTGGGTTTTCCCCGCCATATGAACTTTGCGGTCGGTTCATTTTCATCGAGCTCAATCATAGCGCCAACTCGGCCAATCCCGCTCGCAAAAATTTTATTGCCCACAAGTCGCGGCGTCATCACTGACATTCCATAAATGGGCTTGAGTGGAAGTTCCCAATACTTTTCTCCTGTCTTGGGATTTAAGGAATTAATTGCCTCTGGATGCCAGATCAAAAGTTGCTCCGTTTTACCGACTTTCACCAGTGAGGGAGGGCAATACCCTTGGCTTCTCGCATCAAGCGCCTTCCACTTCACCTCTCCGGTCATGGCATCAAATGCCACCGCAACACTCCCCTCTCCACCGACGAGACAGTACAAAGTATCGCCGACCACCAGTGGATGAGCGGAAAATCCCCAAATAGGAAGCCCCGCATCAAAATCCTTTTGAAAATTCCTTTCCCACTTCTTAGCACCAGTCTTAGCATCAAGGGCAACAAGATCTCCCATTCCTCCCAAGAAATAAACCAAGCCATTCGCAATCGTAGGAGTAGCACGCGGCCCTCCGGGATAGGAGAGCGTGTAAGTTCGACTTTCTTCATACTTCCAGATCTCTTGGCCGGTCACCGCATTTAAACAAAGCAGTCTCTCTATTCCTTGCCACGTTACGGCTCTCCCAGGATTATTAATCAATTCACCATCGGAACGCTGGTAGTCAGATACATAAACTCTACCACCAGCAACCGCAGGTCCCGAGTATCCCCACCCGACTGGAACACGCCACACTACAGGAGCACCAGATTTTGGTAAATCTGTTCTAATCCCTTTTTCCCGCCATACCCCGTCCGCCTTCTCACCCATCCAACGGGGCCAATCATCAGCGGCGGCACTCAGAATTCCGGTAAAACAAAGAACAAAGAAAGTCTTCATATCTCCAGAATCTCTCCCTCCCTAAAAAAGTCAATCCAGGTTCATTCGAGGGGCTTTTTAAATTCAAAGTCACCACTCGTCATTACTTTTGATCCAAGTCTCAATAAGTCTTTTAAACTTCCTTCAAATATCATGCTCCAAAACGTTACCGATTCGATTCACGAACGACTCTTGGGCAAACATAATTGATTTTTTAGATCCACCTCGCAAAGCTATGGCTCGAACCAGCCTTTGGCCTTGCCTTCACCGTTACGCGGTGTTGACTCCCTTTAAGCCAAAAAAAACTGTGAACGCATTCGAACTCTATCAGAAAATCGATCCCTCCCCCATCAGCGACATGTTTCTCTGGATCCGGGAAAATGACCGTCAACTTTACAAATCAGCGGTCGCGACCCTCACCGCAAACCGGAATCTCCGATCTGTCTTCGTTGAGAAGAAATCGGTCTCAGAGCAGATTTCTTGGCTTCATAAAACCCTTAAACTGAAGACCAGCGACACCATCGGAGAACATCTCTTTCAAGTTTACTTCATGAAAGGGCAACAAGAGCTTTTAATTGGATTTTGTGACGGCATGGGAATCGCGCATGATGGAGAAGGCTCAGTCGAAGGAGCTCTCCCTGAAGCTCTCGATGATGAAAAACTTAAATCCACCATCGACGACCTCCTCGAAGCACACGACCCCAAATTGGTAACTCTTTATCTTAGGATCTTTAATTTGCAGACCCCAAATGGGTGGGAGAACCTTGCTGAGACACTCGACAGTGATGAGCGACTCAAGCTAGTTTAAGAGGCATCTAAAAGTCGCCGTATTGTAGCAAGCGCATAATCTAGCTCCCTTTCCGAGATCAGGAATGGGGGGGTGAAAGATAGGACATTCCCTTCCGGTCCATCCGCCAGAAAAAGAATCCCTTCGGCCAAAAGCGAGGTCAATAACTTGCCAGCTGGGCGATTCAATTCCAGTCCCCACATCAAGCCACGACCACGCACTTCTCGAACCGCTTTGTGATCAAAAGACTGCAGCGCGCTAGAAAGCCTTTGTGAAGATTGTGCCACCATTTTAACTGTTGCGTCCCTTTCAAGAATCTCCAGCGATTTCAATGCCATAGCGCAGCCTACCGGATGCCCCAAAAAAGTACTAGTATGTAACGCCTCGCCAGGACTCTTAGGCCAATGATCCATAACTTCTTCTTTGCCCACACAAGCAGAAATCGGAAATCCCCCACTCATCGCTTTTCCGACGCAAATCAGATCAGGGACTACTCCTTCCCACTCACCGGCGAACCACTTTCCAGTGCGAAAAAAACCAGTGTAAATTTCATCAAAAATCAAGAGAGCATTGTGCTCATCACACCAATTTCTGAGTGCTAATAAAAATCCAGGTGGAGGAATCACCTTACCCCCACGTCCTTGAATGGGCTCTACTAAAACTGCACCAATCTCATTATCGTTAGGCAGCTCAAACGAACCGTATTTCACGCGATTGGTCACCTCCGCCAATTGGTCTACAAACGGACCACGAAACTTTTCGAGATCAGTGCCTAGCAAGCTGCCATAACCTAACCCATGATAACCGTCAGTAAAAGCCATCACCCTGCGCTTTCCAGTCGCCAGTCGTGCCGTTTTGAGCGCCGTTTCCACCGCTTCAAATCCTGAATTTGAAAGGACTACTTTTCCCGAACCAATGCCCCATTTCTCAAAAGTTAATTTCGAAAGTTGTTCGCACAGCTCAACTTTTAAAGCGGTTGGATGAACGTCACCCATCCCATGAAGCAGCTGGTCGCTTTGCTCTTTCATGGCCTCTACAATTTCAGGATTCCGATGTCCAAGCCCTGCAACTCCAAAAGCACAGGTGAAGTCCAAGAAGCGATTCCCATCTGCATCCCACACGTTTACGCCTTTCGCTTTCTCCCAAAAAACCGGCCATGAGTGATCCATATAAGTCACATTCCGACTTTCGTGCTCGCGGAGCCTCGCCGCCAGCGCCAGCGAGCGAGGGCCAGGAATACTAGTTATTATTTCAGGAATCATGACGCGCGCATTACCATGATGAGAATTGCCCCAGTCGCTGAGGCTCCGATCAAAAAGATCCCGACACCTCCAATCAAAAAATCGCGCTTCAAGATCATCGGCCGATGAGGTGATGATGATCTGGGAAAAACCACAAATGCATACACAGCTCCTGTCACGAGCCCCCCTAGATGAGCTGCATTGTCCACAAACTTGAATCCCAGCGTTCCAATCACGATCAGTGAAACAAGAATTCCAGCCAACCGGCGGCGTGCCGATCTAGGAACAAGCGAGCGATGAAGCGTTTCAAAAACCAGCAAAAATCCAAGCAACCCGCAAACCACTCCGGAAACTCCCACCGAAGTCTGGTTCGGTAGCCAGGAAACAGTTGCCCAGCCTGCACCGATGATGCTGAGGAAAAAGGCAGCAGCAAGATGGGGCCAGCGGGCTAGAGTTTCAACGCGGCGACCCAAATACCACAATGCGCTCACATTAAGGATAAAGTGGATCAGATTACCGTGGAGAAAAGCCGCCGTAAAAAGCCGCCAGTTTTCTCCGGCTAAATAGCGGTGCTTAACTAAGCCAGCTTCGGAGATTCCCAGACCAGGAGTTACGAACTGAGCCCCACCAACCAAAACGACCAGCACAAGGAAAAGAACAGAGAAAGGAGTGCTCTGATTTTCCATCCAAAGCTCGAAACGAGCCTCCGGGACCTGATCGCCAATTTGGTTTCGCGTGAGGCACGAAGCAGCAGCACGCGCTTTCCGAGCTTCCCACCAAGGGCGGGCCGTAAAATAAAGAAATCCAAAAATCGTCAGAACCAAAAATTGAACTCCAGGAAAACCAAACGGAGAAATACCCATTAAAAAGCAATAAAGGCCATAGAGGACTGAAATCCCAGTTAGCGGCGTCGTGCGCCGGGCATAATCTTCATCTTCGGCAGCGAAAATAAGGCACCTTTTTTTTAGAGAGCCAGCCAGCTGCGGGATCTCTTCAGGGGCAACTAATCGCTCGCTTTCCGGCGTCCAAATCCAATTCAACCGGCCCTTCCCGACTTCTAAGTGAGCTTTGAGCTCACCTAGCGATTCGAATGAACGGCCTATCCCTGAGTGATCAACCACCCCAAAACTATTCGTATCTGGGCGGATTGGAAAGGCATCATCGCGGGCCCAAGCTGGCAAAGCTGGCTCGCTCATCATCCCAAAAATTAGCCACCTACGGGCACCTTGTTCTCCTCAGTTGGAGTGTTAGCACCATCAGTTGGCACCTCTTCAGGGTTCTTCGGGGCGTCGTTCGTTTCCTCAGGAGCTGTAGGTGCTTCCTCAGGAGCTGCAGGTGCTTCTGTAGG
>DCQM01000011.1:11258-52334 GCA_002323895.1 Akkermansiaceae bacterium UBA1518
GCTGCAGGTGCTTCTGTAGGAGCTAGAGGCGCTTCCGTAGGAACTGGGGCAATAACATTACTTGAGTTCCCAAGGACTGAATTTTCGGCTTCGGTCGTTTCGCCGGGTGCACTCGCCGAAGAACCTCCATCCGAAGCGTAGTTCTTGCCTTCAATGGCATTTCTCTTTCCCATTAGGATAGCAAGAACCAAGGAAAAGATAAAGAAAAGTGTACCGAGATAGACGGTTCCTTTTTGAAGAACATCTGTCGTTTTTGCACCAAAAGCTGCGTCAGTCATACCGGCACCAAATGCAGCACCAAGGCCCTCCTGCTTTGGGCGTTGCATGAGGATCACGAGAATCAACAAAAGACTCACGACAACGTGAGCGATAACCACTAATGTGATAGAAATGTCTAGCATGGGAGGGCGGGACTCTACCGGCTCAACTCGACTTGTAAAGACGGAGTTTTAGGCAAAGTTACCAATTTTATTTAGGAAATCTTAACAAGATTGACCGAACCCATTCATCCCTAATTCGTCGATTTAATGATCTCGTTTTCTAAATTGAGCACGTGCCGGAGAGGAATGATCTGCTCATCCGAGATTCCAAACGCCATAATTGTGACGCATTCGTCCTTCTTGATCAAGTGAGCAGCTCCCCCATTCATGATAATATGACCTGTCCCCGGATCACCGGCCTGAACGTAAGTTTCTAGACGACTCCCCGAAGTCATGGATGTCACGAGAACACGCTCACCCTCCCAAAGCCCAGCAGCCTTCATAAGATCAGAGGGAATCTCAATACTCCCTTCGTAATCAATATCAGCCTGCTTGATTATGGCCCGGTGAAGCTTTGACTTAAGTTGAATGCGCTGCATAGGGGTGACGAAACGAGGAATGACTGCCGCGGTCAAGCGGTGAAAAACTCCAAGATTGAAAAAATACCTCTTGTATTTAAGATTCCGACCGATTCATGAGGAAATTAATTCCATTCATCATCGGCTGTGCCGGGAGTTTTTTGCCCGCTCAGGAGGCCGGGCCTGCCATTCCTCCCCTTGTGGCAAAAAAGGCACTTCAGTGGATGCTAAACTCAGACTCATCCAAAAGAGCTGCCGCTTACCGCACCTTTCAGCTTTACGGTGATGAAGGAGGATCGATCTACCGCCGCACTCTCGAAAAAGCACGGATTCTTCACGAAAAAAAACTTGCAGATATCCTCAGCGATGAACGATCAAATCCTTTCGTGGATCTCCCCGATATCTCGGAAAAATTGAAGGAGGATCGCGCGCGCATCTACAAGCTCATTAAAACCGACTATCAAAAACAGCCGGATAAGATCGCGATGCTACGCCGCGAAGTCGGAATGCTACAAAAAATCAACGGGCGCGCTCGTATGATTGCTGAGAATGATCCTGCATCTCTCGATAAGGCAGTCAAGGTCATCGCAACAGCTCTTGCCGAAGTCTCTCGCGAAGTGAATCTCATTGACGACACCGAGTTCGACCGCAACCAGCTCGACCTTGATGCCGCACTCATGTCGATTTACGAAGGCGAATTACACCTCAAAAATAGGAAACTGATCACGAATATTCGCAAGGAAAGCGAATCACTTGTTTCGGCGCGGCTAGACAACAATGCTTCGGCGTGGGCTAGTGTATCCCAAAAAGATTTCGCTAACCATCTCAACGAATTTCGTTCGTTATTTGCGCTCACTCCGCTCCGCCTCGAGGAAAAACTCTCTGATGCTGCAGTTGGGCATTCGCGGGATATGGCTTCGATGGGTTTCTTCGCTCACCAATCTCCCATCCCCGAAAAAAAATCGCCGGGTGATCGAGCTCGACTTGCCGGGTTCAAACACCGCTGGTCAGGCGAAAATATTTTCATGGGATCGGCTTCGGCAGTGGCTGCCTACGATGCTTGGTTTGGTTCCGATGGCCATCGCTTCATCATGTTTGCAAACGGTCCTAATCTTATAGGAATTGGCCCACATGGAAGACACTGGACCATGATGACAGGTAAAAAATAGCCCTTTCGTAAGATGAGTATCGAAGAACGGCTAAATTACACATTTAAGAGTCAAACGCTTTTGAATGAGGCTTTATCTCATCCCAGTCTTTCATCAGAAATTCGTCCGGCGCCGCCCGACAACCAAAGACTTGAATACCTTGGTGATGCCGTTGTCGAGCTCGTCATTAGCACTCATCTTTACCAGCGCTTCCCTGGATTTCAGGAAGGTGTTCTCACCAAACTGCGTGCTTCAGTGGTTTCAAAACCAGCACTCGCCGCAGCAGCGCGCACCATTAATTTGGGCAGTGCACTTTTCATGAGTAATGGCGAATCCGGAAGCGGCGGCCGCAATCGGGACTCTAACCTGGCCGATGCTCTCGAAGCAATCATTGGCGCGATCTATCTAGACAGTGGTCTTGAGGCAGCAAAAGAAGTGAGCTTACAACTTCTCAGCAACCAACTTGAAACCCTTAACCCAAAAAGATCCCAAGGTAACGCCAAAGGTGAACTTCAAGAAATCCTCCAGCAATTAACCCCAGAGGCACCTTCCTATGAGGTCGTATCGGAAGACGGGCCACCCCATGACCGGACCTTCGTCTGCGAGGTTACATGGAAAGGCAAACCTTTGGGTCAGGGCTCGGGCCCTAGTAAGAAATCAGCCGAAGCAAAAGCCGCACAAGCTGCCCTTACCGCTCAGATCTGGAAAAGCTAGGCGAGAATCTTACGAATCACCTTCCTCGACTCCACTCCGGTCAGTCGCTCGTCGAGGCCCTGATGCCTCAGCGTGAACCGCTCGTGATCGATCCCGAGGCAATGGAGAGCCGTAGCATTTATTTCATTAATATGCACCTTGTCCTCAACCGGATTGTAGGAAAAGTCATCTGTTTCTCCAATTTCGGTTCCCCCTTTAATTCCTCCACCAGCCATCCACATACAAAAGTTTTTTGGGTGATGATCTCTTCCGTAGGTTTCACGGCTTAGCTTCCCTTGTGAGTAAACAGTCCGCCCGAATTCCCCCCCCCAGATTACAAGAGTTTCATCCAACATGCCTCGTTGCTTAAGATCCTTGAGCAATCCAGCACAAGCCTCATCAGTGTCCAGACATTGGTTCCCCAACTCCTTCGGTAAATTCCCATGAGAATCCCAACCACGGTGCATGATCTGGACCACGCGCACTCCCTTTTCCACTAGACGGCGGGCTAGAAGAGCACTTGAAGCAAAAGAGCCCGGTGTTTTTACACGATCCCCATAAAGCCCCAAGGTCGATTCCTTCTCTTGGCTTAGGTCAGTCAATTCCGGCACGCTGGCCTGCATTCTAAAGGCCATTTCATATTGCGAAATACGAGTCTGAATATCCGGATCCCCAAACTTTTCAAACCCTCGTTGATTAAGTTTTCCTAGAGCATCAAGCATCGAACGTCGATCCTGCCGGTCCACTCCTGGCGGATTTTCAAGGTGCAGAACCGGATCATTACCAGATCTCAAAACAACCCCGCTATTTCTCCCCGGTAAAAATCCGGGCCCCCACATCCGACTGAATAGAGCTTGCGCATTCGAACCTTTTGGAAAATTGGGTGTAAGAGCCACGAAAGCAGGAAGATCTTCAGTTTCTGCTCCCAATCCATATGAAATCCATGACCCCATACTCGGCTTTCCTGGAACTTCGCTCCCGGTCATCACAAAAGTACAAGCAGGGTCATGATTAATTGCGTTGGAATGCACGGCTTTCACCACTGCAATATCATCCACAACTCCTGCTGTATGAGGTAATAACTCACTGACCCATCGCCCACATTCACCATGCTGGGTGAACTTGAATTTCGAAGGTGCGACCGGAAAACGACCCTGTCCACTTGTCATAGTGGTAATACGATTACCCAGAAAATCCTTCGGCAGATCCTTGTTAAATTGTTTGTGTAAATTCGGCTTATGATCCCAGGTATCAAGCTGCGAAGGTCCGCCATTCATATGTAAATAAATGACCGCCTTCGCCTTACCGGCAAAATGGGGAAGCGTAGGCAAACCGGGATGCATCCGAGACCCAGCTTGCACGACACCACGGGAGGCGATCATTGACGCAAGTGCGACACCTCCAAGTCGCATTCCATTATCACCAAAAAACTGGCGGCGAGTCTGCAAAAGTTGATTTTCAAAAAATGGGTCCATCTTAGTGAGATCAGTTACGGACAATAGCCTCGTCCATGTTTAAAATTAAATTGGCTACCAAGGACCACGCAGCAAGCTCGGATGAATCAAGATCTTTTGCAGGCTCGGATTCCCCGAAAGAAATGGCTTTTATCGCTTCCTCTGGTGCACCCTGATATTTTTCAAATTGCCTTTTAAAGAAACGGGCAATGATTTTCTTTTCCTCAGTACTTGGCAGCCTCGAAACGACACTTCTGAAGATGAAGTCTATTCTCTTTGTGCGATCACTCACGCTTTTCATAGCCTGTTCTCCCAATCCACGGGCGGCTTCAAAATGCTGCACATCATTCATCAATTGTAAGGCCTGCAACGGCGTGTTACTCCGCTCACGCTTCAAACAGAATTGCTCACGAGCAGGGGCATCAAAGTTCGCAAACATCGGATGAGGAGCCGTCCGTTTGAAAAAGGTGTAAACCGATCTTCGATATAAGTCAGTCCCATTCCCTCGTTTATAAAACCGCGTGTTTGATCCCCCAAACGCAACCGGCTCCCAAATATTGGGGGGCTGATATGGCATAACACCCCGACCACCCATCTCAAAGTCCATCAAGCCGCTTACAAACAAAGCCTGATCACGCAATTGCTCGGCATCGAGACGGAATCTCGGCCCGCGGGCAAGAAACCGATTTTCAGGATCACTATCCCACCTTGGACTCGTTGCCGCACTTTCCTGTCGGAAGGTATTCGTTAGCAACATCTTACGCATGAGCGCTTTGACATCCCAGCCACTATCTTGAAAGTGCAGAGCCAAATAGTCTAACAACTTTGGATGACTGGGCACCTCTCCCTGGGTGCCAAAATCATGACTGGTCTTCACAAGACCAATTCCAAAAACTTGCTGCCAAAAACGGTTCACCACAACCCTCGCAGTCAATGGATTCTCTCGAGAAACGAGCCACTTTGCAAGATCAAGACGTGTTGCTCGCTCCCCAGTTTTAGTTAAGGCGGGTAGAACGGAAGGGACACCAGGTTCCACCTTCTCGCCCGGTTGATTATACTCGCCACGCTTCATCACATAGCTCTGACGAGGCTTGGATAAATCTCGATATACAAAAGTTGACGGCAAACTCTTTTCATAATTCCCCTTGTCACTCTGAACCTTTACCAGCTCGGTGCGTTTTGCCTCAAATTCTTTCCCTAAAGTCCCGCAGATCCGCGCAAGATAGTAATCTTTCAAAAGAGCCAACTCAGATGGTTTTCTTTCCTTCTCAAAACCTTCTCGAAGCCACTGGCTCAAGGGTTCGGGGACTCCATCAACCTGCTTGGCTTTCCTCCACGCTAAAAACGAAGCCTTAGGATTAGTCGTAGGATCCTCGCTTCCAAGGACACCAAAATGGTCAAAATAAGCGGTTCCTCCATGAACGGTAAAAGCAAACCCAACGATTTCCATTCCTGCCTTCAAACCCATTTTTTCACCAGGGACTTCCAACCTTATCCACTTACCTGTCTCGGGTAATGGACCAGCGACGAATCGCTGACTCGTCCCTTTTTTGCCAAAATCGATAATATCAGCGCCCCAAACTGCCCGATGATTCCACGCCGAACTATGAAACTGAATCATCACTTCCTCCGGTGTATCCTTGGGATCAAGATAAACGTGAAGAAAAAACCTAGCTCCGCTAGGCACAATTAAAGGAGTCGCCCCCGTTTCATAATAATCTTGGGCCATCTCTTTACCTCCCCGCTTCAACGCCTTTTGCCCGCTGAATACGGGATGATCTACTAGCGTCAGAGGATGCCCAGAGCTTCCAACTTTAGCTCCGTTTGGAAAACTATCTTCAAACCAAATAGCTTCCGTATCTTGAATCGGGCTAGACGATTTCTTCTCCGCTGGATCTTGGTATGAATTCCAAACTGGAAGCTTCTTCATTGATTGCACTACGTCATTACTCTGCTTATTATACGCCGCAATTTTCGCCTCATAATTGTTTGACTTCACCTTGATTACTGGAGCAGTTAGCAGACTGTTCCCATCCATTGCCGGATCGGCATTAGAATTAAAAAAAGCATACAGGGAATAAAACTCTTTCTGGGAAATCGGGTCGTATTTATGATCGTGACATACCGCACATTGGGCTGTTAGCCCTAACCAAACCTGCGCAGTAGTGCTCGCTCGATCCACCGCATAGCGAAAGATCAATTCCTCCTTAATACTTCCACCCTCACCACTTGTCACATTGCAACGGTTAAAGCCAGTGGCCACCAGTTGATCCACCTTTGGATTGGGTAATAAATCACCTGCTAACTGTTCGACCGTAAAATCATTATAGGGAAGATTTTCATTGAACGATTTAATCACCCAATCGCGATACGCCCACATCTGGCGCTCATTATCTAAATGCATCCCGTGTGTATCACCATAACGCGCTGCATCTAACCAATACCTCGCCATTTCTTCTCCGTAACGGGCGGAATTGAGATAGCGATCCACCATTTTTTCATAGGCTCTATTTGTCTTATCAGATAAAAACCGGTCGACCTCTTGAATCGTTGGAGGTAATCCTGTGAGCGCGAAACTCACTCTTCGAATCAAAGCCTCTCGACCAGCTTCGGGCGATGGTTGCAAGTTATTCCTTTTCAGGACAGATCCCACAAATCGATCGATCTCACTCCCCTGCCCCGGCGGAACAGCAGACATCACCGGAGGCTCAAAAGCCCAATGTTTTTGGTATGATGCACCTTCTTTAATCCATCGCTTAATCAATTCTTTTTCCTCGTCACTAAGCGCCTTGTGCGAATCAGGCGGAGGCATCATCTCGTCTTCATCATTCGAAATAATCCTCAGCCAAGATTCACTTTCATCTGGTTTCCCCGGCACTAATGCTGACTTCCCCCGACGTTTTTTCCGGAAGGCTTCCTCCGGTGTATCAAGCCGCAACTTAGCCTCCCGTGCATCCTCGTCCATTCCATGACACGCAAAGCACTTGTCCGAGAGAATCGGGCGGATGTCCTGGTTGAAGCTTAAGATCTCGCTTCCGTTTAAAATAAGCGCTGACCCCAGTAACAAAAAAACGCAAAGAGCACCCCGGTAGTTCACCCCTTTTATTAGCATAAAAAACTCCTCGAGCGAAAACCCAAAAGAAAAAAATCGCTACCAATCTAGGTTGGTGGCTTGAAGAAGATTATTGAATATCTAGCGGCTTCGAAAAATCATCAAGACACCGGGAGAAAGTGATCCTAGTCATCTTTCATTCCTAATCCTCACTTAGTCTAAAATTCGGATCTCGTTTGCTTGCAGTATCTTCTTGATCCCAGTCGCCGTCTGTAAGAGCAGCTCACCTTGAGGTGACACCCCAACAACACGGCCCGTTCTAGTAATTCCTCCCACATCAAGTCGCACATTTTTTCTATTCAAAACGCAACGCGCCGACCATGCCTCAAGCAAATCCTCAAAATCCGATTCTATCTGGGCAAGCCTTATCTCTAATCGATGAAGACAGCTAATGAGTACTTCCTCTCTCGAAATCTCCTCACCTAATTCGAGAGCAAGAGAAGTGGCAGGGTGGGAAACCTCATTTGGGAAAGCCTTCACATTCACGTTCAATCCAACTCCCACCACCACAAAACTCGAATCAGCCTCAACCAAGATTCCACAAATCTTTTTTCCTCCAACCCAAACATCGTTCGGCCACTTCACTCCAGAAGACACGCCAAACGAATCTAGCCCCTCTGCAATTGCGAGACCAGCCGCCAAGGCAATTCGGGACCATAAAGTCGGGACTTCTTTTGGCCTGAGGACCAAGGTGAAGGCTAACCCTTCACCTTTTGGACACACCCAAGATTGTCCTCGCCTACCGCGCCCGGAGGTCTGACATTCAGTCAAAATCACGCTGTGATTGGGAGCACCCTTAAACGCAAGCTTTCGAGCTTCATCGTTTGTCGAACCACACTCAGGCAAAAAAATCACCCTTTCACCCCACTCGGGCGAGAGCTCTTTGAGGATTTCCCCATTCCACTCAACGTCACTTTCCATCGGTCAACTCGGTAAATTCAAGAGAAAGATCAAGCGCTGTCGCTGAATGGGTTAAAGCGCCGACTGAAATAAAATCCACTCCGGTTTTCGCAATCGCTGCAACTGTTTGCAAATTAACCCCTCCACTTGCTTCTAGCAACGGCCCCTTCTCTTCTCGCATCTCTACGGTCTTTCGCAGCGAGTCATTATTCATGTTATCCAAAAGAATATAGTCCACTCCATCTAATCTCAAAAATGCTTCAACCTGATCGAGCCGGTCAGCCTCTAATTCGATTTCTACACCGGGTTTATCTACACGCAATTGGTTAATAGCCTTCTGCAAAGCCTCGATTCCCCCTTCCGCGACCAAATGATTATCTTTCACCATCGCCCGGTCATAAAGCCCCATTCTATGATTCGCTCCACCGCCGGCGATAACTGCCGCTTTTTCTAAAGCCCGCCAACCCGGCGTTGTTTTTCGGGTATCAAGAATTTTTGCTCCAGTCCCATCGACCGAATCCACAAATTGGCGCGTCTTAGTCGCCACACCCGAAAGACGCTGGAGAAAGTTTAGAGCAACCCGTTCAGCTGTCAGAAGGGAACGGGCTTTGCCCCGGACCTCTAAAACGTATGCTCCTGGACTCACGTGATTCCCACTCTCGAGGAGGATCTTGACCGAAGTTTCATTATCGACCCGTTTGAAAACCTCTTCGGCAACCTCCACTCCCGCAACGACACCCTCAGACTTTGACAAGATTAACCCACGCGCCTCGCGGTGCTCCGGAACAAAATAAGACGAAGTGACATCCCCGGGGCCAATATCTTCTGCCAACGCCAAATCAATCAAAGTAGAAGTTCTTTCGTCCACTCCAAAACCATAGCGAAGCGCCCCATCCATACCAGCGTTTTGGCGGTGTTTTGTGACTGGTATCCTGTCACAATCCGACGCACATTGAGGCACGCTTAAATGTTGATTACTTTTTCAAAACTCCCCACAGCTCTTGCCATCGGACTTGCCGCCACTCTCGTCTCGTGCGAAGCCCTTAAGGGCCCCAAAGCAGTCAGCTCCAAAAAACTCGATTTACCCGGAGCTTTTTCCCAAGCCAAATCCGGGCAAAATGCAGAGATTTCAACCGGATGGATTGAGGAATTTCGCGACTCCCGTATGACCAAAGTCGTTAAGGACGCCCTCGTCTACAATCAAGGACTCAAGGCCGCCGCTTATCGTCTAAAGGCTGCCCGCGAGGGAGCTATCATCGGCCGTTCCAGCCGACTTCCCTCAATCAATGCCTCAACCTCATACCGTAAGACGGATGGCCAAGATGTTTCCTCAAACGAGAACTATTCCATCTCTCTCAACGCCGTCTGGGAACCTGACCTCTGGGGGCGGCTTCGTAATCTCGATTACTCTGCTCGTGCAAATTACTCAGCTTCGATAGCCGACTTCCGTGGCGCCAGACTTTCACTTGCAGCAAACACCGCAAAGGCTTGGTGTAATCTTGTCACCTCGGAACAACAGCTCGAACTCGCAAAAACCAACGTCGAGTCATTTAGTCAGGCTCTTATTGTTGTAGAGCGACGTTACAAGGCAAACACCCTTCGCTCCGTTGATGTCCAGTTCGCCCGAAACAATGTCGCTAATTCCAAGCGTAGTTTGAGCGTCCGGCAGCTCGGCCGCGACAACGCCGCCCGGAATCTCGAAGTTCTTCTAGGGCGATATCCAGCCGCCACCATCAATTCGTCGACCAACCTTCCCTCCCTTTCAGAAAGTATCCCCATTGGCCTCCCATCGAAACTACTCGAACGACGACCCGACCTAGAAGCAGCCCGTTCACGCCTCGTTGCCTCAGCCCAGAATGCTGAAGCAGCCCGTAAGAGCCTTCTCCCAAACCTTCGTCTCACAGGAAGCAGCTCAAATGGCTCAGATACATTTCGCCGTGCCTTTGATCCAAATTTCTTAGTTTATTCGATAGCCTCATCGCTTGCACAAACCGTCTATCAGGGTGGTGCTCTTACCGCACGAGCACGGACTGCCCTGGAGCAGAACCGAGCCGCCATCGAAGATTACACTCGTCTAGCTTTACTTGCCTTCCGCGAGGTCGAATCCGCTGTTGGAACAGACCGCTCACTCACTGAGCAGGAACGCTACCTGAGACAAGAAGTAAAACAATCCCAGCTTGCCGTTAAACGCGCTCTTTCTGATATCAGCCTTGGAATTGATGGAGCCTCTTTCCTAGAATACCTAGAGGCCCAACGCCGAGCAGAATCCGCCGGTATCTCCTTAATTCGGCTCAAGAACCAAAGACTTCAAAACCGCATCGATCTCCATCTGGCCTTAGGCGGTGACTACTCGACGAAATAGCATTGAATTGGTCTTCCTCCCGCTCATTGCGACCCTAAAGAAAAACGTATTGTTACCCTCTGTGTCACACGACTTCCAGGGCAACCTTTTCGGACTGATCACCCAAAGTTCTGGAAAATTTGTCTTGATAAGGTTCTTCGTTAACACGAATCAATTGCGATTATGAAAATACTTCATGTCCTCGCGATTTCCACAAGCCCCCTGCTTGCAGACATTAGTCTTGATCCAACTTTTCACTTTAACGGGGTCATCGGGGACACCTCAGCTGACTCGTTTAGCGAAATTGGTGGCCATGCCCACGATCCCAATGATAACTTCGCGGTTCAGGGCTTGGAGCCCGGACTAAACCTCCGGGTCGATGACTGGCTTGCCGGCTTCACCAACATTAACGTTTTTACGGATTCGAACCACGAGATTGATTGGGAACTCGAGGAGGCTTTCCTGAAATTCAAGAATCTCCCTGGAGGGTTTGAAATTCGTGGCGGCCGTATGCTCGCCCGAATGGGGCTCCAAAATAACCAGCACCTCCATACATGGACTCTAGTAAACTCCAACCTCACCACTTCTCAGTTTCTGGGTGAGGAAGGTTTAATGAGCGAAGGAATCGAGCTAACCTGGCGGAAAGACTTCGATCGGGGATTCTTCGCAATCTCATCCAACTTTAGCAATACCGCTTCCCATCATCATCACGGTGATGAAGAAGGCCACGGAGAAAACGAGCATGGTCTCTCATCCCAAGACGCCTTGATGGAAGACAGCGTATTCGTGACTCGAGCACTCCTCAGCTACAACTGGAATGATTTCCATCAAAATCGTCTAGGAATCAACACAGCATGGGGAGAAAACGGCTATGGTCGTGACACCTCGATGCACTCGATCGACTACGTCTATACTTGGCGAGAAAATGGTATCGAAATAGGCGGGCGGGAGTTCTCGATCGGTGCCGAATACTTCTATCGGGACGTCGAATGGATAGCTGAAGACGACCACACACTCCACGGAGCAACCTCACAGAGCAGCTTAATGGCTTATATTAATTACCGCTTCCACCCACAATGGATTGCCGGCCTCCGTTACGAATACTTGGAAGGAGCCAGAGGTGGTGCTGATATCCACCTGGGCGAAACCAATTACGCTTTCAAGTCCGCAGAACATAAACGCCTCACCCTTGCCCTGACCCGCGAATTCCGCCACAGCGACATCATGCTCTCTACAATCCGTCTGCAGTATTCCCACGACGACCTCGAGGACGAAAATGCTGATTCTATCTGGCTCCAATTCGGCTTTAATTTCGGTGGTCCCGAGATCCGCTAGACGATTCTCCACGCTCCCTTCATTTAGCTTAAAATAAGGGCCTTGGGCACAAATTGTTCTCTGGAGGGGAGGAGATCAAGATCTCTTGGTCAACTGTGATTCATCGGATAATCGCTAGAATTGCCAATCTCATAGAACAAAAAAAGACCCCCATTCTTTTACACTCCAAAAAGCACCAAGGCGGGATTTCTTTGATTTTCGATTGAAAAAAGCCTCGCGGACCTTTCTTCTCCCGGCCTTATGAACGTTTCGCTTACTTGGCTCAAAGAACGCCTCGATTTTGGCTCCCGCTCGCTCGAAGAAGTCTGCGACCTCCTCACCTTCGCTGGCATTGAAATCGAAGGCCTCCAAGAAATCGGTGTCAAGAGCGACCAAATTGTGGTGGCCGAGATAAAGGAAGCGGTTCAACACCCTGACGCCGACCGCCTCAAAGTCACCCAAGTTGACGCTGGTGAAGGCTCGCTTCGTCAGATTGTGTGTGGTGCTACTAACTACAAAGTCGGCGATAGAGTCCCCTGCTGCCTCCCCGGAGCCGTTCTTCCCGGCGGATTTAAGATTGGAGAAACCAAAATGCGCGGGGTCGAATCTAAGGGCATGCTCGCTGCCGGGTCCGAAATCGGTCTCACCGATAAGGAAGATGGACTTCTCATTCTTGATGCCGATTTTAAAGTAGGAACTCCGATAGAAGATCTTTTTGATTCTGATACGCTCATCGAAGTCGAGATCACACCGAACCGTCCCGACCTCCTCTCCCACTCCGGACTCGCCCGTGAACTTGCCGCGCTTCTTCATACCGAAACGAAGCCGGTCGTAAAATCGCATCCCACCGAACTCGCCGAAGATTCGGGAGTTGTCACTAGCGATTCCGCCACTTGCCCATTCTATTCGGTCCTCAAGATCAAAGGAGTCAAAGTTGCTCCCAGCCCGGATTGGCTTACCAAGAAGCTCAAAGCCATTGGCCTCCGCCCCATCAACAACATCGTTGATATTACAAACTACGTCCTCCACGAAATCGGCCAGCCGCTTCACGCCTTCGACGCCAGTAAAGTCGATGGAGCTATTCACGTTCGCCAAGCCTCCGAGGGCGAAAATTTCAAAGCCCTCGATGAGGAAACCTACGAGCTCAAAGACATCGATTGTGTGATCTCTGACCAATCTGGCACACCTCTTGCCCTCGCTGGAATCATGGGCGGGCTTGACAGTGGAGTGACTGACTCAACCACCGATATCCTCCTCGAATCAGCTTACTTCAACACTTCCGAGATTCGCCGAAGCTCGCGTCGCCTCTTTCTGACATCAGATTCTTCCTACCGCTTCGAGCGCGGAGTCGATCCGCAACAAGTCTTGCCCGCCTCGGCCCTCGCAGCCGCCCTCATTCTTGAAATTGCTGGCGGTGAAGTTTCTCCACGAACCGCGACTGCCGGACACCTCCCCAAAGAGCTTCCCTCGGTCAATCTCGACGTAGATCGTATGCTACAACTCATGGACAACAGTATCTCACTGGAAGATGCTGGAACGATTCTTTCTCGCCTTGGTCTTTCTTCATCTGATCTTAAGACTTGGCAAATTCCAAGCTGGCGGGGCGATCTGGAACGTTCCGCTGACCTTGTCGAAGAAATCGCCCGCACCCACGGACTTGAAAATATTCCATCCCGCACCGGCGGAACCGCTGTCGATGAAAGTAAAATCGACCTTGAATACGATCGCCTCCTCGATTTCAAAAAGAATCTAGTCGCGTTGGGCTTTTACGAGAGCCAAACCATTAAACTCATCGCAGAAAATCAACTCCGTGACTGCCTTCCACTTCGGCCTTTGCAGGACGGCGATCTCGTAAAAGTAGCACGACCACTCAGTGAAGATCACGCCATTCTGCGCCCCTCACTCACTCCTGGACTTCTTGCCACGGCCGAAAACAATCTTCGGCAAGGCGCCAAAGCCCTCCGCTTTTTCGAAGCCGGACGCCAGTTTCGAAACGTTGGTGGTGGCAAAGCCACCGATCTCGAAGCCGATTCGATCGCACTTCTCCTGGGTGGGGAAGCCAGCCCTCTTTCTTGGACTCGTGATCAGAACCGACAACTTGACCTTTACGATCTCAAGGCCGTCATCCAAGCCGCGCTTGGCAATCGTTCGATTCAATTCACTACCCGTGTTCGCGAAGGCTTTCTCCTCAGTGGCGATATTCAACTTAGCGGCAAACCGATTGGTAGCTTTGCTCAGATCATGCCCTCCCGGGCTCGGGAGATCGGCTTCAAAGCTCCCATCTACCTCGCCGAACTCGATCAGAAAAAGGTCCTTGGAATCAAACAAGATATGTTCCAAATCGAGCCACTCCCTCAATTTCCGGGCTCGAGCCGTGACATCGCAATGGAGCTCCCCATCAAAACTAGTAATGCTGAAATCGAAAAAGCCCTCGGTAAACACAACGATCCTCTGCTGGTTTCCGCAACTTGCTTCGATCAATTCCACGATCCATCTGGGGAAAAAATGCCGGCTGACAAACGGTCCATCGCCTACTCATTTGGCTATCGATCTCATAAGGGCACAATGAAGCAAAAGGAAATCGACACTGCCCACGAAAAGCTTCGGGCTCATCTCGAAAAGTCACTCCCCGTGACCTTTCGCTAAGACCCAAATTTTATGTGAATTGGCAAGTTTTGGTGGAGGCGATTTCGATTACGACAAAGAAAAAATCGACGATCCATTCTTTATCTCCCTCTAATCCAATACCTTCTTAAATAAGGGTTTGATTAAGTTAGCTAAATCTAGATTACCAATCCTCCAAAAATCTCAGAGGATACGAGTATTACTTTTCGTATCGGTAATGCCCCTTAATCGAGTAATCAAAGAGCTTCTTTTCCCACTGAGGACCGTCCCCTATGTTATGGACGACCCACTTCTCGGTTTTTTTGGCACCCGGACCTGGAACTACAATCCCAATATGCTTGTTCCCATCTAATAATTGCCAAATGACAATATCGCCAAATCCGTAATCCTCTGAATCTTGACTCACTCCTAAAACCTGCCCTTTACGAGTGAACAAACGCTGAAGGTTCTGGACCCGTCGGTGGTCGATATTGGTATCTGGCCCTTTAGAACCAAAGATTTGTGGATATGAGTAAAAGTTCTCTCTCAAATCGGCATGAACATCGACTTGGAGGTCAATCTCAAGACTTCGATACGCCCTTACGATCAAATCCTCTGCTTTTCCACGATTTGGAGCAATATCTCCGTTGGGAAAATCAATTTTAAAATACGAACCATCGTAATTAACCTGAGCCTGGGTCCGTTCGAGAGCCGCCGCCGCCAATCGGGAGCCAAAATCACCATCTGATTCAAGGGTCGTGATCGATTCACGAACATTCGCGGGGGAGGTCAAGTCAGTTTGAGCGCGAAGAAAAGGAATCAGAGGGCGAAGAAAAAAACCGCCCAAAGCGACCGCAAAGGCAACGAGAAGCCACCCACCAAATGAGCTTCTGCGCTTTTTTTTCATCGGGGCAGCCCCGATATACTCAATTGGTCTCATTAAACTTATGTTTGATACTAAGAAGTCTCATATTTCTACGGGTGTGACGAGTGAAAATCTGTCGTTCTTCTTGAGAAAAGAGATATTTTTTCATCTTGTATGATACGTGGAACAGATTCCGGTCATTTTTGCAGAAAGAACCCCAAATTTTCTTGAGCTCGAGCGCCGCGGCATGGTTCTTTTTACGGATTGGTCTGGCTCAAAAATTACAAAATCACCAAAATTCCTCTTCTGGATTGATCAAAGTCATTTCCACTTTCTTGCAAGCCAAAAGGGCACTCCTGGCTTAAACCATCCGGACAGCCGACCAGGCCAGTATCAACCCGAACTTTGGAAATATGATGTCGCTGAATTCTTCCTGCTTTCATCTGATGAAAGCCAATATCTCGAATTCAACCTTGCTCCGAATGGCGGATGGTGGTCGAGCGCATTTTGCGGCCCGTTGATACCTGCTCCAGGCGAACCCTTGCCTATTCCTAATGTGAAGACATCAGCGGAAGTGAGTTCCGATGGCTGGCGGGCTAGCGCCAGCATTCCATTGTCCTGGTTACAAAAAAGCTATGGCTTCAGTAAATCGACATTTCTGAACGCCTGCTTCATCCTGAACTCACCGGACCAAATCTTTGTCAGCGCAGGTAATCTTGGCGATGGGGATCCCGATTACCACCGCCCGAAAAGGTTTCCTCCGCTTGATCCGATCACTCTCGCGTGACATATCACCTCATCCCCTCTATCGTGACCTCATGCCCGAAACGTCTCAGGCCGTGCTTTCCCAAGACCGGCCTTACCTCCAGTTAAACGAAGGTTACCTGGCAATTGCTTCACCAGATTCTATTGCAGAGGCTTGTTTTAGTATTCCTGCAGTCCGAGGGATTCAAGCCGTTCGGATTGTAGTCGTTGCAAACCATGAAACAGCTCCATTATGGCGCAAGGTTGAGGAAGTCAGTCAAGTCGTTGAGCATTCTCGCTCTGATTCTGCCCGAAAAATCACTCATTTAATCAGAGAATCTAAACTAAACATTGAATCTACGATTGCATGGGAGAATAGCTCCGCAGCGCAGGCGTTTGCTAAAATTGGAGTCAAAAATCGCTTAGGCTTTCCAAATGAAAAGCTTGTCAGATACCTAACTCAGTCTGTAAGGGTGGCCCAAAAGCCAGGTCCCATCGTGCATCGCGTTCAGAGCTATCTCAACTTTGTCAAAAAACTGGGATTTGACCCTTTTCATGCTGCTTATTTCGCCCCTCCAACAAGACCTCGCGCACCAGACCTTCCGATTCTTGCGATCTCACCTGGATCCGATTTTGGAGATGCTGCCGAGTGGCCGATTGATCGTTTCACAGAATTAGCGAATGAGCTCTCCGGAAAATTTGATCTCGCGATCATTCCGCACCCCGATCGACCAGAGCCCGCTCTCGCTCTTGCGAAGTCTCTTGGTAAGCAAGTCTGCTCATCCGAAGGCAATGAGCTTATCGATTTTCTAGCGACCTGCCACGGGCTTATCGCAAGCGATAGCTCCATCCCACACCTCGCTGCTTTCGTAGGCACACCCTCCCTTGTCTTCTTTGGCCCGAACGAACCAGAATGGCGACGACCTCTTGGCAAAATCCACCAAGTTATTCACGAACACGTTGCTTGTAGCGGCTGCCTTCTAAACAAGTGCCCCTTAGATCACCGCTGCATGACTGAGATCACATCGGCTGCAGCTCTGGCCGAAGCTCACTCTCTTTTCGGCAAATAAGGATAGAGATGAGATCTCCGGAATGGCTGCAGCTACGCTGACAGCTTTCTATTCAACCATCACATACTGAAGCAACAAGCCCTGAACGTGGCTATAAAAGTTGTTTCGAAAGTAAGCCGCGCGCACTGAGGAATCTTCAAATATTTTTGGATCTACTTCCTCACGAGCACCGAATTTGTATTTGTCCTCAAGAGCCAGCCGAGCCTGATTCAAGGCACCATACCAAACATCAACGCTACCCTTCAGAATATGAATATCACTATCTTCTTCCTTAGCTCTCATCACCTCCTTCACTACTTGGATTCGCTGTTTTGAGAATTCCTCGGCCAGTTCAGGCACCACAATTTCATCCCACATCGAGTCCTCATCCATCAATCCAGCAAGCCTTCCCGCCAAATCCGAATCACTATCTCCCGCGATCCCAATCAGCAGCATCCAATCGTGCTCTGTTTCGGGCACTAGCTTCAATCCACCAGAAACTGTTGGTCCTACCGTCATTCTGCTCTATCAAGAGTGGCATGCAGTTGGGCGCTATGAAGTTGGTTCACATACATTTCCGCTTTCTCACGATTCCCAACCCAAACAACGGCCCTACCTTTTTGATGCACCGCCATCATCAGCTCCTTCGCCTTCTCCCTAGAGAAGCCAAAAATATTCGTAAGGACATGACTCACATACTCCATCAGGTTCACCGGATCGTCTAGGACGACCACCTGCCAAGGCTTATCAGATTTTTTTTTAGTCCTCGTTTGGCCTTCGTGAGCCGGGGCATCTACCGCATTCATGGCCTAAACTTCTACAACTTGTTCTGGAGCATCTACCCAGCGTCCATGTTCACGAATCAAATCCTGCAGTCTCTCAACCGCTTCATCTTCTGGGATATTAAATTTCACAGCCTGCTTACCGACATAAAGATTGATTTTACCCGGAGCTCCACCGACATAACCGAAGTCAGCGTCCGCCATCTCGCCAGGCCCATTTACAATACATCCCATGACTGCAATTCGGACTCCTTTCAAATGCCCGGTTGCTTCACGGATCTTCTGGGTCGTCTCTTGAAGATTAAACAAAGTGCGTCCACAGCTTGGGCACGCTACGTAGTCAGTCTTAAAAATCCGCGCGCCTGCCGCCTGAAGAATATTGTAGGAAAGTCGGAGTGATTGCCCTGGAGCTTCTTCGCCCTGCACCAGAATCGCGTCTCCAATTCCATCGCAAATTAACGAGCCCAAATTCATGGAAGCCTTCAACATGGTAGGAAGAAAATCAGCCGTCATATCATTCGAAGGAGCGAGCGTGTCCTTAAGCAGAATCGAATGCCGGGCGTCAACCTTTGCTGCCAATAGGCGGAAAGCGGAAATTACAGGAAGGTCTAATCCATCTTTTACCGTAAGCAATCTCGACTCATCCGCTTGATTAATTTTAAATATCACCTCGTCTTCCCGGGGATCAAGCTCTACCACACCAGAGTCCTCGCTGATAATTTCCGGCTTGAAATCGCCCATCTGATCAATCTTGTGAGCCACCGAATCCCACTTCTTACGGGAAGTGAAAACGCGCATTAATTCCGTGCCGCCCAAAGATAGCCCGGCCACACGTTGAACCTTGCTCTTCCGGCGCTCGTATTCGAAAGAATTCCAAGTTTCTTTCATTCCAGTCTCACATCCGCCCTGCGGAATCGCTCTTACCAAAGCCTGCGCCACCGGAACCTCATACACTGCATCTTCGGTCAAACTCACCCGAATGGTATCTCCGATTCCGTCCGCCAGCAAACTCCCAATACCAATTGCACTCTTAATGCGACCATCCTCACCATCACCTGCTTCTGTCACCCCTAAATGAAGCGGGTAATTCCAATCGGAACCTTCCGCTTCTAGTCGTGCCACCAGCAGGCGATAAGCTTCAATCATAACCTTTGGATTCGAAGCCTTCATCGAAAAAACAAAATTATGAAATTTCTCACCCCGAGCGATTCGCGCAAACTCCAGCGCGCTTTCCACCATTCCAAGAGGAGTGTCACCATAACGATTCATGATACGGTCGGAGAGCGAACCATGATTGGTTCCGATTCTCACCGCGCGGCCGAGGTCTTTGCAAAGAGTAACCAACGGCGTAAATTCCTCCCGAATCCGGCTCAGCTCCTCTTCGTATTGCTCATCGGTATATTCCCGGATCTCAAACTTTTTTTTATCCGCGTAATTACCCGGATTAACTCGCACTTTTTCCACCCACTTCGCAGCCTCAAAAGCTGCATCCGGCTTAAAATGAATATCCGCTACCAAGGGAACCCCGCAATTAGCAGCTCGAACTCCATTACGGATATTCTCGAGATTTTCAGCATACTTGCGTGTCTGGGCCGTAATCCGAACCACCTCGCATCCCGCATCCGCTAGTTGAAGCACCTCTTTAACACAAGCCTGGGTATCACGGGTATCGGAGGTGATCATCGATTGCACCACGACGGGATTACCGCCACCCACTTTCAGGTTTCCAACAGTCACCTCCCGCGACTCGCGACGGGAGTAATTGAAGAGATTTTCGCAGTAGCGTAGTTCAAGTGCCATAGGATTCTGCAAACTTCTAAGGTAAAAATGTCCAGCCCGCAACGCCCACATTCTCTGATTGTGCTCATATTAGGTTTATCGGATGTTCTCACCATCACGTTTATTCTCCAGTTTTTCAGTGATGGCCCGCCCATAATTTCGCTCCCGATCTATCTTCTGCCTTGGTATTACTTGTTTCAGGATGATTCTGATAATCCGAATCAATTTCAAGATGCTCTTGATAGAAAATCCTGAAAATCCAAGTCTTAGCAAGCTCACGAAAGCCTGCTGGACAAGACCCGCCGCTCGGGCGGGATTCTTGGTTTAGATGAGGCTGAAGTGATACAAAGTCCTGCCACAGTGGTCACCACATCATTAAATTGCACCATCAAGTTGATAACCTGATATTTCAAAAAACTGTCGCGCAATTATTCTCGCGATTTCCCTTCTTTATTTTTCGCGCGAAAGAGATTATCACGGTCCCGCTATGAAATCGACTTTTCTCCTAATCACCGCCCTCCTCGCTCAATCCGCGTTCGCCGGCTTTCGTCAGGAAAAAACAGACTCCTCTCTGAAGCTTTTTGACGGTGACACCCTGATCACAGAATACCGAACCGACCATCATCTACCTTACCTCTATCCTCTCGTAGGTCCCACCGGAGTTGGGCTCACTCGAAACTTTCCCATGAAAAAAGACGTTGAGGGCGAGCAACCAGATCACCCCCACCATCGTTCTTTTTGGTTCACCCACGGCGATGTCAACGGACACGATTTCTGGCACTCAAAAGATCACAAATCAAACATTGTTCACAAGTCCTTCGGGAAATCTAAAGATGGGACATTTTCAGTCACCCTTGAGTGGCAGCAAGACAAGGAAGTGCTTCTTAAGGAAACTCGGACCTACAAATTCAGTAAACCCAGTGGAGAATCACTCATGGTCGAGGTCCACTCGACCCTGACTGCAGCAACCGAAGTGAAATTCGGTGACACCAAAGAGGGTTCCTTTGCCCTCCGCGTTTCCCCAACCCTACGGCACGAAGGTAAGGTCGCAAAAGGCCACATCGCCAATTCTGAGGGCCAGACCGACAAGAAAGCCTGGGGCAAGCGCGCCCGCTGGGTCAGCTACTATGGCCCCGACAGCTCTCATAAAGACGTTGCAATTACTATGATGGACCACCCTTCAAATTATAATCATCCCACGTTCTGGCACGCCCGTACCTATGGCCTTCTCACGGCAAACCCTTTTGGCGAAAAAAGCTTCACCAAAAACGGAAACGGTAATTACACTCTCAAAAAAGGCGCTTCGCTCACCCAGAAATACGGCCTCTTGATGCAGACCGGAACTTTTAAAAAAGATGCCGTCGAGAAGGCCTACCAAGCCTTCGCCAAATAGCTCTAAGCTCTGGCCCCAGAATACTTACAACTGCAGTGTCGCCCCGAAAACCGACATTTGTTGCCTTTTTTTCACCAAGTAGGAAAAAAACACGATGAAAACCGTCGCAGCATCGTCATAAAAGGACAGTTCCTGCACAATGTCACCTCTTGAGGATAAAACTAAAAAATCTCTAGTGCCCCATCGGCGTTGGAGAAGACATATTTTTTACCCTTTCATTCTAATCATCGGCCTCCTGGCATGGATAAACGGACCCGGTTTCCGCTGGGGATTCGAAAAGGTTATTTCACAACAATTAGAGACTCAGGATCTTTCAGGAAAGTTCATACTCGAAGGCTCAGCACTCTCCGGAATCTCGGTTCGTGATATCTCCCTTAAGGGGACATCAAACATCCAACGCATTGAATCCGATTTAATCAAAGTTGAATGGTCACTCGGATCATTGATTGATAAGGAGCTCAAATCTATCACCCTCTACCGGACTCATATTGTCATCGCCCCAGAGGCGCCTAGAACAGACATCTTTTCAAGCGACCGGGCTCAGAGGCGGGCCTCCGACTCCAAGGCCTCTCCCGCAGAAACCCTAGGTCTAATCAGAAATCTCATCCAGCCGACCAAAATTTCGATCAGCGACCTTAAGGTTGAAATCGATGATATTACCCAAGTTTCGCTGGGATCCCTCACTCATACCGCGGGTGAGAATTACTATCTCATCTCGGATCTTCAATCACGCGATCAGCTCGATCGTAAGATTTACAATCCGGAGTCCAAGCTAACTTGGAATGGAGATGGCATCTTCATCGATCAAATTACCTTTAACTCACAGCTCTCAATTCGAAACATATCCTTCAAACCAGAGAAATCAGCTTCAATGATTATCTCAGTCGCCGGCAGCGAAGTGCTTGCTGAATCAGACCTACAATCTTCCCACCAAATTTCACTTGAATCGCCTTCTTTGTCGATTCCTAGTCTTATTGGACTCGCAAAACCCGACTTTCAATCATCGGGCGAAATCACAAAGCTCGAAATTGACACCGCAACTGGTTTGATCGTCTTTGAGGCTTGTGACCTGAAGTATAAAGATCAAGAAATCTCGCATACCTCAATCGAGGCAAGCACAGCAGATCTCCTCTCGCCCTTTGAAAAGCCAGTCAATATTCATATCACGATTGATGATAAAATAAAAGCTGAGGGAACTGTGGTCCTAGATCGCCAAATTCTTGATTCCTCAGCCGAGCTAGATCTCACCGTCGATTGGCCCAAATTCCCCACTATTAATGCCGAACTTCATTATGATTCACGAGAAGCTCGCGTATTTGCTTCGGCCCTTGATCACCTTCGAGCCAGCGCTAAATTTCAGGTTGATCCACAAACCTATCAAGCCAAAATTTACTCTGAGATCAATGACTCAACGAATCTCCATGAGAATCTTGAAGGACCTCTAAATTTCACCTCAACAGCCAAGGGTAATTTAAAAACGGCCAAGCACTCAGGCTCGGCAGACCTATTAGCGTTAGGCTTCCATCCGCCCAACTTTCCGCAAGTCATCACAAGCGGGAAGATCGCGTGGAACTGGCCCAATAAAATTACGGTGGAGCACCTCAAATTAATGACCTCCCAAGGATTCGCTGAGACCAAACTAAACTGGTCGAATGACAATCTTGGAGTTGACTACATTAAATTTTTTGAAAATGACGATGAGCTTCTTACTGTTAAAGCAAAATTCCCAGCACCTCTTTCAACTCGTTCGCTGGATGACATCTTAGAATCAAAAAAAGAAATCTCTTTGAAGGTTAAATCTAAGCCTCTCACCCTCGAACGACTCTCATCATTTTTCCCTGTCCCAGCCGAGCTTTCCGGGATTCTTCATGCTGAACACTTTGACCTTAGCGGCACTTTTACCGATCCATTACTGAATGGAACGATCTCCCTAAAAGAATTCCAATCAACTAATAACCCAAAAATTCCTCCTGCGGAAATGGTAGTTGATCTGCAAAGCGACTCTAAGAAACTTATCGTAGGAGTTGAAGCAACAGATTCCGCAGGACAATTACTCAAATTAGATGGAACCTTCCCATTTCTCCCCCGGAAATGGCTCAATCTAAAAATGATCCCGCTTGATTCACCTCTTACCCTAACAGTCAAAAACGAACAGCTGGACCTCCGCCGCATCCAACCGCTCACTCCCTCCATTCCCAATATCATGGGCACACTTAATCTAGATCTAAGATTATCGGGCTCACTCATGGAACCTCGATTGAACGGCAATATTAACGCAAATAATCTAACGACTAGCCTTCAGCCTAACATTCCGGACCTTGGTTTAGATCTGGAAATTAAAACCATCAATCAAGAACTCACGTTCAATGGATCAGGAAAAAACGGAATTTCTAACTTTATGACAATTTCCGGAAACCTACCTCTACAACCAAAAACATGGTTGGGACTTCCAGAATCAGAGCCTGAAAAAGAATTCCTAGTTGAAATAAAGGATGCCGAAGTCGATCTAGGCCAAGTAAAGCCATTTATCCCTATAGTCAAAGATGTTCAGGGAAGTTTGGAGCTGAATATCAAAGCCATTGGGACAATTTCCAACCCACAGTTTTTAGGGGATGCCGACTTGAGTGTCAAAAAAATGCGCCTTGATGATTCTCCCGGATCGGAATTCCGTGACTCACAAATCATTCTCAACCTCGAAAATGACATCATATCATTTAATAAAAGCTCTATCATAGCATCTGGCGGCAAAGCGACTATTGGAGGAACCATTAACCTAGCTTCAAGAGATGCTGATTTCGATCCTGTCTTCGATCTTAGTGTAGAGGGAAAAGATATTCTTCTCTATCGAACGAAGGACTTGAATTTTCGTGGCCACCCTAGCCTCACAATCGCAGGCCCTTATTCGAAGGCTAAAATCGCAGGGACACTTAAAATTGCTGATAGCCTTATATACAAGGATATCGAAATCCTTCCCTTTGGCGTCCCCCGAACAACCGAAATACCAAAACCAAAACTTCCCTCATTTTCGCAAAGCCCCAGAATGGATAATCAAATCATTTCAACTTCCTCCGGAATAATGGACTGGAATCTTGAGATTGATATCACCACCAAAGACCCCGTCCTTATTCGCGGTAATCTTATAGATGGCCAGATCACCGGTCAAAATTTGAAGCTCGGAGGAACGATAGGATCGCCTACAACCTCTGGCATTGTAATTACTGAAGACCTTGTTGCTGACCTCCCTTTCAGTAAGCTAGAAATGCAGTCAGGATCAATCACCCTGCGCCCTGATTCACCAGGAAATCCATACCTAGATCTTAAAGGAAGCTCCAAAGTCAGTTCTTACCTCGTTCAAGTTTACGTATCGGGTACCGTTCAAAATCCTAAACTAGTCCTT
The DNA here is from genome assembly GCA_002323895.1 of Akkermansiaceae bacterium UBA1518. Classification (GTDB taxonomy): domain Bacteria; phylum Verrucomicrobiota; class Verrucomicrobiia; order Verrucomicrobiales; family Akkermansiaceae; genus SW10. The sequence continues at coordinate 35,672 of DCQM01000011.1, forward strand.
ACCTCGGACCCACCGCTTCCCGAAAGTGAAATCATGGTTCTTTTAGCTACCGGTTCCGTGTCAGCACAACTAGCGAATCAAGAAGTCGCCTCACAAAAGGCACTTCAATACCTTTTCGAAACCCTTCGCCGTAGGAATGGTGAAAAGGATAAATCGTTGCTCCAAAGATTCCTCAAAAACTCTGGTCAAATCAAACTTTCACTTGGCGAAACGAATCAGTACTCAGGTCAAAATTTTTCCTCAGCAACCCTCAATCTTGACGATCGTTGGGATTTCACCACCCAAATCGATGACCAAGGACAAACGAGAGCTTTTCTCGTTTTCTCGGTTCGCTTTAAGTAAACTTCATGGTTTTTCGGATCACCATCTTGATTCTGCTTATGACCCAAGCATTGACTCATGGTGCACGTGTGGAATTTGTCGGCTTGCGATCATTCACCTCAGAGAGCCTCTTGGAAGCAGTCGCTGGTCGAATGGACTATATTCGTAAGCGAAAGGCCACCGACTCACGTGCCGACGATGCGGCCTACCTAGTCGAATCCTATCTCAGAACCCACGGCCTGCCAGATGCTGTGATTTCGGGGCAAAAACTCTCGGACAATAGAATCCGTCTCACCATTGAGGAGGGGCTCTCACAATTCCTGGGATCGATCAAAGTCACTGGATTCGATGACGTGGAGGCAATTCAGAAGCAATTCCAAGCGACATTCCCCAAGACGCTTAAACGACGGGCCTTTGAATCCAAATTTATTGAGGAAGGCCTAGAGAGGGTTCGTGATCTTTTGCACACAAATGGATACTGGGAAGGTATCGTCACGGCAGTTCAAGAAACGCGTCAAGCTAACGGTAAAATCCCATTCACTTTGGAGGTCGATAAAGGACCACTATTCATCCTCAAAACCCCTAATCTAGAAAGCCAAGTCCAGCCCTCGACCGCTCTAAAAAAAGTAGCTAGTGAGGCTCTAGGAGCAACAGCCACCGCAGAAAACATCATTTCGCTCCGCCGCAGCATTATCGAAGACTATCGAAGACAAGGATATACCGATATTTCGCTTGTGATGTTAAAGGAAACTCAGGGAAACAAACTTCTCCTTAACTTTTTTATCACACCGGGAAAGAAATACATCGTTCGCTCATTCCAGACCGCCGGCCTCAACAAAACCAACCCCTCTTATATTGAGGATCGCTTCAGTAAATTGATCGGTGAAACCTTTGACGAAGAATTAGCTGGCCAAAAAATTACTAAGCTACTCTCGACAGGAGCTTTCTCCAGTGTGCGCCTTGAAAAGACGGAAATTAACGATGCCGAACTAGATCTCACCCTTCATCTCAAGGAAGCCAAATCGAGAGGATACTCAGTCGCTTTGGGATATGGATCGATTGAGGGTTATACCCTCGGACTTCGTTACTTCGACCGTAACCCATGGGGACGCCTATCAAATTTATCTGCAGTAGCCGAAATCACTTCTCTGGGTGGCTTGGGTGCCATCAGCCTGAGTAACCCGTTCTTTTTGGGTCAAAATCTAAGGCTTGCCAATCGAGCGTTTCTCGTTAACCGAGACTTCGATAATTATGACAAGTTAGAAGGAGGAATCGGCAGTGAACTGACATGGAAATGGGGTGATAACTACTCAAGCACGGTTGGCCTAACTGTGTCCCAAACTTCGATCAACACACCGATCCCTAGAGAATTAGCCGGCCCACGAAGCTACACGGTATCAAGACTTGGTCTGCAACAACTATTCGATAAGCGTAATAATTCTGCACTGCCTTCGGGCGGTTGGTTTGCTCGCCTCAACACCTCTCTCGGTCTTTCAGATGGAGATGACACCATTGGATTTTTTGAGGTGGAGAGCCAAATCAGCTACTATCAAACACTAAGCGAAAATTCCTCTTACTCTTTGGGCTTACGGGGAGGTTTTATCTCCCCAGCTAGCGAGAACCAAAGCCTACCCATTGACCTACGAAAATTTCTAGGTGGCGCAAACACCATCCGCTCCTTTCCCGAACTTAAGATGGGATCATCTTTCAACGGTAACGCTTTGGGAGGAACAGAGTGGTGGCTTGCGAATGCCGAATACATGCACAACCTCGCCGGTCCATTTGAAGCCCTCCTCTTTCTCGATGCTGCGGGGCTCGAATCCGACATCGAACTAGCCGCTGGCTTGGGAGTTCGCATCAACCTACCCGTAGGACCTATTCGACTGGAATACGGTCGTTCGCTGTCACAAAACAGCGAAGAACCTGGTGGCGCTTTCCACTTTGCTATTGGGACTACTTTTTAGTCACGATCGAAGGTCCACAGGCGCTTCCCACTTGTTTCTTTTAAATGACCAGTCAGTCTCCTGTCATGGCCATTTCAGGTTGCGATCAACAACTTATCGATCAGTGGACAAATGAACCCGCCCCTCTTCTCCCCCTCCTTCACGCATTTCATAATCGCGATGGCTACCTTTCTGATGAAGCCCTCCGCGCCGTATCCGAAGGATTAAAGACACCTCTCGCAGATCTTTACGGCACAGTCACTTTCTACCACCACTTCTCACGCACTCCCGGCGGATTGGAAGCACCTCGTGTTTGCACCGGGAATATTTGCTGCCTTCGGGGGGGGGTGACGACATACTCAAAACTTTAAAAGAAGAGGGGCAGAACGCTACTGGAATGCCTTGCTCAGGTCGTTGTGACGAACCAATCCCGGTTCTCACGGCACACACTACCTTGGCAGGCGAATCAGCAGCCACCCTCAAGCCCACACCATCCCCACTTCCTCCCGCCAATCCCAGCGGAAATGAAGAAGCACTTTTTTCAAATATCCGGAAGCAAGGGCATAATACCTTGGAGGTTTATCAAGATAACGGTGGCTTTAAGGCTCTTGAATCGTCTCTCAAAGAGGGGCCGATTCATGTTATTGAAGTCGTTACCAAATCAAAACTTGCAGGACGTGGGGGTGCTGGATTTCCCACCGGGTTGAAGTGGAAAGCTGTTGCCGAGTGCGATCGCCACCCTAAGTCTATCGTCTGTAATGCTGACGAAGGGGAGCCTGGATGTTTCAAAGATAGAGCCCTCATGGACTACGATCCATTCTCTCTCATTGAGGGTATGACCATTGCTGGTTTGGCCACCGGAGCTCAACGTGGATTCATCTACCTTCGCTACGAGTATCCCGAGACCAACATCCTTCTCGAAAGGTGCGTAGCCAAAGCTAAAGAAGCCGGACTCCTTGGAAGCAATATTCTCGGATCTGGATTTGAATTTCACCTTTATATCCGCCGCGGAGCAGGTGCTTATATTTGTGGCGAAGAAGGCTCGCTACTAAACTCGCTGGAAGGCAAGCACCCTTTCCCCCGCAACAAGCCACCCTTTCCCGTCACTCACGGATTTGAAGACAAACCGACTGCTGTGAACAATGTTGAAACCCTTTGCGCGATTCCCCACATCATCAACAAAGGAGCAGAATGGTATCAATCACTAGGTATCGGTGAGCATGCTGGCACCAAATTAATATCGCTTTCTGGAGACATCAAACAACCGGGTAACTACGAGATCCCCATCGGCCTACCTCTGAAAACTCTTCTTTATGATTGGGCAGGCGGACCATTGGATCAACGCTCTATCCAAGCCGTCACCATGGCAGGGCTCTCGGGAGGATTCCTTGGCCATCAAATCCTTGATGACCTGACACTAGATGATCCATGTATCCGTTCGCACGGCTCCTTCCTCGGAGCCGGTGGGATCATGGTCTTCGATGACTCTCGTAATATGATGAAAGCTGCCCACGATGCGATGGCTTTCTTCGCACACGAATCCTGCGGAAAGTGTTTCCCCTGTCGCATCGGCACTCAACGACTCACCGAGCGCTTGAATGACGATTCCAAAAAACTGGACCTCGCAGCATGGACCGAAGAGGTGAGCGACATCAACGAGGCAATGAAAGCAACATCGGCCTGTGGACTTGGAATGGCTGCACCCCACGTCACGGAATCACTAATGAAGTATTTTCCCGAGCAGGTTAAAGCTTCTACGAATTCCAATTCCTAGACCTAACAAGTCTCCTTAAATAAAGGTGTTCCTCTTGGATAGTTTAGATCACCGAAACAAGATTTAAATCTTTTTAATCTTTTGCTGTCCTAACTCTAGTTTTTTTGACTTACTGACGGGCGATCGGGAAATCAATCCAACCCGTTCTTCAATGCGCCCCGGGCGGTCCTCCTTTTTCGCAGGCAGTTCGTCCGGGGTGCTTTTTTATGCGTTTATGCTGCAAGTGCAAACACTGGAAGTCACCCCGCACATGCTTCTTCGAAGCCCTTCACCACATACCCGATATCCTTAGGTGAAATTCCCAAGTGAGTAACAAGTCGTTTTTTCCCGCCAGTGTATCCCCCAATCTTTATCCCTTTCGCTTCAAGGGTCCGTGACACCGCCGCACCATCAAATCTAGATAGATCAACAAAGACCATGTTCGTCTGAATCGGGTCCACCCTCAGCTTGGATATACCGGCGAGGCGCTCTCCCAACTGGCGGGCATTTTCGTGGTCCTCGATCAATCGCTCGATATGGTTTTCTAACACATAAATTCCGGCCGCTGCCAACATTCCTGACTGACGCATCCCCCCCCCTAGCATCTTGCGCCATCTTTTTGCTTCTTTGATAAAACAAGCGGAGGCGACAAGAACAGAACCCACCGGAGCGCCCAATCCTTTGGACAAGCAAATTGACACCGACTCGAAGGGCTTCGCCAATTGAACAGCCGAGACCCCAGTGGCAGCAGAAGCATTAAAGAGCCGAGCACCATCGAGATGAAGCGATAGTTGATAATCACTGGCAAACGATTGAACTAATTTGAGATAGTCCAACGGAAGAACCTTTCCCCAAGTTGTGTTTTCAAGACACAAAAGCTTCGTCCGCGCAAAATGGAAATCGTCGGGCTTCACAAGGGCCGCAAGCTTATCCAGCGCCAATGTCCCATCTTCTTCCTGATCAAGAGACTGGGGCTGGATACTTCCAAAAACGGCCGCTCCCCCACCCTCGAAGAGATAGGTGTGAGCAGTTTGACCGACAAGATACTCATCGCCCCTATCACAGTGAGAAAGTAGAGCACAAAGATTACTCTGGGTTCCACTAGGAACGAACATTCCTGCTTCTTTCCCCAACATCTCCGCAGACATTTCTTCGAGCCGAGAGACCGTTGGATCACAGTCCATCACATCGTCTCCCACCTTCGCACGACACATAGCCTCCCTTATTTCAGGAGTCGGTTGGGTTACGGTATCACTCCGTAAATCGATGCACATGACCCTGCCCATGTAAATAAGCCAGAGCAAACTCACAAGAAATTACTCCGAAATAGCCCACCAAAAAATAGCCTGTTACGGTGACGTAACAGGCTATTTTGAATGATTGGCGGGATGTTGAACTACTCGGCCGCTTTATCCTTTGGCTTAGCCGGTTTCACCTCGATGGGCGGAGTGACAGCCTCGATCTTTTTGGGAGCTGCAGGGGTAACTATCGTAAAGAGTTCGATATCGAACACCAACATTCCTGCAGGCTTACCCGGCTGATTATTGTATGCAAGTTCAACAGGGATCCAAAAACGCCTCTTTTCGCCTTCAACCATCAATTGAACCCCTTCGGTCCAACCTTTGATCACTTGGTTTAAAGGGAATTGAGCCTGCTCATCTCGCTCGATCGAGTTATCGAAGAGTTTTCCGTCTGTCGTCCAGCCTGCATAGTGGACCTTTACAGTGTCTGTTGCAGTCGGTTTGCGCTTACCGGTTCCCGCTTTGAGAACCTTATAGGCAAGACCCGAAGCAGTTTTGGTTGCATCGGCTGGGGGCGCAGCCACATCGGTTGGGGCCTTGGGTGCAACTGGCTTTGGTTTGAACTCAACCAACTCGAGGTCGAAAGTCAAAGCGCCTTCGGGAGCTCCGCGGCCTTTTGATTCGAAGGTAAGGCTCTCAGGAATCCAGACACGGCGACTCTCGCCCTTTTTCATTGTCTTCAAAATTTCAGTCCATCCTTTGATTGGGGATTGGTCGAGGGAAAGAGCCATAGGACCACCCATTGTTTCACTAGAACCAATTAAAGCACCATTTGTGTCCCATCCTTTAAAATTCACCTTCAGAAGATCACCAGCAGCTGGAGAAGCATCTCCTTCGCCAGTCTTAAGAACCGTATAGGCCATTCCAGATTCCGTCTTAGTCGCACTTTCGGGTGCAGCTGCAACATCTTTTGGAGCCTTTGGATCCTTCGGTGGCGGTGGTGGCTTGGGAACTGAGCGGAAATCAATCAACTCAAAGTCAAAAATCAAATCGCCCGCAGGAGCACCGGCAGGCGCCTCCCCCTCTTTACCAAAGGCGAGGCTCGCAGGAATCCAGAAGCGGCGCTTTTCCCCCTTTTTCATGAGCCGCAGACCTTCGGTCCATCCTTTGATGTTCAGTTCGTTCAGTTTGAACTGCGCTGGCTGGGGATTACGAGTTGAGGTCGTCAGGAATTCCCCGTCGGCCTTCCAACCCGTAAACTGAGTGGTCACCACATCTTCAGGTCCTGGAGTCAGATCACCTTCCCCGACTTTCAGAATCTTCGATTTTAGCCCAGACTCAGTTACAAGAGCATCGGCCGGAGCAACAAGTTCTTTAGGCGCTGCTGGAGGTTTGACAATCTCAAGCAGCTCCACGTCAAACGTGAGATTACCAGCAACCCGTCCTTGGTCGCCATAGGCTAGATCGGAAGGAATCCAAAAGCGGCGCTTTTCTCCAACGACCATCAATTGGAGGCCTTCAGTCCAACCCTTGATTACTCCATTTAGAGCGAACTCAGCAGGCTGTCCCCGCTGCAGCGAACTGTCGAACATCGTTCCGTCGGAAGCCTGCCATCCGGTGTAGTGAACTTTCACTGTATCGGTGGCAGAAGGCTTCTCTGTTCCAGTCCCTTTCTTCAGAACCAATGAGGCCAACCCAGACTGTGTTTTTGCAGCCTCAGCGGGGGCGGCCGCCACGTTGGCAGGTGCCTTAAACTGATCGCCTGCCGGAGCTGCAGGCTCTTGAGCAATCCCAGTCAAACTGAGAGCGCCACTTAGGATACCGGAAATCAGCCGGCGTTTTCTATTAATCATGTCGATTGGACGGTCATCTGAAGATGAGGATGTGTCAACGCCACATCTCACAAGAATGGGCTGCAAACCCCGCACCGAAACTAGTCAACCAGTAGCGAGAATCGTTTTCTGATAGCCTCAAACGCTCCTCCAGAGCGAAAAGAATGCAGGGACTAGAGCAATTTCCAGCATTTTTCAGAACCGTGCGTGTTTCAGGCAAGTCCCAGCCCATTCGCTTTTCGAGAGCTTCGATCACATCCCTTCCCCCAGTATGAGCGAGTACTTGATCCGGATCACCCTGCCGCTTCTGCCAAAGCTTTTCAACTGCATCTGCCGCCAATTCGGGAACCGTCCGATGAAGTTTGTTCTCTAGCTTTCCACCAGAATTAATAAATCGGATTTTTTCCCTATGCTCTGGAACATGAATCGTTTCGAACTTACCTAACTTCCACCTCCCATCACCTTCTTCATCAGACCAAATCGCCGCCGAAGCACCGTCACCAAACAAACACATGCTAATGAGCACGCCAGGCTCTTCATTCATAAAGAGAGCCGCCGAACAAATTTCGACCGCCACTGTTGCGACTTTTTTACCAGGATTTGCGGCCAGAAACCCCTCGGCAGCTCGCATCATCGGAAGGGCTGCGCCACAGCCCAAACCAACAATATCTTGAAGATACACATCATCTCTCATCCCCAGATTTTCAGCCACATGGCTCGTTACCCCCGGGCACAGATATCCTGTGCAGGTGCAAATGATAAGAGCATCAATTTCAGTCGGATCGATACCCGTTTTTTCCAGTGCCGCAATCGAAAGAGCTGGAGCCTCCCTTTCAAAATACTCATTGAGCTTCTGTGGCCCCACTTTAAACATCGCAGCTGGGTTATCAGTGCAAAAATGTCGCCGGTTAATCCCAGAATCTCCTAAGAGCACCCTCTCCATGATCCCTTGACCGCGCTTACTTAGCGACTGATAGGAAGAAGTCGTCTTCGTGAATTCGAAACACTCTTTTTGGGTGTAAGTATTAGAAGGAAAGGCGCTCGCCAGAGCTTCAAGAAACATATTAGGAACTTCCCTTAATTTGTGGATTTTCCAAAGGTTTATTTCGACCTGTGAACAAATCAGTGCCCAAGTTACGAAAATCTTCAAGAATCACATAGAGCGAAGGAACTAAGATAAGAGTAATTGCGGTCGCAAAAAGAATCCCAAAACCAAGCGAAACAGCCATTGGAATGAGAAACTTTGCCTGCATATCATCTTCCAACAACATCGGCATGAGGCCCACAAAAGTCGTAAGTGAAGTCAAAAGGATCGGGCGGAATCGCCTCACCCCGGCATTACGAGCTGCCTCCAAAATACCCGTTCCACTTTTCCTATTACGATTCACGTAATCGACCAGCACCAAGGAGTCATTCACTACTACCCCAGCCAGCGCAACAATCCCACACATTGACATTATACTCATATTCAGCCCCATGAAAATATGTCCCGCTACCGCGCCGACCATTCCAAATGGGATCACGCTCATCACGATTAAAGGCTGCAGATAGCTCTTAAGTGGAATCGCCATCAAAACATACATAAGTAATAGGGCGCCTACAAAGCCAATCCCCATCTCACGAATACTATCGCGTTGATCGCTTTGCTCACCCTTGAAGGAATAACGCACCCCCGGGAATTTTTCTGCAATTTTTTCGAGAACCTCATCAGTGTATTTTTCTACAATCTCGTTTGCATTATAACCTCTAGCGAGATCGACATCAGCCTTGACGCTGATCGTACGAAAACGATCCACACGAGTCACCGTAGCAGGACCTCGACCGTATTCAGGAATCACGATATCAAGAAGGGCTACCTCTTCTCCCTCTGGGGTTCTTAGTTTCATCTTCTCAAAATTGGAAAGCGAGCCCCGCTCTGATTCGGGGTAGCGGACCATCACTTTCACCTCGTCACGACCGCGCTGCAGTCGCTGCACTTCGTTGCCATAGAAAGCATCACGAACCTGGTTCATCACCATATTAAGATCGAAACCTAAGGCCTTACCTCGCGGCGTTAGGTCACGGACGATCAACTCCTCTCGACCACGCCGATCGGAATTTGAAACATCAACCACTCCTTTGTAATCATTACGCAAACGCTCAGTCGCCCACGCTGCAGCTGCTACCAATTGATCGTTATCCGGCCCAGTGAAATTGATATCAATCGCATTCCCTCCCGCCGCCGTTTCTGCCCTGAACGCGAGGGAAACCACCTCTGGAATTTCACCTGCAAGCTCCTGCCACATCGATTTTAATTCTGCACTCGAAAGGTCCCGATTCTTTGCGGCCGCAAGCTCAAGGGTAACTTCCCCTAAGTGAGTTCCAGTGGGTGTGTTAGGAGAAAACCCACCCTGAAATGGCTGCATCCCTGCCGTCGCCAGCTGATTGACAACAATCGAATTCCCATCGTTATCCTGCGTTGTTTTACCAAGTTTAAGAGCTGCCGCTTCCAACCGCTTCACCACTTTTTGAGTGTTAGAAAACGGGGCCCCCAAAGGCATTTCAAGTTTTGCAGACAGAATTTCACCCTCCACTTTTGGAAAAAACTGAAAGGGCAACCATCCAGTTTTCACCAGCGACACCGAAAGGATTACAAGGGCAATGAACACAGTCCAAACCACGTAACGAAACTTTAAACACAACTTTAGAAACGGTGAATAAATGACCTTCACAAATCGCTCAAGTCCACCCGAAATCCTTCGCTGCAAGCGAGTCAATGGATTAGCACTTGGCGTTGTAGAATGCGGTTTGAGAAGTGCAAGATGAGCAGGCAAAACAAACTTTGACTGCAACAAGGAGAAACCCAAAACCGGAATCACCACCAAGGGAATATTAGGCCAGATCTTCCCACTCACTCCACTTAGGCCAAGCATGGGGGTAAACGCCGCCATAGTCGTAAGAATCCCAAAAATCACTACGATTCCTACCTCGTGGGTCCCTTTCCAACTCGCTTCCTTAGGGTGCTCACCTTGCTGAATACGAGTGTAGACGTTCTCGCCAACCACAATGGCATCATCCACTACAATTCCCAAAACAAGAATAAAGGCGAAGGCCGAAATCATATTGATCGAAATCCCAAGGCCGGGCATCAACCAGAGACCACCAGCGAAAGAAACCGGAATTCCCAGTGCTACCAAAAACGCCAAACTTGGCCGAAGAAAAAGCGCAAGCACCAATAGAACTAGAATGAGTCCTATCCCAATATTGCTTTTGAGGAGATCTAATCGGCCCTTCAGAATAACACTTTGATCATTCCAAACGTCGATCTCTACACCCTCAGGCTTCTCCAGTGAATCCACGTATTCCCGGGCAAGCTTGGCAATTGCCAAAGTATCTTGATCGGCTACGCGGAAGACATGAAGCACTACCGCCGGGCGACCATTAAAAGTAGACACGAGTTCGATATCTTCGAACCCATCGATCACAGAAGCAATCTCACCTAAGCTCAAATCAGATCCATCTGGCATCTTTTTGACAGTCACTTCCCGAAACTCCTCGCCGCGGTATTTCCGGCCTAGGGCCCTCACCACAATTTCGCCTGAATTCGTTTTCACCGATCCACTGGGAAGATCAAGCGAAGCGCCGCGAACAGCTATCGCGACTTGTTGCAAAGTAAGGTTGTATCGCCTCAGGGCATCCTCTGAAACTTCGATCGAAATTTCATACGGACGGACCGATGCCAACTCCACTTTCTTGATGGTCTCCTGCCCTTTGAGCAAACCTTGAACAAAACCGCCAGGGTCGGCAAAAAAGGCCTTTTTCTTCGATTCCGGCTTGGGGGGAAGATAGTTCAGCAAGCCGTCACGAATTTCTTCAGCATACTGGCGAAGGCTGCCTTCATCGGTGTCAGCAGTGATGGCAAGACTAAGAATTTGCCGATTTACGACTAATTCTTCAAATTTTGGCTCCTCGGCTTTTTCAGCAAAGTTATCGATAGCATCAACGTTAGTTTGTATGTCACCCATGACATCTCGAGTATTATAACCAGTCTCAACCTCAATCGTCAGCGTCCCAATATTTCTGACAGCAGCTGAAGTCACCTGTTTTATGCCCTCAACTTCCGCAATCGCTTCCTCGATCGGAATCACAACGCCATTTACAACTTCCTCCGGAGTTGCATTTGGATACGGAACACTAACGATTACTGCATCAAAAGAGGTCTCCGGAAAGACCTCTTTTCGGAGCTGAAACCATGCCGTAAAACCGGCGATTAAGACGGCCAGCATGAGGAAGTTGGCCGCGACGTGATTGCCACTGAACCATTTGATCGACTTCTGCATGATTTTAGTTGGACTTGATGTTGCCCTCTTCTTTTCCGTCTATCTTTGCCGGTTCCAAGGTCATCCCTAGAACCGGCATATCAACCTTTGTGAGGATTACCTTCTCACCATCAGCAACTCCTTGAGTAGCCAAGACGTGACTGGCATTTTGCCGAACCACCATCAACTCACGCTGCTCCAACTTATTCTCCCCATTAAGCACAAGAATCTGGTTCTGCCCTCGAACAGCGGAGCGGGGAACCGCAATCACCCCCGGCAACACACCACCCTTCACGGTAGCATTGAGAAACACCCCCGGCGAAGGCAGACTAAATCGATAGGGATGATCGCTATTTGCAATAATCTTGGCCAGCACAAACGAGGAAAGGGTCTTTTGATCAACCTCTCCCAGCTCCCACATCATCTCAGCTTTCCACTCATACAATTTACCTCCGATATCGGCATTCAAAGTAATATCCGTTTTTTCTGGCAACTGCGCATAATCATTTAGTGAGAACGGCAATCGAATCATGAGATTATTAGGATCATAAATTGTTCCAAGCTTCGCTCCAGGAACCACGGTCGCCCCAAGATTCATATTTACCGATCGAATACGACAATCGAAAGGCGCGACAATCTTCGTCCGGGCCAGATCAGCTTCCGCCTTATCTCGAGCAGCGATTGCTGCCGCCACCCGCGCTTTTGCGCTTATTAAAAACGGGACCCGTAACACGAGATCACTCGCTGGTTTTTCTCCGCCAATTTTCTCCCAATCCCGCGCCGCTTGTTGGGACCGAGCTTCCTCTTGAATTAAAGCTAATTCTGCATCTGCAAGGGTTGAATCCGCCTGCGCAATCGCAGCCTGATAATCAACCGCATCAATCTCAGCAATCACGTGCCCCTTTTTGTAAGTTGCCCCAACCTCGAACCTATCATCCACAAGTGCAAGCCTCCCCCCAACCTGTGGGGAAAGAATGGTCTCCCGGCTCGCCACCACGACTCCCTCGCTCTCAAGAGAAAATTCAAAATCACTCTTGCTGACGATCTCAAACTCGACGACAGGAGTTGCTTCCACCCTTTTCTTTTTCTCAGCTTCGGGCGCATTTTCCTTGAGAAGATAAACTCCAAAAATCGTCAATCCTAGGACGGTAACGATAGCAACGATGGTCGTAATGACAGTTTTCATAATCACTTAATTTTGAGATCGATAATCTCCACCCAAAGCGAGATGAAGAGTAATTCGATTATCGAGGCGGAGCCTCCTAAGGGTAGTTTTTTGCGAGGCCAGATTGATCCGACTTCTCTGTGCAGTAATCAAGGTCAGGACTTCTCCTACACCACCTGCATATTCGCTGGCCGCCGCATCCGAAGCTTCCTTGGCAAATTGGAGTGCCTCGATAATAGCCTGCTCCCGGGCACCCAAAAATTTTTCAGCTACCATCGCTTGCTCAACTTCGCCGAAGGCTTTGAGCACGGCGCTTTGTAGCTCAGCAAGATTCGCTCGATCATCCCCCTGATACTTAGCATACTCTGCCCGCAACTTTCCACCCGACCAAATCGGCTGGGTCAGACCACCCGCTAGTGACCAAACCCCAAAATCAGAGTTGAAAATCGTTCGCATTGTATCGGTTGTCGTTCCAGCGCCACTCGTGAGGATAAAACTAGGATAAAGGGCCCGTTTAGCCTTCTTCACTAAACTACCAGACGAGGCGAAACGGCGCTCCGCTTCGAGAATATCCGGTCGACGCAAAAGCAACTCGGAAGGTAAACCTGGTGGTGGTGTAGCCGGAACTTCAGGTAGAGAGACTGAACCCTTTAACAAGCCTTTGGGATATCTCCCCAAAAGTAACTCCAATTGTCTCACCGCCTGCTCTCGTTCACCTTTACGCTGGGCGATCAAAGCTTTGTTAGTCGCAACCTCACTCTCGGCCAATCGAACCTCGGCAGCAGAGCCACCATCGGCAGCAAGAGCATTATTGTAACGATCAATCACGATATCTTTCGTCGCGTTGAGGAGTTCCTGCGTTTCTATCGCCAACATGATTTGCTCGTTAGCCTCAGCAAAAGCCAGCCAAGACCTCATCACTTGGGCTGCAAGAGAGGCTCGTGCAGCACGGTAGGAATTCCCTTCGGCTTGAGCATCAGCTAAAAGGGCCGCTTGCTCCGCTCGACGGAGCCCCCAAATGTCGGGTTCCCACGAAACCGTCATGTTAGCTCCGAAGTTGCTGAAGTTAGCCGAAGGAATCCCGCCCTCGCCGCCAAGCGGTATACCGATAAAAAGTTGCTTTTGACGGCTCGTATTGAGGCCAGCTGAAACTTGAGGCTTCATCGCTGCTCCAGCCGACTTCGCTGAAGCGATAGCTCGATTGACCCTCTCAGCGGCAATCCGCATGTCAGGATTACGCCGAAAGGCCTCACTCACTAAGGCCTCGGCCCGAGATCCTCCAAGACGCTGGACCCAATTTGTATCAATCCCAGCCAAAGCTTCTGGGCTTGCCGACCAACGCAACGGAACCCCCTTTTCAACTACGTCTATTCGCGATTCGGGAATATTAGCTGAGCACCCAGCCAACACGGCCGCTATAAAAGGGAGAATCTTTTTCATTGTCTAAAACCTGCGTCGCAGAAATCGATAATGCGTTTGAGTGTAACTGAAAGTTTTTCATCACCTATCTTCCCATCACTAATCTTTTTGAGGATATCACGGTGAGTTAGCGTGTTGGCAAGAACACCAAAGCAAAAATGAATACGCCAAAACACGTCATCGGCGGATAAGCCCGGACAGGCCTCCATAAAGGCGGGAACATAGCGAGAGGCTACTTCGCGGAATTGTCCCATCACTTCCTCCGGTAGTTCATAAGAACGATCTCCCACCACTCTTCCCATCAACTTAGTAAAAAGCTTTTCACTAAGAGGACTATTTTGGATCTCCGAAAAGAGAGGCTCAAAAAATGCAGTGATGAGCTCAGTGACCGTCACCACTCCAAGCCCCTCAAATTCTTTGATTCTTCTCAGGCGCTCGTCATTCACCGGCTTAGCCATACGAGCCACGACAGCATCAATCAATCCCTCCCGCGATCCGAAGTGATACTTGACCGAAGCCACATTAGCTCGTGCAAGTGTGGTGATCTCCCGGACAGAAACCACTTCAAAACCTTTTTCAGCAAACAAAGCGGCGGCTGCCTCCATTAGAGCAACCCGCGTTCCACATGTGCTTTCATTCTCCGCCATTGAATTTAAACGGGTGTTTAAATCAATTCTGAGATTTTTCAAACGATTGTTTGAATTATTTGTTGTCTTTGCATCTTTGCAGAATCGAAATCTCCAAAATTGCTCGAAGCAAGACTTCCTTTCGACCTAATGGACAGAGAGACTCAGGCGTGCTTGAACTCCACAATGAAGACTGTCTCGCAGGCATGAAACAGCTATCGCCCGAATGCGTGGATCTTGTCGTCACCTCTCCTCCCTACAATTTAGGAATCAACTACAGAACCTACCAAGACAAATTGGAATGTAATGACTTCATTGATTGGTGTCAGGATTGGGCTTCCGAGATTTATCGCGTCATGAAAGACGAAGCCTCGTTTTTTCTAAATTTAGGGGCCGCGCCAAAAGATCCACTTCTCCCGCACCAACTCGTCCTCGCCCTCACCCGAAAAAAGCCAAACTTCATCCTCCAAAATACCTTTCATTGGATCAAGTCGATCAGTGTCGACACCCGGAAAGGAGAAACTATTTCCGCCGGCCACTTCAAGCCCATCAACTCAAAGCGCTTTGTAAACGACTGCCACGAATATGTTTTTCACCTCACTAAAACCGGTGGGGTCCCACTCGAAAGGCGGGCCGCTGGAGTAGAATATGCTGACAAGTCGAACATCGCTCGATGGAGTCATACCAGCGGCAAAGATAAACGCTGTCGGGGCAACAACTGGTTCATTCCATACGACACGATTCAATCACGTAGCAAAGAACGCCCCCACCCGGCGACCTTTCCTGTCGGCCTTGTTGAACAGTGCATTCGTATTCATGGCGTCAGAAGAACTAAACATCTACTTGACCCATTCACCGGTATTGGGACATCTGCTTTAGCCGCCCAAAGAATGAAGATCGAAAAGTTTACTGGTTTTGATATCGACGGTGAATACCTCAAAACCGCTCGCGAAAGACTCGATATTGACGCCGCCGATAGTTCACAACACTTTCTCTAAAAACTGATGCAAGAGCCCGTCCCCGAACCAGTCAAAGAATTTACTAAGGTCGAATCTATCTTCGTCCGCCATCGCAACTGTCTAATGATCCGAGCCGAATTCACCCCCATCTTCACAGACTACTACCTCCACCTGATGGACATCGAGGAACGCCATCCAGAAAATCTCGACACCGCTCTTAAGGATGTCCTCGCAATCCTTACGCTACACCTCACCGCCAGACCATGGGCCGAGACCATTGCATGGACCGCTAATATCCGAGCTCCCCGCGTTAACTTCTTCGCAACCGGGTCCTCAGTCCACGAATATATCACTGGCCGTCTCTTTACCGAAGACGTCCGAGAACCTGATCGTAATTTTCTCTACTCCCAAACAACCACTCAGGGAAAAGAGCCACGCACCTCCACCATAGAGGTTGAAACATCTGATCCGCTTGGGTGGCTGCGGCACTTTTACGACCAGTCCGAACAAAGACCTGGCCGCGCGTTCAAGCTCCCAAATGATACTTATGTATTGATTGCAGCTCAACCTGACTTTGATAAGGAATGGTTCGAGAGCCTAAACATTGAGCAAGTTTCTAAAATTACTGAAGACGAGGAAACCAAGGCCCTAGAAACAAGACGATTTAAGTTTGCGTGCGGATGCTCTCTTGAAAAAATCATCCCGACACTTAGCGCCTGGAAAAACAGACCCGATGAACTTTTCGGTGATGAGCCCAAGCTCGTCCTCCAATGCCCACGGTGTGCAAAAAAATACTTAATTAATCGAGATGATCTCGGCAACGAAACAGAGCAAAAGGATCAAGATTAAGGTTATAGTTGAAAAAAACTTGACCAAACCCTCTCAGTCGCGAAGAAACGGCCTCCAGCAGGAGACTCCTGCTTGACCTATAATAGGTGAGGTGTGTCCAAAACATCTCTACTTCCCAGATCTCCGTCATGGCAAAAAAGAAAACAACCGCTAAGAAGGTAACCAAAAAGGCTTCAGCCAAGAAAGCCCCCGCCAAGAAATCAGCAGCTAAGAAGGCTCCAGCCAAGAAGGCAGCTAAGAAGGCTCCAGCCAAAAAG
>DCQM01000085.1:0-5016 GCA_002323895.1 Akkermansiaceae bacterium UBA1518
GATCAATTAATCATGACACTTAGAAACGAGGCAACCGTGCGCACTGAGTTGGCATCACAATTCTTCTATCAGGCAGCAGATTTGAATACTACTCTTGGCCGCCATAGCGAAACTATGAAAATCTATCGCGAGATTGGAGAGCGTTTCGGTATGAATGACAGTCTTCGTGGAACGATGGCGAAATGGTACAAGTCGCGAGACCGAAGGAACGAAGCTCGGAAAATTTATGGTGAATTTGAAGATCAGCTAGCAGGTCTCAAAAATCTTGCCACGATGTCACTTGAGGAGAAAAAAATTGCTGGCGCTATCATAATTTACCGGAAGCTCATAAAAATCGACGGAAATAACTCTGTCGAATATCTTCTAAATATTGCCAGTTGTTATGAGAGCCAACCTGACTGGGAAAAAGCGATCGCTTGCTATCGTGAAATTATCGAAATCGATAAAGATAATTCTGTTAAATATCTTTTGACGATAGCCGGTTGTTATAAGACCCAATCTGAATGGGAAAAGGCGATTGCCTGCTATCGTGAAATCATCGAAATCGACGGCGATAATTCGGGCGAATACCTGTGGTCCATTGCCGGATGTTACGAAACACAGTCCGAATGGAAAAAAGCGATCGCCTGCTATCGTCAAATCGATCGGTTTCCCGCAAATTATTTTGCGATGGCCAATTGCCATCGAAAGATTCAGGAGCATCGAGAGGCCATTACTCTCTACACTCAGATCAAGGTTCTAGAGAAATCAGCACCCGAGGCGAATTTACAAATCGGTTACACCTACGAAGAGGCAGAAGACAAGGAAAAGGCGATTCGCACCTTTCAACTGACTTGCAAACGCTACCCAAAATCCGGCCAAGCCAGCAAAGCTCATTCCCACCTCCAAAATAAGTACAAGATCAATGTTACGCTCGGTGGCACCGAAGAAGAGTAGACGAGCCGACTACTTTATGAACGAAAGTAGTCATCTCTTATTCTCTCTCTTAGAAAACTAAATCCGCTCTTATCAATATCTGGCTTTTCATGCTCCCAGCACGATCGCAAGTGCTATCACCATTAGGACCCCACCTGCACTCTGTTTCCTTACAAAACGTGGATCGCTCTTACGCCCGATTAAATAGAGGAAAAGAACCGCCATCAATCCTCGAGTACTGAAGACGACATTAGTTAAAGTTGGCTGACCATAACGGCTGAATGCCAAATTCACGGCAAGAGCTTGCAGTCCGAGCAAAAGCCCCGCTCCCACTACAAAAGTCGTAATACGGGGATTTCTAGCCAACATCGCCAATTGCTCTCCGCGACGAAATAAGAGGCTAATTGAAATAATTCCGCTCGTACTCATCATAAGGATGAGCCAGCGTGCTGCTCCGATTTCACGACTCTTCCAACCGGTTAGAAAATCATTAATTCCAAAAAACAGGCAAGCCACCAAAGTCAGACCAACTGTTACGCGATGGGTTCGCCAACCTTCCGCGCTTCCTCCTGAGACAAGAAAAATCGCTACCGTTGCTAGCGTAACACCACACACCAAACTCCATGAGCTCGGCTCAAGCCCCACCAACATAGAAAAGAACCCCACGATCACCACCTTCATTCCCAAAGCGGAAGAATGGACCGCCAGATCTCCCGTCTTTACTGATTGAATAGAAAACCATTGTCCCAAAAAAAAGAAGACACCATTTCCGATCGCCCACCAATCTCTTCCAGAAATTTCCCACCCCCCAGTTGGATTAAGATATAAGAGGAATATGAATGCCGTAACTAAATTTGCGATAGCAACTATCACAGAAAGACGGACACCATGAAACGTGCCCTTCTGAATACACCACCCAAGAAGCGGGTGCAGCACCGCACCAATTAAAGGAAGAAAGACGGCACCTCCGGGAACCGTCATTGACTAGAGAAGAAAAAATTCATGCCCTAAATGCCAAAAGGTAATGCCACACTTGAGGCAGAGTAGACGTCACCTCACTTAACTGGAGTAACTTTCTCTTTGGTTGGGAAATCTTTGGACCAACCAACTGTTACCTCTTTACCAGCAACCCACTCAGCGCCCCTTAGAAGGGTGTCATAGAATCCTCGGCACTGCATTGAGTAATCAGCATGTCCCAGCGTTGTGTGAAAAATCCGGCCTTTCCCGTAGTCAAGGGCCATGAGCATGGGCTCATCGCGATTCGTCTTCTCACTTGGAGCGGTCGCAAGAACTTTCATATTTTTGGCAGGACCTCGGAGCATGTCATAAAGCTCATCCTTAGCATGTAACCACTTTTTGGGCATCCCTTTAGTAATGGGGTGGTCATCGGCGCGATTTGTGATCACAAATTCGTGCTGGGGCCCATGGTTTCCTCCCCTTCCCTTAGATTCGTCTACAACCTCTTTACCGTCTTTGTAATAAACGTAAGGACCGCTTTTCTCATTACGCCCTCCCCAACCACCAAGACCGATCATTTCATTATATTCAGGCCACATTGAGAACGCGTTATCTGCCGCGTGCACAACAACAAACCCTCCACCATTTTTCACGAAATCAACGAATGAAGCTCGCACTTCCCCAGGCCACATTTGCCCATTATAGTTACTCACCACGACATCATATTTCTGGAACTCAGGGCGCCACTTATCCCACTCTTCCTTAGCCGCCTTATTTCCCGGACTAGTGCTTACATCTAGTGAAAATCGTTCATTACTCCCAAAGATTTTCTCAAGAACCGGAGTAGTCGCTCTCCAGTTATGATTATTTTGACCATCAATGATTAACACTCTAACGACGCCTGATTCTTTTTCGTTATCTTTTTTGGCAGCGAAACTCACAAATACGAAACTGGCGAGAAGCATGAGGGCAATGCTAAGAGTTAAACGGTTTTTCATACCTTTATCATCACAAAGAGTGGCACTTGTTGCCAAGACGAAAAACTTCCACATTGGCATTTGGTTTCTTAGAGTCTCCTAAATGGAATCTGTAGTCGAACTTCTCCAAGCTCTCGTCCAAATCCCGTCGGTTAACCCAGATGGAGATCCCGGAGTATCCCCGGGCGGGGAAAAGAAGGTCGCCGACCTGGTTTCCGAGTTCCTTGAGCCCTATGGGTTCGATTCTGTTTTTGAAGAAGTGGAACCAGGACGGCCCAATTTAATTGCTCAAGCTCCAGGATCCAGAAACCGACCTCGAATTCTCCTTGGGCCTCATCTAGACACCGTTGGGGTTTCGGGAATGACGATTGATCCTTTTTCTGGCTCAATCAGTGAAGGTAAAATTCACGGACGGGGAGCTTCCGATACCAAAGGACCCATGGCGGCAATGCTATGGGGACTACGCGAAAACGCCCACCTTCTCGAGAAACTCCCAATAGCAGTCGATTTTGTTGGCTTTATGGGCGAAGAATCGAGGCAACCAGGCTCACGACACTTTGCTGAAAACCACGCACTCCAATACGATTTTGCAATTGCTGGTGAGCCGACTTCTCTCGAGGCCGTATACTGCACCAAAGGCTGTCTCTGGGCCACAGTAAAGGCAACAGGTAAAGCCACCCACGCTTCACAACCTCATCTGGGCGAGAACGCCATTCTTAAGCTGCTCAGCGAGCTACAATGTCTCGAGGGGTCTTTTCTTGAGCATCTTTCAGGTTTTCAACATCCCATTCTGGATCAATCAACCATGAATGTCGGAATGATCTCGGGAGGGACCCGTGCAAATATCGTGCCAGCACAGGCCACTGCTACCCTCGATATTAGAACGGTCCCTGCCTTAGTGAGCGATGAACCCGCAAGCGAGATCTTGAAACGATATCTTACTGACATCGAGTTGATACACATCGCGGAATCGCCACCCATGGCCATGCCGCCTGATCATCCCTGGCTCATGAAACTTAAGGAAATTCATTCGAACCTCAAATTTGTCGGAGCTCCCTGGTTTTCCGATGCCGCTCATTTATCGGCCGCCGGAATCCCCTCAATTTGCCTTGGACCCGGTTCCATCGACCAAGCCCATACGGCCGACGAATTCATTCAGATCTCCGATCTCGAAGACGGTGCCGCATGGTTCACCAAAATGATCGCAGGTCTTGGATCTTAATCAAAATTACCTAGAGAATATCCCACAATCACTGAACCCTAACAAAACTAGCGGCTCAATCTTTGACGATTTCCTCTAATCAGCGTGCAAAACCCGTATATAAAAATATAAAAGACCCAAACCCTTTGGGTTCCAGTCTTGAGGAAAAGCGATAACTTTAAATTACTCACCGTCGGCAAGATAACGCTCCGCCTCAATCGCAGCAGCACAACCTTGCCCAGAAGCCGTAATGGCTTGGCGATAAATATGATCAGCAACATCACCCGCGGCATAAAGTCCCGGGGTTTTTGTACTTGTACTATGGGGATTCTGAAGAACATATCCATTCTCGTCGAGATCAACTAGGCCACCAACAAACTGGGAGTTTGGAACATGACCAATTGCTACGAAGACGCATTTAACTTCCAGCTCTGACTTTTCTCCCGTCTTAAGGTTCTCTAGATTGACAGCACGAACTTCACCTTCTTCATCTGTAAGATACTCGGTGATCCCAGAATCCCAGACCGGCTCAACCTTTTCATTGGCTAGAACACGATCAGCCATGATTTTCGAAGCTCTAAGTTCATCGCGACGATGAATGAGATAAACCTTCGATGCGAAGCGAGTCAGGAAATTTGCTTCCTCACAAGCGGAGTCCCCTCCACCAACCACAGCGACTGGAACATCACGATAAAATGCGCCATCGCAAGTCGCACAGGATGTCACCCCATGGCCCACCAGGCTCATTTCATTTTCCAAACCTAGGTAGCGAGGAGCAGCTCCTGTGGCTATGATGACAGTTTTAGACTGGACCGTCCCTTGGTCTGTTTTGAGATCAAAGGTTCCATCCTCATTCATGGCAATTTCATCAACCTTTTTGTATTCAACTTTGGCCCCAAATTTTTCTGCCTGCTGTTGCATCCGCCCCATCAATTCTGGCCCCATCACACCGTCAGGAAAACCTGG
>DCQM01000085.1:5419-8726 GCA_002323895.1 Akkermansiaceae bacterium UBA1518
AGATTAGCGCGACCCGTGTAGATAGCAGCGGTCCAACCGGCGCAGCCGGTTCCAATGATAACAACATTTTCCATAATTATTTTTTGAGTGTGTGTTCGAGAAACTTGGTCCCCGGAAAAAATTAGCTAAAGGCCGATATAAACGTTCCATCCTCACCCCTATTTTTATCCTCGGTCGCCTCCGCAGCTTTCTCTTTCTGCATGTCATCAGGGATCTCCGGCGGTTCTGGTGGCTTTGGTGGATCCTTCATCTCGCCATGCTCTATAAGATCTTTGATATGCTGCGCGTCAAGCGTCTCAAACTCAAGAAGAGCCTCTGAAATCTTATCAAGTAGAGTCCGGTTTTCCTTGAGGAGCCTTTCGGCTTCTTTGTAGGCATGATCAATTAAATCCTTGATCTCATTATCAATTTTTTGAGCCGTATCTTCGGAGTAATTTTTAGACTGACTCATCATATCCCGAGCGAGGAATCCACCTCCTCCACCATCACCATACTCAACCATTCCGAGGTCAGTACTCATACCCCATTCACAAACCATCTTGCGGGCTAGACTCGTCGCCATTCGAATATCCCCCATCGCACCATTGGTGACATCCCCGAAGATAATCTCCTCCGCAACACGTCCTCCCATGAGAACAATGAGCTGCGAAAGAAGTTCATTCTTGCGATAGTTGAACTTATCTTCATCCGGAAGGAACATGGTCGACCCGAGTGAAGGTCCCCGCGGGATGATCGTGACCTTATGAAGTGGATCGGTGTGGTCTAAAATTTCATTCAGAATAGCATGCCCAGCCTCGTGATAAGCAGTATTCTTTTTCTCCTTATCTGAGAGGGCCAGGCTTCTTCGTTCACGCCCCCAACGGACCTTATCACGGGCCTCCTCCATCTCCGCAAGAGTCACAGCTTTGATTCCCTTGCGAGCTGCGAGAAGAGCGGCCTCGTTGATGAGATTTGCCAATTCCGCCCCTGAAAACCCGGGGGTTCCACGCGCAATAACCGCAAGATCTGTTCCGGCAGCAAGTTTGATTTTCTTAGTATGAACACCTAGAATCTGCTCCCGCCCCTTAACATCGGGGAGAGCTACTGTAACCTGACGATCAAAACGACCGGGACGAAGAAGGGCTGGATCCAAAACGTCAGGACGGTTTGTTGCCGCAATAATTATGACGCCCTCCTGAGTATCAAAGCCGTCCATCTCAACAAGAAGGGCATTCAAGGTTTGCTCCCTTTCATCGTGTCCGCCTCCCATCCCATGTCCACGGTGGCGGCCGACTGCATCAATTTCATCGATAAAAACAAGGCACGGAGCATTCTTCTTTCCTTGCTCAAACATATCGCGAACTCGACTTGCCCCAACCCCCACAAACATTTCCACGAAATCAGAACCACTAATCGAGAAGAACGGGACTTCGGCTTCACCCGCAATCGCGCGCGCCAGCAAGGTCTTACCAGTTCCTGGAGGCCCAACCATAAGAACACCCTTCGGTATCGTTCCGCCAAGAGCCTGAAACTTTTGAGGATCTCGAAGAAAATCGACAATCTCGAAAAGTTCTTCTTTTGCCTCTTGGATTCCAGCAACATCTTTAAACGTCACCTTTTGTTGGTCCATGGTGAGGAGCTTCGCTTTGGACTTACCAAAACTCATCGCCCCACGCCCGGCCGACTTCATCTGATGTCTAAAAAGAAAGAAAATCAGAACGATTAGAAGGAGGACCGGAAGAAGACTCATCATGATTTTGCCAAAAGTATTATCTTGGTTTCGCGTGGAAACACCCGAGTCGATCAAGGCCTCCAACTTTCCACGCGAACTTGCGCTCAGTTTAACTTGAAAACTTTTAAGCTTACCATCGGACACCATTGTCTTTAGCTCTTCAGAGCTAAATCCAACCGGTTCCCCCTCTGTGGCATACAGGGTGGCAACATTTGAGTTCAATTCTCGAAAAATCTTAAATTCGACGTCCTTTCCAAGAACTAATCGATTCTCCGAAAGAAGGGTCTTTATCTGTGAAAAAGGAACCTCCTTAGCTGAACTTGCATCATCGGGAGCCGCAGCAACCCAGTTCAACTTCTCCCCAAATGTCTCGTCGAGGTCGTTGCTTATACTGTCAATGTCGACTTGAACAACGGATTTAATCTGGACCCGCTTCTCCCAATCTTTCACAAGAACATCGTCCTTAGAAAACCGCCCCGTAATTTCAGCGCGAGCCTCACCGGTAAAAGTGACTAGCTCAAGTTTCCCGGCTGGGTAGTCTTCCGAGGCCGTTTGCAGAACTCGGCCTTCGAGCAATGCTTCGCGGAATTCAGTAAACTTTAGAGTCTCGCGATCACCATCGCCAGCACCCTCTATGGCCACGAAAATAATCGCCAAAGCGATGGTGAACAAAATAATCACTTTCCAGTTTACCCCCTTATCGGAGGGAGTCTGGGCTGGTTTTTTCGATCCCGGGATCTCTGGTGGCTGTTGCTCGGACATAATAAACTACCGGCGGCCTCAAAGTCCTCGTCCCGGCACCGGACGCTAACGCAAGAAAATGGAATGAAAACGCCTTTTTTTGCTGATTTACACGATGGGGACCAAGCGCTAATTCCGCTGCCCTTTAAATTGACAGTCCTAGTCTTCTATTACTCAACTCTTTGATTTGAAATCGTGATCGTTGGGGGCCCTTCCGATCCCATGTTTCCATCAACCAAGGCCTGTTCGATCATTTCCAGCGAATCTATTGAAACGAGAGCTGGGCTATGAAATCCATTGCCATCAATGCTAACCGCCAGACCATTCTCCACGATGACGGTAACCTTTCCACGGGAATCCTCCCCGGTTTGGCTTGAGATCGAGAAACTCCTCTTTAACAAATCATGACGCTTCGTTCCAAGAACGGTCACAAAAATCTCCTGGCTACCATCCGCTGGTTCAATAAAAGCTCTTAGGTTAGCAGGGACCTTTTCAAGAGCGAGATAGCTGATCAGATCCCCATTCTTTCGGTGATGAATCACCAGAAGCTGGATCTTTTCGATTTCAGGAAATGGGGCTTCTTCAACAAGATCATCCCTTTCGCCACTGCAGCCAAACGACAATAAAGCCACTATTAAAAGGACAAGAGACAGTTGGAACATATCCACATGTTTCACTCAATTCCACCGAATATCCAAAGAAAAACCCGCCAAGCCGGGGCTGAGCAGGTCTTTAAGCTAGGATGAGTGAGATGATTCCTACTCTTCTGACGCAGAATCCTTGGGTTCTTCGACACTTGGTTCGGCAGCCTTAGGGGTCTCTGCTTTTGGCTTAGCTGCCTTTTTAGCTGCCTTT
>DCQM01000085.1:9064-21771 GCA_002323895.1 Akkermansiaceae bacterium UBA1518
CTTTTTAGCTGCCTTTTTAGCTGCTTTTTTAGCGACCTTTTTAGCCGCTTTCTTAGCAACCTTTTTGGCTGCCTTCTTAACGATCTTCTTGGCTGGCTTATCTGCTTTGCCTGCTTTTGAAGAGGCTCCAGCTTTAATACGTTCGTTTTTCCGCTTCAGATAAAGTTTTCTGCGGCGGCGCTTCTGGCGAGTTTTAAGATTTTGACCCATAGGATTAAGTTCGCCACGGAGTTAGGCCCCATTGCCAAGATGTTCAAGCGAAAAGGCACGCCATGTCTTGAACTCCTTCCTCCCCTGCCCTTTTCTTTCCGCATGCCAGGCCTCATTATTAAACCCCGCTCCCGCATTTTTCACGGCCACGAGTGGGTCTACGCTTCAGAAATCCAAAAAACTTTCGGAAATCCCGAACCTGGGGATGTCGTGACGCTCAAAGATTTCAAGGATCGCCCCCTAGGCGTGGCAATCTATAATCCGCAGTCGCAAATCGTGGCACGTAGGATTTCTCGAAGAAAACAAAAGCTTGATGCTGAATTTTTTCTGCGACGACTCGGTCAGGCCATCAATTATAGGGAATCTCTTACGATTGGGCAGGACCTTCGGCGAATCATTTGGAGCGAATCGGACGGTCTTCCTGGCGTAATAGTTGATCAATACGGCGAGCATCTCGTCTTGCAGACAACCACTCTAGCCATGGATCAACGCAAAGATCTCATCGTTAGCTGTCTCGTTGAACTTCTCTCACCCAAATCAATTACTCTTCGTAACGACTCCTCAATGAGACGTCCCGAGGGACTTGAAAAGGAGATTGTCATGGCTCACGGAGATCAGCCAAAACCCTTTACAGTCTCGCACCAAGATTCAGTCTTCGAAATCGATCCTGCAAATGGACAAAAAACCGGACTCTACCTGGACATTATTGACAGTTACCAAAAAGTCGCCCGCCTGGCACCAGGAAAGAAGGTGCTTGATCTATTCTGCAATCAAGGAGGATTTAGCCTAGCATGCGCCCTTGCTGGTGCCCAATCGGTCCGCGCCGTCGATATCTCAGAAGATGCCATAACGGCAGCTGCCAAAAATGCTGAACTAACTGGAGTGCAAATTGAGACGATCACTGCTAACGCCTTCGATTTCCTCAGAAAACATAATGAAACTTATGATCTGATAATCCTTGATCCCCCATCATTCACCCGAAACAAAAAGACAGTTAAAGATGCCATGCGCGGTTACAAGGAAATCCACCTCAGGGCCCTCGGTATGTTGAATCAGAGTGGAATCCTTGCGACCTTCTGTTGCTCTCATCACGCGACCCGCGAACTTTTTCTTGAGAGTGTCAGAAGTGCCGCTGTTGATGGCAAAAGAACTCTCCGAATGATTGACAACCATTCGCAGCGCCTTGATCACCCCGTTATAGCAACCCTCCCGGAAACAGAATACCTAAAAGGATTTACATTCCAACTTGCCCCAAATCGATAGCATCACATGAAGACCCGTATTACGATCATCTCCCTCATCGTAGTTGCGGTGATTGGCGGGTTTGTTTGGCATTACAATCAACCCAAACAACAAATTAAGCGGACTATCAATCAATTCATCGGCGCTATCGAATATAACAGCTCAAATCTCCGAAGCCGGGAGGATGTTCACAAAGCCATCCAAAATTCCACCGTAGAGCCCATTACCCTCAAAGTCTCGGAGCTTCCATTCAATCTAGAAATACCCAAAGAATTATCATTGAAGACCCTTTGCAATCGAGTCGATCAACTTCACTCAATGACAGTTAGACGTGAATTTACAAAGCGCGAAGAAGACCTACAACTCGTGGGCAACAAAGCTCAGCTGACTCGAATCGATGAAATCACGATGACAACTCCCCTTCGCGAGAGCAAAAGCGAATTATGGGAACTTATCTTTGACCTTGAACTTAAAGAGAGATGGAAGATTACCGCGATCCGAGCCAGAAGATACCAATGAGTTTTTTAAGGTTATTGATTCGTAAACTCAGTCTGCCCCAGAAGCCATGTTCTAAGATGAGCGTTTTTTTTAAGGCTCGGATCTTCACTCAGCAACTTCTCAGCAACTTCACGCGCCTCCCGAATGATCGATGTGTCTGACAAAAACTCTACAAACCGCAAGCCTCCCGTCCCGCTTTGTCGGGTTCCCAAAACCTCACCTGGCCCGCGCAGTCGTAAATCTTCTTCCGCAATCTTGAATCCATCAACCGTCCCGGCCAAAATATTCAGTTTTTCAATTGCTTCCGGAGTTTTCCCATCGGTGACGAGAACACAATAGCTCTTGTGCTCTCCCCGACCAATACGGCCTCGTAATTGGTGAAGCTGGGCTAGACCAAAACGCTCGGCATTAAAGATCACTATGACATTGGCATTGGGCACATCAACACCGACCTCGATTACGGTTGTCGAGACCAACACTTCCGTCTTACCGTCCCGAAAACGAGTCATCACCGCCTCCTTCTCTTCGGATGGCATCTTGCCATGAAGTAATTCAACTTCAAAATGCTTAAATCGCTTCTGCCACTTTGGGTGTTCCTCAACAGCCGATGCCGCCTTTATAGATTTACTCTCATCAACAAGCGGATAAACCAAATAGGCTTGGCGCCCCTTTTCGAGTTGACCAATGAGAAAATTGGTCATTTCGGTGATCTTCGGTTTCACGCGAACTCCACTGATAATCTTACCCCTCCCAGATGGTAACTCATCCAAGATTGAGACATCAAGGTCGCCGTAAATTGTTAAGGTCAAAGTTCTTGGAATTGGAGTTGCTGTCATAACCAAAACATCGGGCGTCACTCCCCGGTGGATGAGCTTCTCTCGCTGGGCTACACCGAACTTATGCTGTTCATCGATCACAATTAGACCCAGATCATCAAAATTCACCTTATCGTAAAGCAGTGCATGAGTTCCCACTAGAATCGAAGCTGCGCTCACATCTTGTCTTCGATCAGCCGTTGCCAAGCCCACCTTAATACCGAGTGGCAAGAGCCATTTCGAAAACGTAAGATGGTGTTGCTCTGCCAAAATCTGGGTTGGAGCCATTAACACCGCCTGACAACCAGAATCAACAGCAAGCAGCATCGCGCACATTGCCACGAAAGTCTTTCCACTTCCAACATCACCTTGAAGTAGTCGATTCATTGGTCGTTGCACTCGCATGTCCGCAATAATCTCCTTAACACTCCTCTTTTGAGCATTGGTCAAATCAAAGGGCAACGAATTATAAAACTCAGTGAGAAGCACCATGCGTTTCCCAAGAATCCGCCCACTCAAATCTGCATGACGCGCCCTTCGCCAAACGACTCGTAACTGCTGAAGGAAAAATTCTTCCTTAGCAAAATAACGTCGTGCCGCATCAGACTCCTTCAATTCCCCGGGAAAATGAGCCTCACGAAAGGCATCAATTTTGGGGTAAGAAGGATCGATGTCATATACCGGAATCAAAGAATCACCATTGATCATCTCGAGAACGCGAAAAATGACCTCCCGCAATTTCCTCTGAGGAACACCACTCACGTTCTTATAGATTGGAACAATACGCTCGAGATGAACGCTTCGGCCCTCTTCCGAAACAACCTCAAACTCCGGATGATCAATTACAACCTTCCCTCCACTCTCTTTTGGCTTTCCATAAAGCACGACCTCATGCCCCGCCGCTATAATCTTATGAAGAAAAGGCATCTTAAACCAACGGCATGTAACCTGAGAAAAACCTCCCCCTGCGTGATCCTCGACGACGGCTTCATAAAACCCCTTACCACCAAAACCTTTGCGTTGGGTATCGATCACCAAACCCCTTAGACAAACCGAACCACCACCTGCTTGAGCCGGAAAGGCATCAAAACGACGTCGATCCTCATATCGTTTGGGGAGCCAGTCAATGAGGTCCAAAAACCTTTCAATTCCGGCGACTCTTAGTGCCTCGACTTCCTGAGCACGAATGCCCGGTAGCAATTGAAGCGAATCATTCGCATTCATTTTCACTTCTGGCCGCAGCCCTCACATTTTGAATACTAACTTGCACGCTCACCCGACCACGAAAAACATTTCGATCAACCGCAAATGCAATATCCCAAGGAGGATCCGGCAATTCGTTGGCTCCCCCACCAAAGAAAATGGCATCATGCTCATCATAGCCCTGGCGTAGGGATAGGCGTAGATGGTTGTTCTTCAAACGCTTTGGCGGCTCGGTGAGCCAAACATTACGAGCCATGAAAACCGGCTGAGGATTTGAACTTCCGAATGGCTGCAAGAGCTCATAGCTCGCCAGGAAATCAAGAGAGAGTTCTCCTAGCTCAACTTCGGCATCAACATGCACCTTAGCTTCGAGGTCTTTCCCACCGCAAGTTTCATTCACAAATTTCACGAAGTCCTTGCGGAAAACATCAATCAGATCTTCATGGATACTCAAACCAGCTGCCATATGATGTCCTCCCCCTGCGACCAGATGTTCACGACACGATCCGATTGCCTCGACTAATGAAATCCCCGCAATACTTCGACCGCTTCCTTTCCCTATACCATTTTTATCGATCGAAATCACGAAGGCGGGTTTGTGGTAAAGTCGCATCAAGCGAGAGGCAACGATTCCAACGACTCCAGCGTGCCACGATCGTGAACCAACAACGATAACCGGGTCATTGGAGCTATCTTTTAACATCGCCATCGCCTCTGCAAAAATTGCTTGCTCCAACTGTTGACGCTTGCGATTGAAATTCTCCAGTTCATCAGCCAGATCGAGAGCCTTGTTTGAGCAATCCGTCATCAGAATCGCGAGAGCTTGCTCCGGTTGGTCCATCCGTCCGGCAGCATTCAATCTAGGGCCGATCCGAAAACCAATATCAGAGCTGCTCAATCTCCCCTCAGCCCCAGTGAGTTTCAAGAGCGCTCGGAGTCCCGGCCGGACCGAGTTCTCCAGTCTCCGTAACCCATGCCTTACGATGAGCCGGTTTTCGTCCACTAAAGGAACGATATCCGAAATAGTTGCGACCGCCACCAGATCGAGCACTGATTTCAGATCAAACTTATCAAGCGGCCTTTTCTTCAATAATGCATGTGCCAGCTTAAAAACAACCCCCGCTGCGCAAAGATATTCGTGAGAATGTCCCGAGGCTTTTGGATTAACCAAGGCAACACAATCGGGTCGCCCATCAGGACCAATCTCGTGATGATCAACGACAACGGTATCAACCCCTTTACTCTTGAGCATCGCGATCGCCTCGTTTGAAACCGTTCCGCAATCGACCGAAATCACGAGGTCAGGCTTGCCGCATTCATTGAGGCAACGTTTTAGCCCCCCCTCACTCAAGCCATACCCCTCGCTACTCCGGCGAGGAATGAACGAGGCTGGTTTCAAATCATACGCTTCGAGTGTTTTGCAAAGCACTGCAATCGAGCTCACTCCATCAACATCGTAATCTCCGTATACGCAAACGCGTTCTTTGTTGTCGACCGCACTCAAGATCCGCTCAACAGCAAGATTGATCTCCGGAATCTCAAAAGGATCAGTTAGTTCGGCAAGACGTGGGCGTAGAAAACGCTCAACTTCATCATGATGAACACCCCTTTGAGCGAGCAACCGGCCAAGAATATCCGGCATTCCCTCCGGAACCAGATCTTCCCAACCCTCGGGTGCTTCGCGGATGACCCACTGCACCTGTTTTTCTTCCTGGCTCAAGATCTTCTAGGATTGTCCTTTTGAGATCGAAAATCGCCCCACCTTTTTGATCCTAAAGAGCCTAACTTTAACCACGCTCTCACTGAGACCAAAAAAGTGAACGAGCCCAATCATCTTGGCCTCAGATTTTCTAGTCCTAACCTCCGGCGTTGAAAATGAAGGTGGGTCTTCAGCCCCGGACGCCAATGACCCCAATCCGGCCATCAGGATCCAAAACCGGACCAGGTGAATAATCGATTTCATGATGTAATACTGACAGCCGATTCGCCGGCCCGCAAGCGAAAGCCTTCAGACTCTGTATTTGATTTTAGAAAACACTTCTCTTCTTCCTTCCTAAGATCAAAATCAAAGACTGCTATAGCCCCTATCAAAGGAGGGGTAGCTGCAATTCCTTAGATGAAATATTTCGCTATTAACGTTTATTACCGACCAAGCTGACGACAGATACTCACGAGTCATCACTTCACGAATCTCCAAGAGTAATCTGATAGATCGACGGCTTGTTCTACTTATAATAAACCTTACTCCATGGTTTTTAAATGCTCTCAAACGATTGCTTTCGCCAGCTTTCTTCTCATTAACGCTCTCCTCGGTGCAGAGAAGATTGATTTCGCCCGCGAAGTTCTGCCCATCCTTTCAGATAAGTGCTTCACCTGCCACGGACCAGATACCAAAAAGGCAAAAGATCTTCGGCTCGATAGCTACGAAGCTGCTACAAGAGATCGCAAGGGTACTCGTTCCATCGACCCGGATGATCTTGAGAACAGCGAACTAATTTTTCGAATCCACGATGACGATGACCCCATGCCACCTGAGGAGGACGGCAAAGCTTTAACAACAGAAGAAAAAGAAATTCTCACCCGCTGGGTTAAGCAAGGCGGAGAATACGCCTCTCATTGGGCTTTTGTTGCTCCGACTAAAAGTAAGGATATCCCGAGAGAGAAGGTGATCGATTTCTTTATCAAGAGAAAATTAGCAACCAGCGAGCCATCTATTTCACTGGCAAAAGAGGCCTCACAAGAAGTTCTCGCTCGTCGTGCCGCCTTGGTCGTCACTGGACTTCCTCCAAAACCTGCCCTTCTCAAAAATTTTCTCGCCGATAAATCTCCTGATTCATACGAGCGATTCGTCGACAAGCTCCTTGCTTCTCCAAAATACGGAGAACACCAAGCGCGCTACTGGCTAGATGCCATTCGCTACGGTGACACTCACGGCCTTCACCTCGACAATAAACGAGGTATTTACCCCTATCGAGATTGGGTTGTTCGCGCTTTCAACAAAAATCTCCCGATCAACGATTTTATCACTTG
Source organism: Akkermansiaceae bacterium UBA1518 (assembly GCA_002323895.1). GTDB lineage: Bacteria > Verrucomicrobiota > Verrucomicrobiia > Verrucomicrobiales > Akkermansiaceae > SW10. Next base: position 16,063 of record DCQM01000085.1, read on the forward strand.
GCAAATCGCTGGTGATCTTCTTCCAAATCCAACAATCGCCCAAAAAATCGCGACTGGTTACGTTCGCATGAACCCTACCACCTCAGAAGGAGGAGCGATCCCCGAGGAGTTTCAGGCAAAAAACAACTTTGACCGAACCGAGACGCTTGGAACAGTGATGCTGGGCATGACAATGTCATGCGCGAGATGCCATACTCACAAATACGATCCGATCACTCACAAAGAATACTTCAGCCTCCTAGCGTTCTTCAACAGCACTGCAGAAAACCCACTTGACGGCAATAAATACGATCATGGCCCCGCTATGAAAGCCCCAGCCAACCCAAAAGAGTGGGAAGCATTAGCGTCCTCCGATAGTAAAGATCAAGATCCCATCAGATCATTTTCAACAACCACCCTGATCGCACAAGAATTGCCAAAACCAAGGGTAACAAAAATTCTAGAACGGGGCGAATACCATAGCCCCATTGGCGAACCCCTCACGCCGGACGTTCCGGCGGCAATGGGAAGTTTCCCTAAAGACGCTCCGCGCAATCGCTTGGGTCTCGCCCAATGGCTTACGGCAGACAGCCAGCCGCTCGTTACTAGGGTATTCATAAACCGTATGTGGCAAAGGGTATTTGGATATGGCTTAGTTCGGACGCCGGAAGATTTCGGACTTCAAGGAGAGCAAGCAACCCACCCTGAATTACTCGACTGGCTGGCTGTGGAATTCCTTGAAAAGGGCTGGAACCAGAAGCACATCCTTCGACTCTTGGTGACAAGCCAAGCCTTCAAACAAAGCTCTCAATTTCGAACGGATCTTGATGACCCCAAAAACCGTCTCCTTGCCCGTGGTCCAGCTTTCAGGCTTGATGCCGAAGTGATTCGCGACATCGGCCTTTGGTCTAGCGGACTTCTCGATCCGACGATGGGCGGAGAAGGTGTAAAACCTTATCAACCAGCAGGGCTTTGGAAGGCTCTGATGCATCCTGCTAGTAACACTAAAAACTATGTCCAAGATAAAGGTGAGAAACTCTATCGGCGTAGCCTATACGTCTATTGGAAACGCACGAGTCCGCATCCCATGATGACTCTATTTGATGCTCCTAACCGCGAATCCAGCTGTGTGAAGCGCTCTCGTAGCAGCACGGCACTACAGTCGCTAGCTCTTCTTAATGAGACCCAGCGGGTTGAAATGGCCCGCAAGCTTGCTGAGAGACTTATCAAATCCTCTCCGGATGATAAATCACGACTTAATCAACTCTACCAGATCCTTGCCTGCCGCCCTTCCCTACCCCTAGAAAGCAAAGCCTGCCTTGATCTTCTTGCCACCATGAAAACGCGATACACCTCTTCTCCAGAGGAAGCTAAAGCTCTTCTTTCGACCGGAGAAGCCCCAGTAAACTCCGAGTTAAATCCTGCCGAACTTGCTGCTTGGACCCAAGTCGCCACAACGGTCCTCGCCACCGACGTAGCCCTCTCCCTCTTTTAATTACGACACCCTTAACTTCATGGACTCCGCTCGCGAATTCGATCTTAACATGACCCGCCGTCAGCTCTTCGGGCGAAGCGCACTCGGCTTGGGCACTGCCACTATGGCGCAATTACTAGGGGCTGACCTTCTAGCTAAAACTCCCGAGAGCCCTAATGGCTTGCACCATCCCGCTACGGCAAAACGTGTGATTTACCTCTTTATGAGTGGTGGCCCTAGCCATCATGACATGTGGGATTACAAGCCAAAGATGAAGGAAATGTTTGGTAAGAACCTACCGGAGCACATTCGAGATGGTCAGCGTATTACGGGAATGACTGCCCGACAGAAAAGCCTTCCCGTTTGTCCCTCAAAGTACGAGTTCAAAAAGCATGACAACAACGATCAGGGACTCTGGGTGAGCGAACTTCTTCCGCACACCGCTAAGGTCGCCAAGGAGCTTTGTGTCATAAACAGCACCTTCACTGAGGCCATCAATCATGATCCCGCGGTCACTTACATTCAAACTGGTAGCCAAATCCCCGGGCGCCCCAGCTTCGGCTCTTGGCTAAGCTATGGACTCGGCCGCATGAACGACGATCTCCCTGGCTATGTGGTGATGCATGCTAAGACCAATTTTGGCGAGCAAAGCCTCTTTAACCGTCTCTGGGGGCCAGGCTTTTTACCATCAGAACATCAAGGCGTCCTACTTCGAAGCCAAGGGGACCCCGTTCTTTACCTCAACAATCCGAAGGGAGTTTCTCGAAATGATCGCAGAGCTCAACTAAACGCCCTCGCGGCGCTCAATGAGTCTCAGCACGATCAGTTTGGAGACCCCGAAGTTCTAGCCCGTATCAAACAACATGAGATGGCCTATCGCATGCAAACATCGGTCCCAGAGCTGATGGACCTTTCCAGCGAAAAGGAATCGACCTTCAAGCTCTACGGAGAAGAAGCCCGTCAAGCGGGAAGCTTCGCCGCTTGCTGTCTCAATGCAAGGCGACTCGCTGAGCGGGGCGTTAGAAACATCCAGATTTTTCATCGTGGTTGGGATGCTCACGGAAATCTTCCCAAAGAGCACGAATCACAATGTAAGGATATCGACCAAGCCTGCGCTGCTCTAATCACTGACCTCAAAGAGCGCGGGATGCTCGAAGATACCCTTGTCGTTTGGGGAGGAGAATTTGGACGAACTGCTTACTGTCAGGGATCACTTAGCGAGAAGAATTATGGAAGGGATCACCACCCGCGCTGCTTCACCACCTGGATGGCTGGAGGCGGCGTGAAACCAGGGATCACGTATGGAAGGAGTGATGACTATGGTTACAACATAGCAGATGCCGATGGAAACCCCATCTTTCCTCAACCAACCAAGGACCGCTGGACTCCCGGCAGCGTGCATATTCATGATCTCAATGCCACGATCCTCCACTTACTTGGAATCGATCACCGCAAACTGACCTATCGATACCAAGGCCGGGACTTCCGACTCACGGACATCCATGGCCACGTCATCAAAGATCTACTCGCTTAAGCGGGGCCATACTTCACCTCCCAGTCAGCTATCGCATTGACGACCATCCTCTCAAGATCAGCAACGACATCAAAAATAGAAGGCCCTCGGAAATCTACTTCACGCCCATTTCGGCAAGTCGATTAACAGCCCATTGATAGCCTTCTTCAACCTCCAGCTGATTACCTTCATCACGCTTCAACTCTTGCCACAATCGCTTGCACTCCTGGAAGTGACCAATCGCTTCCTCCCTCTTCCCTCCGAGTTCAGAAGCATGTCCGAGATCACCACAAAGATAGGCCAGAGATTTCCGCACTTCGGAGGGACGTGGTCGTTCCATTGTGGGATTTTCCAGAAGAGCTCTCAACTCATCGTGAGCCTCCATAACAAGTCGATTCTCTTCATTAACATACCCCTGCTGCCCTAGAATTCCAGAGAGCTGCCACTTTAATGACGCAAGTAGATAGCGAGCACTAAAATTGTCGGTATATTGAGTGACCCCATTTTTGATCAACGTAATTCCCTCCATCAAAAGCCTCCGGGCTTCGATCGATTTCCCTTCGTCTCGGAGCGTCGTTGCGATGATCCCCTGTTGCGCTGCAAGATCGATCGCGATCCTCGCATCACCAGGCATTTTTCTTTGGAGTGCTATTAAGCGAGTCACCCCCTCCCTTGCCAGCTTTTCGGCGCCAAACGAATCTCCCTGTTGCCACAATGAAAGCGCCTGAGACGCGATAGCCGAGGCAATTTGATATTGAGTCTCTGGAGTAGAATTCGCCTTTTTTTCGGCTAAAGAAGCAAAAGCCGCCGCAGCTTCTCCACGGAGTTTAGCTGCATTTCCGGAAGCCCTTTCCTCTTCCGCAATAACAGCGGCAGAGAGGTAACTCCGGCCAATCATAAAACCAATATTAGTATTAGCAGGATGGAGTTTTTCGAGGTCTTGAAAACTTCTCAAGCTCTCATGATAGCCCGCTAGCGCTGCGCTATTGTCGCCATTTGACTCAGCGACACGGGCCTTAACTAAAGACAACGCGGCCTTAACTCGAATCTCGGCAGATCCGCCCCCCCCGTAATGGCTCAAAATTTCAACCTCAATCTCAGAAAGATCCTCTTTTAGTCTGGATGGTTTCAACTTTGAAGCAAGAAGCAGGTATCTAAGTTTCGCCTTAGCTGCCAAATCAGAAGGAAGCTTGGGATCACCAATCGCTTCTTTGAGCCAGGCTTCACCTTTTGCCAAGTCCCCCATCGCAAGACCCAGTTCGGCACGCCGCAGCTTTAGAACTCTAGCCTGTGGAGCAAGTTCAGGGCTTCCAGAAACAAATTCGAGTTGTTTACCAACCTCTTTGATAAGAAACTCAAGTCGCGTGATTCTTGCTTCAAGAACCGGAAGCCCGTCGACGCCCTCCTCAAGGAGCCAGTCGAAAAGTTTTTCATTTGTTTTCTGTGCTGAACCAATCACATCTCGAGCAAGACTCTTTTCCTGCGCCAGCGCTTTTTCGATAATTTCTTTTGCAGCAATAGCCTCACCCTCCGATTGGATTACCGCATTGCGCTGATCGGCCCACTCCTTTTCCTTTACTTCGACGCTCTTTCGGTAATCAAAAATTTTGCTCTTAGCATCTTCGACTCTCAAGAATTGAGCACCTCCCCAAGCCAAAGATAAAATTAGAGCAACCACCGAGGCAGTCCTGAAACGGTTGGAGAAACCTCGACATCTCTGCTCTGCCTCTTTCTTTAAAGTCTCGAGACGATCTCGCTCTTCTTTTTGGGCCGACTCAACCTCAATCACCTCGAATTTTTGCGCTACCTCGCGCATATTAAGTGGGCGCATTCGAGGATTGAGCTCGAGACACGAGTCTATCACTTTGCGAAAAGCTCGCTCTTTTTCACAAGCTGCTTCATGAGGCCATAAAACTTCGCCCTGCTGCTCCAAACCCTCCGCAATACCTTCATGATCAGCATCAATATCAAGTCGCTGATTTTCTCCAGGAGATGGACACAGCCACTGGAAAAGTTTATCCGCCCGTGGAAAGGCTCCGTTAAGCAAGCGGTAAGCCAAAACGCCAAAAGCATAAACGTCCCAGCGATACCCGGCCTCCCCTTCATAGCCATTCCGTGAACGGAGTTGCTCGGGCGGAGAATAAAGCAGAGCGTCACTAAAGGTCAGACGGTGAACTCCTGGCATTAAACCACTCGCAAAATCAGCAAAGAGGGGTCGCCCATCCTGACCTAGAAAAATATTACCAGGTTTGAGGTTTCCATGAGCGACACTCGCGGAATGGAGCTTTGCAAGCGCTGACGCTAAGCTTTGTAAGAATGGATAAGTTGAGTCGTTTTGAAGGTAGCGCTTGAAAGAAAACTGGAGAGTCTTCGCAGTCAGTGGGTTTTCATCCTCCCCATCATTAGCAAGAAGCTCCATCGCAACCCAAGCTGGTCTAGCTTCCAATTCTTTTGCTATAATTGGGACAATAACGTCTTGAGCCCCAGCTTTAAAAACCCGAGCCATTCGATCGGACATCAGCCCAGGATTAGAAGACATGCTATTGAAAACCTTGAGCGCGCAGCGAGAACCCTTGTTTTGAATCGCTAGATAGACCACACCAGCCGACCCCGAACCAATTTCGGCCTCAATTGTGTATCCTTTAATTTGTGGGCTGCCCATCGTCTTTTACGGAAAAGAGTCTCGCGATAGGAGCTGAAATGTCCAGTCCATGGAAATGTCTACTTTTCTACTTTTTTAGGT
>DCQM01000085.1:22152-36730 GCA_002323895.1 Akkermansiaceae bacterium UBA1518
GAATCCCGCCGTTAAATTATGAATAACCCTTGTCCAGGCAATCCCTTTTCAAATGATTTCTCACGCCGTGGGTTTCTCCACGTCGGGCTGCTCGGAGGCTTAGGCCTTTCCCTTCCTCAATTCCTCTCGATGGAAGCAAAGGCGCAACAAAAGCAATACAAAACTCGCGATGGCGTTGCGAAATCGGTCATCCAAATTTTCCTACCTGGTGGAATGGCTCACCAAGAATCATGGGACCCAAAGCCCTATGCTCCGACCGAATACCGAGGGCCTTTTGGCACCATTAACACTTCCATCAAGGGAATCAAATTCAGTCAAAACCTTAAACACACCGCTAAGATCGCCGATAAAATGACGATTATTCGCTCGATGGCTCACGGCGAAGCGGCTCACGAACGAGGGACCCACAACATGTTCACCGGTTACAAGCCGTCTCCAGCACTCCAATATCCAGCAATGGGTTCGGTCGTGGCGCACGAATTAGGGCCTAACAATAATCTCCCTCCTTATGTCTGCGTCCCCTCTGTTCCCAATGAGTTTGCTAACTCCGGATATCTTTCATCGGCGTTTGGCCCTTTTGCGATCGGGTCAGAACCATCTCGCGGCGATTTCAAGGTACGCGATCTTAATATGCCGGGTGGTGTCGACGACACTCGCTTTAATCGCCGCCGTAGCTTACTTGAGACAGTCGATCATCATTTTAGGACAATCGAGGAATCAGATGCCCTCGATTCGATGGACGCCTTTTATCAACACGCCTACAAATTAATCTCGTCCCAAAAAGCACGCGAGGCTTTCAATCTTAAAGCTGAGCCAGAAGCTGTCCAAAATCGCTATGGAATGAACACACCAGGACAGCGCATGCTTCTCGCTCGTCGTTTGGTAGAAGCAGGCACCCGCTTCGTCTCACTTACCGCAGGAGGATGGGATCACCACGACAATATTAAAAATGGCATTCAGGGTCAGATGCCTCCGGTAGACCAGGCTATCGCAGCTCTCATTTCGGATCTCGATGAACGCGGGCTTCTCGACTCTACTCTTGTAATGGTGACATCGGAATTTGGCCGCACCCCTAAAATTAATGGTACTGGAGGGCGCGATCACTGGCCACGCGTATTTTCAGTCGGTCTTGCCGGCGGCGGTATACAACGCGGACTCGTTCATGGTTCGTCAGATGCTCTTGGAGGCGAACCTGAAGAAGACATGGTCGGCATCCAAGACCTTGCCACAACCGTTTACAATCAACTTGGAATCACGGGCGACAAAGAGCTTATGGCTCCAGGAGATCGCCCCATCGAGATCGTCGACGGAGGTCGAGTTCTCGACGAAATTCTCGTTAAGAAAGCCTAATTTGAAAAACGTCATGGCTCGCACGCTGCTCCTTTTTTTAATCTCCTCACTTCTCGCGCACAGCTTCAGCCCCGAACTCTCTCGTGTGGAACCTCGTGGAGGCCAGTTGGGCTCCGAAATTCAACTTCAGCTTTATGGAAATCGTCTAAACGAGCCACAGGAGCTTTTACTCTATCACAAGGGGCTGACCGTGAAATCGCTTACACCCAGCAAAGATGGAAAAAGCGTCAAGGCAGTCATTGCCATTGCTCCAGATGCCCCGCTTGGGGAACATCCAATGAGGCTGCGCTGTAAAGATGGCCTCACTTACATGCGCACGTTTTGGGTAGGGCAATTTCCCACGGTCATGGAAGCTCGAACCGAAGATAAAAAAAGAGACCTCAACAACACTTTCAAAGAGCCCCAAAAAGTCGACCTAAACGTGACCGTGCAGGGAGTCGCGGACCGGGAGGACGATGACTACTATCAAGTTCAGTGCAAAAAAGGCCAACGTCTTTCAGTCGAAGTTGAAGCCATGCGCTTGGGGCGCGTCATGTTCGATCCTTACGTTGCAATCTTAAATAAAAACCGATTCGAACTTGCCGTCAGTGATGACTCCCCTCTCCTAAAGCGTGATTGCGCTGCTTCTATTATTATCCCCGAAGATGGCCCTTACACGGTCGTAGTCCGAGAATCATCATACGAAGGAAGTACTGCTTCACAATACCGCCTCCACATTGGAAACTTCCCCAGACCGCAAGCCATTTTTCCACCCGCAGCAAAGCCCGGTGAAGAAATCGAATTCACCTTTATCGGTGATGCTAAAGGCGACCTGAAGAAGAAGATCAAGGCAGACGACCAAGCCTTTTCAGCCTTCATAGAAGATGCTGGGCTAAGTTCACCATCTGGAAACAGCGTCCACATCTCCCCTCTCAATTATCTCAACGAAACTGAGCCCAACGAAAATTTCAAGCAAGCATACCCACTCAAGAACCCTCCGAAAGCTCCAGTTGCTTTTCACGGAATTTTATCAAGCAAGGACGATAATGACTGGTTTCGTTTTCAGGCCAAGAAAGGTGAGAAACTGCGCTTTCAAGTCTTGGCCCGCCAACTCCGGTCGCCACTCGACAGTCTAATCTCAATCCGTCAGGCTACCGACAATAAGTATCTTATCGCAAATGACGATCAAACAGGGGGCATTCCAGATAGTAGGCTCGATTACGAAATCCCCGCGGACGGAGAATATGTTCTGGAAATTCGCGATCAACTGAGGCGCGGCGGACCAGATTTTGTTTATCGTATCGAGATTCAAAACCGTGCTCCATCAATTTCAGCGACGCTCCCGAAAGCGGATCGGGTCGATACCCAAAAACACAAAATGATCCATGTTCCGCGAGGAAATCGTCTAGCAATTGTCCCAAATATCGCCCGTTCCAACATCGGTTGCGATATTGATTTTCATGCCTCCAGCCTTCCGGAGGGGATTTCAGTCAAATCCTATACCGTTCCGCGTAGTCTGAGCAGCTTTCCGATCTTATTTGAGGCGAAAGCCGATGCTCCAGTTGAAGGAGGACTTTACTCATTTGAAATCGAAGACCCAAAGACAAAGCTTAAAGGGCCATTTACTGAAAAGATTTCACATCTTTATGTAAACAACCAAGGAGATTACCATATCACTGACACTGAAAAAGTTTCGATTGCTGTTATTGAAGAAGCTCCTTTCCACCTTGAACTTTTTGCCCCTCCAGTGCCGCTCGTTAGAAATGGCACCATGACGCTTAAAATCACTGCCAATCGATTAAATGATTTTAACAAGAAGATAAAAGTAAAGCTTCCTTGGAAACCGCCCGGAATTGGAGCTCCAACTGAGGTTGAAATCCCTGAAGGCAAAAACGAAGTGAGCCTCATCCTAAATGCAACCGGAGACGCTCCGATTAACGACTGGAGAATCCTGGTCACTGGAGAAGCAGTTACTGACAAAGGAACAGTGAGAGTCTCTTCACAATTTGCCGACCTGAAAACCTCCGAGCCCTTTGTCAATCTCACAATCGCTATGGCCGCGACCAATCCTGGGAAAAATACGAGTGTGGTTGCCACGCTAGATCACCTTGAACCTTTCACAGGAGAAGCCCGTGTTATTCTTCAAGCCCTTCCACACGGGGTGAAAACGAATGAGAAAAAGATCACCACTACATCAGCCGAAGTCACATTCCCACTTGAAGTCACCAAGGACGCCCGCAAGGGCAAACATGCCAACCTTTTTTGTCAGGTAATCATAGTGAAAGATGGTTACCCCATTCCACACAATGTAGGCCAAGGAGGCACCCTAAGAATCGACCCTCCTCCACCAGCCCCAAAAAAGAAGCCAGAAGCCAAAGTCACTCCGGTCAAAGCAGTGCAAAAAGAAGTGCCTAAAAAACCCCTCTCACGCCTCGAACAACTTCGTCAGTCCCAAAAACAATGAAGCTCCCAACTTCCCTTTTCATCGCCGCACTGACTCTCGAAGCATCAGCATCTATCACTAATGTCCGTGATATTTTTGAGTATTCCTGTGTCGAATGCCATAACGAAAAAAAGGACAAAGGAGGGCTCCGCATGGACCTCAAAGCAAACTTTTTCGAAGGCGGCGATTCCGGGTCTCCAATCGACTTAAAGACGCCAGACCAATCAGAGCTCCTAAGGCGAGTCCTTCTAGCGCATGACGATGATGAATTTATGCCACCTTCCTCAAAAAAGAAGGAGCGCAAACCTTTAACGCAAGAAGAGGTCGCTCGTCTCAAAAATTGGATCGCAAACGGCGCCAAATGGGATGACACAATCACCCTCCAGCATCAGGAAAGAAGCAAGACCAAGGAAGATTATTCAAAACCTGATCCAGATCTGGCCTCGATCGCGGTTTACCCAACCTCGATCACTCTTGAAACAAAGCGTGACTTTCACCGCCTCATCATCCTCGCAACCGACAAGAATGCTGTTACTCGCAATGTTACATCCTCCGTTAAATTCACGATCTCCGATCCGTCACTCACCCGTATTGAGGGCTCAACTTTATTTCCAATCAAGGACGGCGCTACCACTGTAAAAATTTCCTTTCGGGGTAAGGAACTTACCATTCCTGTCGTCATAAAGAGCGCAGTAGAGGACCGACGCATAAGCTTCCAACAAGACGTTGTTCCTGTTTTCACTGCCGCTGGTTGTAATACCGGAGCATGTCATGGTTCCGCACGGGGACAAGATGGCTTCATGATCTCGCTTTTTGGCTATGACCCTAAAGGTGATTACCAACGGGTGACCCGAGAGTTCGCAGGACGCCGGATCAATCTCGCTCTTCCAGAAGAATCTCTCTTGCTCACCAAGGCCATCGGCACAGTGCCTCATACGGGCGGAAAGCTTTTCGAAAAAGACTCTCCTTTTCACTCAACTCTCCTCGAATGGATAAAAGATGGGGCAAAGTATGACCCCGCCGAAATTGCGTTGCCTGTCAAAATTGAGGTCGAGCCCAAAGAATTTCTTCTCGAGGGTTCGGCTAAAGAAATCCCCCTAACAGTCAAAGCCACCTACTCCGATGGCACAGATCGCGACGTCTCCACACTCTCTAATTACACTTCTTCAAACGACAACTCTATTTCCGTCGATGCAAGTTCGGGAGTCACCAGTTCAAAAACTCAGGGCGAAGCATTCCTCATGGCCCGTTTTCACACTTTTACCGAGGGCTCCATGGCGATTGTCATCCCAGAGGGATTGAAATATACCAAGCCCAAACTCAAGCAGTTCAACTACATCGATAATCATGTCCACGAGAAACTTCACAAACTGCGGATTGTCCCATCCGAAATCTGCTCCGACGAGATTTTCATTCGGCGTGTCTATCTCGATATAATCGGGCTTCTTCCAACTGAGGAGGAATTGAAGGTTTTTGTCTCCGACACCAATCCAGGGAAGCGTGATGCATTAGTGGACCAACTTCTGGAGCGCAAGGACTTCACCGAACTTTGGGTTATGAAGTGGGCTGAGCTCCTTCAAATTCGAACCACCGGGAACAATAGCAACGATGTCACCTATAAATCTGCTCTCCTATGGTATGAGTGGCTCCGTGGCCAAATCGCCAACAACCGCCCTTTTAATGAAATTGTTCGTGAACTGCTCTCCGCAACCGGTGGTTCCTATGAGAGCCCGGCGACCAACTTCTTCAAATCAGAGCAAGACATCAAAAAACTCACCGAGAACGTCGCGCAAGTTTTCATGGGGACCCGGATTCAGTGCGCTCAGTGCCACAACCATCCATTTGATCGCTGGACCATGGACGACTACTATGGTTTTGCCTCCTTTTTCACCCAAGTAAAACGCAAACGAGGAGAGGATCCAACTGACATGATCATTTATGACGGTGGAGGAGAGATCAAACACCCCGTCACCAACCAAAATGCAACTCCAACTTATCTAGGCGACGGCCCAGCTGAAATCAAAGGAACAACACGCCGCAAAGCAGTAGCAGAGTGGTTGACCAAGCCCGGAAATACTTGGTTTGCTCGAAACGTGTCTAACATTATTTGGTCTCACTTCTTCGGCATCGGTATTGTCGACCCGGTCGATGACGTCCGCATTTCGAATCCAGCAACAAACCCAGCTTTGCTCGAGGCACTCGGCAAAAAGTTTACGGAGTATAACTTTGATATGAAAAAGCTCGTCCGTGACATCTGCACCTCACGCACATATCAACTTTCGACTCAAGCTAACGAAACCAATAAGAGCGACGAAACGAATTTCTCAAAATCTCGTATTCGCAGACTCCGCGCCGAAGTTCTCCTCGATACCTTGGCTCAAGTGACTGATACCCCAAATAAATTCCGTGGGCTTCCACTTGGAGCGCGTGCGGTAAATATTGCGGACGGGAATACATCGACCTACTTTCTAACAACATTTGGCCGCGCCACACGCAAGACCGTTTGCTCATGCGAAGTGAAAATGGAACCCAACCTTTCTCAGGCGCTCCACCTCCTCAATGGCGACTCCGTGCATAATCGCATCATTCGTGGAAAAGTGATCAACAAGATGATCACCGATAAATCTCCACCTGAAGAAATCGTGAGATCTCTTTATCGCAAGACACTTTCCCGCGATCCAAACGAAGCCGAGGTCTCAAAGCTAAACCACACTCTTGCTAACGCGAATGATTCAAAAGAAAAATTGGTAGTACTTGAGGATATTTTCTGGGCCCTCCTCAACTCCAAGGAATATCTCTTCAACCACTGATCCCCCGCTCCGGATGTTGAAACCATCTCTACCAATCTTCCTTATCTCCGTGAACTTATCTGGTGCGGCAGATAAGATCACATATGACGATCACATCTTTCCGATCTTCGAATCGAAGTGCCTAAATTGTCACAATCCCGACAAGAAGAAAGGTGACCTCGACCTTTCCACCTACACCGGAACCCTGGCTGGAAGTTCGGGCGGAAAAATTGCACTTTCCGGAGATGGTGGTTCTTCAAAATTATTTACCGTAACCGTTCATACTGAAGAACCAGTCATGCCACCCGAGGGCGATAAAATCGCGAAGAAGGATGCTGATCTCATCCGAATCTGGATCGACGGAGGACTTCTTGAGAACAAGGGGTCGAAAGCAAAAAAACGACCCAAACCAGCCTTCACTCTGGGATCAATCCCAACCGGAAAGCAACCAGAAGGCCCACCACCAATGCCTCAGGATCTGCTTCTTGAGCCGGTCGTCACACCAACACGATCAACCGTCGTTGCAGATATGGATGCTAGTCCATGGGCTCCCCTGCTCGCAGTAACCGGACAGAAGCAAATCCTTCTCTATGACTCCGATACTCTCGAATTGATTGGCGTTCTTCCATTTCCAAAAGGAAACCCTGAAAGCATTTCCTTTCATCCCAGCGGTAAATATCTAATCGCCGGTGGTGGGATTGGTGGGAAATCAGGAACAACTGTCACCTGGGATATCACCAACGGTGAAGAAATAATGACAATGGGCAAAGAATTCGATTCGGTTCTCGCTGCTGATCTAAGGGCCGATCTCGGAGGTATTGCACTCGGGGGACCTTCACGACTCGTCAAACTTTGGGACACCCAAGAGGGCGAACAGCTCAAAAGCATCAAAAAGCACACTGACTGGGTTACGGCAATCGCCTACTCCCCAGACGGAGTCCTTCTTGCAACAGGTGGTCGTGGTAGTGGAGTTCAGATTTGGGAGGCCGCAACCGGCAACGAATTTCACAGTCTCCGCGGTCACCAAAAAGCAATTGTCGATATCAAGTGGAGGGCCGACTCAAATCTCGTAGCGACCGCCTCAGAGGACGGAACAATCCGTTTCTGGGACATGAATCAAGGCAAGGAGATAAAAAGAGGCACAGCCGCAGGCGGGGGAATTCTAGCACTCGACTACGCACGAAATGGTAAATTAATTTCCTCAACCCGCGACGGCCGCGTCAAACTTTGGAAGGCAGACCTCACCCTTGAAAAGCAATCCCAACCATTCCCAGAAATGATAACTGAAGTCGCTTTCTCCCATGATGGTAGCCGCTACTTCACGGCTGACTGGAATGGAAAAATCGAAGTCTGGAATACATTAGATTTCCAAAAAATCGGAGAACTCACTACAACCCCGCCATCAATCGAGGAACGTATTATTTCCATCTCTGAAAACAAGAAGGCCATTGAAACTGAGCTCATCTTGCACCAAGAAAAAAGCACAGCTGCCGACCTCGCATTAAAAGCCGTTCTTGCAAAACTCAAAATCCCTATTTCAACGATTTCAATTCTGAAAAGGGAGTCGACCGGTTTTCAGCAGGAAGTCAATGCCCTCTCCAAAAGATTGGAGGAACTCGAGCAGATGATTGAGACTAAAATCCAAGATCGTGATCAAATCGCACAAAACATCAAAGAAACGACCCAACAAAAAATAAAAACTGAGCAAGAAAGGTCAAAGCTAACTGCCGAAAGCCAAAAACTGGAACAAGAGCGTATTGCAGCAGATCGGACCGTTATGGCCGCATCGCAAGATACGCTCAAAAAGCGGGAGGCCTCGAACAGAGACCCCGAAAATATCGGAACCAGAAATCTTTTGATTGTAGCCGAGCAAATCGAAGGCCTAGCAAGACAAGTCGTACAGCGATATGCTGAAAAATTAGCGGATCTCAATAAGCTTATTGTGACCCACGCTTCCTCGATCGAAAACCTAAATGCTGAAATACCCCAGCTCAATGCGCGAACCGAGCAACTCACCACCGAACATCAACAACTCATCGCGCAACGTAACCAGGCAACCAAGGACAAAGAGGTAAAACTTGCTAAGATACAGGGCGCAAACACCGAAATCCTCACGATCGAAAAGCAACTTGAAGTTCTCAACAAGACTGTTCAAGACCACGAAAAGATCTCGGCGGCGGAAAAGGAAGTGGTCGCAAAGACTATGGTTAAAAGATCTCAATTAGCTGGACGTCTCAAAAAGTGGAAGGCTGCTTCCATCAATACGGCTCTGATTAAAGCCCGCACCGAACTAGCGGTGTTAGCCTCACTTAACAAAGATGATCCATCTAATGAGCCTAAAATTATCGCACACCAAAAAAAATGTGACGATTTATCTTTAAGATATCAGGCTGCTAAACAATAGCGTCTAGGAAATAGACGCTGCATCACCGCCACCCCCACCATCGTTCTTGGTGAAAAGACTGACCTGCTCTAGCTCAAGAGCAAGGTCAACACTGTTCACTGTGACCGAAGCAGGCACTTCAAGAACGGTCGGTGAAAAGCTCAGAATTCCTTGGATCCCGGCATCGACTAATTCATTGGTAACCTCTTGAGCGTGCGCTGCAGGCACCGAAAGAACCGCCAGCTTAACCTTGTTTTCTCTAATAAAAGTCGGCATCCCGTCAACATGATGGACCGGGACATTTATCCCCCGAAGAGTCACAGCTTCAGGAACAGCGTCGAATGCTGCAACTGGTTCAAACCCCTCTTTTTTAAAGCCATCATACCGGAGCAGCGCCGCTCCGAGATTACCAACCCCGACTAAAATCACCGGCTGCAATTGCTCCCGGCCCAAAACCACACGAATCGCCTCGGCAAGTTCAATAACCGGATATCCCAGCCCTCGAGTGCCAAAAGTCCCGAGATACCCTAAGTCACGGCGGAGCTGGGCTGGATTCACACCAGCCGCCTTGGCTAGACTTGATGAACTCACAGTCTCAATCGAATTATCCTCCAATCGTCCTAGACAACGATGGTAGATCGAAAGTCGATAGATGGTTTTTCCAGGAATCTTCGGCTTTTCCACGACTAGATTTTTCGTTTATCGCGAACGAAAGTCAAGCTGATGGAATAAGCAATATCTGACAATCTTTCACCCCCACAAAACACCAATTTTCAATATATCTGTCTTATCCAGCGAATTCCAACCAAAAGAACATGACCTCAATGAACCTACCAATAACTTCTATCAACTTACTTATTTAGAGGCTTCAGCCCTGAGGTTCCCTTGCAAGAAAACCCCATCAGTCCTCAGGCTGACGATCGGCATCAAGAGATTTCATTGTGAAATATTTATCTTTGCGAGGGTGATTTCGGAATACAGAATGGCTATGTCACCAGACGTATTTATGCCCCGTAAAGATTTTACCATCACCAATCAACTTGGAATCCATGCCCGGCCCGCCGCACAATTCGTAAAAATCGCGAACAGTTTTCCATGCGATATTCGCGTGGAAAAGGACGATGATGAGGTCGATGGAAAGAGTATTCTTGGGCTGATGATGCTAGCTGCGGGGCATGGTTCAGTGATCTCCATAATTACTGAAGGTGACCAAGAGTCCGAGGCTCTTACTGCTCTCGGGGATTTAATCGAAAGAGATTTTGAGGAAAACGTAACGGCTTAGTGTCGGGTTCCCTTCCATTTGCTTGTGATTGACCGAACGAGTTGAAATCGTCAGGCTCCTTTCCAGTAAATGGCGGAAGGATCACCAAAAGAGAAAATATTTTGCGGTACCCCTGCGTCCCGTGGAATCGCTTTTGGTCCAGTTCATGTCGCCGCCCGAGGTTTTTCCGCCCCAAATGTTTACGAGATTCCGGAAGATGAGCTCCAACTCGAAAAGGAGCGGCTTGCAACCGCCTTTGATATCACGAGACAGCAGCTCGCAAGCCTGAAAACTAAGATTGATGAAGTCGCTGGTGGCGATGAGGGCTTGGTTTTCGAAGCTCACAGCATGGTTCTCGACGATCCGAGCCTGCAAAAAAAAGTTGCGCTCGCCATTGAAAATCGAAAGCAAAATGCCGAATATTGTTTTTATGCGGTGATGCAGACAGCCCTAGAGGCGATGCGCCGCATCTCCGACCCCTACCTCCGTGAAAGAACTATCGACATCGAAGATGTCTCACAGCGAGTGCTTAGAAATTTCGAAGCTGCAACCAATATCGTCGGCCTAGATCACCAGCACCTATTCGCCGCTTATGATTTAACCCCGTCGGACACCGCATCAATCGACCGCAGCAAATTGCTTGGTTTCGTAACGGAGGAAGGAAGCGCGAATTCGCACACAGCAATTCTTGCACGGGCCTTGGGTATTCCCGCGATTGTCGGACTAGGGAAAGTGATTGTTGAAATCACGGCTCTCGCCCCCGCGATTGTAGATGGATACAGCGGGAAGTTTATCGTGCATCCTTCGGAGGAGACTACCCGCCATTATCGTTCCCTCGCTAATCGAAAGCGGGAACAACGCAAAGCACTCGAGGCACTTCGCGATCAGGAAAGCACGACTAAGGACGGCCGACATATCACTCTATCAGCAAATATCGAATTCACCCACGAACTCGATCTTGTTCAAGACAACCGAGCAGAAGGCGTCGGTCTTTTTCGAACTGAGTTTTTCCTCCTTGAAACCGGGCATTCCCCGACTGAAGAAGAACAAACAGAAATCTACATCGAGCTGGCAAAACGAACAGGTTCCCAGCCTGCAATCATTCGCACACTCGACTCCGGGGGAGATAAGCTGTCTACCGAACCTCTCATCGAACCCGAACCCAACCCATTCCTAGGTTGGCGGGGCATTCGGGTCTCACTAGATCGGCCTGACTTTTTTAAAGAACAACTTCGAGCCATTCTTCGCGCGAGTGCTCACGGTAAAATCGGCATGATGTTTCCTTTTATTTCCGGCATTAGCGAAACTCGACGTTGTCAGAGCCTTGTCAAAGAGTGCATGGCCGAACTGGAGACCGAAGGATGCAGGTTCGATGCCAATCTTGAAATTGGAGCGATGATCGAAATCCCATCAGCTGTTCTAGTAGCAGATGAGATCGCCAAAGAAGTCGATTTTTTCTCGATTGGCACGAATGATCTAATCCAATACACCGTGGCGGTCGACCGTATCAATAATCGCGTTGCCAAGCTTTACCGTTCCACCCACCCCGCCGTCATACGACTGATCAAGATGACCACTGACGCAGCTTCTCGTGCCGGCATCTGGACTGGGATTTGCGGAGAAATGGCTGCAGATCTGAGTCTTATCCCTTTACTTGTGGGGCTTGACATAGACGAGCTATCGGTCGGACCTCATGAGATTGCTCCTGTCCGAAAGGCTCTCTTATCCCTAGATTTTGGTGAATGTAAGGCACTCGCCGAGGAAGCCCTCTCGATGCCAACCAGTGCCGAGATTTACAAGCTTAGTCATCAAGCAGCAAGAGCCGCGTATCCCGATTTATTCGATGATAATGGGTAAGATTTTCTTACTAAATATAAAACATCGGCTCATCCTCCGCGGCCAACGTTTCAAGGGTATTCTCAGCTAAAATCTGCCGACTGCTTTCTTGGACGCTCTCCCAGAGATTTTTCACAGCCACTCCGGACTCTCCGATTGGTTCAGGGATCTGCCCGAGTGCTTCTGGTTCTAAAGCCTCCACAATTCTGAGAAGGCTAATATCCGCTGGGGGCTCAATGAGCTTCCACCCCCCGGTTTTACCACGCCGACTGGTGACCACTCCGGTTCTTTTTAGCTCATGTAGGATTTGAGCTAAAAAACTAGATGGTATCCCTTCGCTCTCTGCAATATCGTCTGCACGAGTAACCGATTGACCATCGTGCTTTTTTGCCAGATGAACAACTGCGCGACTTGCATAATCTAATTTCTGCGAAATCCTCACTGATGAAAGGAAACCACACCACGCCCCAAAACACCATCTCTAAGAGTAATCTCTTGTGTGTCGAGGGAAAACCAGAACTCGATTTAGTTTGGAAAAAGATCCAAGACGAAGCTCGCCAGATCTCGAGCTCTGAGCACCGCCTTACGGCACTCATGGAAGACATTTTTATTTCGCGGAATTCCATAGCCTGCTCTGTTGCGGCCCGCCTTTCGCGTAAACTAGCCCGGGAAGACATGACACGAGATGAACTTCTTCCCTTATTGGAGGAAATCCTAGTCGACCACCCAGAGCTCGTATCAAGTATGGTATCCGACTTGATTGCAATCAATGAAAGGGATCCAGCCTGTCATTCTTTGACTCAGCCGCTCCTTTATTACAAAGGTTTCCTCGCACTAGCGACTTATCGCCTGGGACATCGAATGTGGAAAAATAACCGACACGATCTGGCCTACTACTTCCAAAGCCTCGCTTCAGAGGTTTTCGGAGTTGATATCCACCCAGCCGCTCAGTTGGGCTGCGGTATCTTCCTCGATCATGCCACTAGCGTCGTAATTGGAGAAACTTCCATTGTTGAGGATAATGTATCGATTTTACACGAAGTCACACTTGGCGGAACTGGAAAAACATCGGGAAATCGGCACCCCCTTATCCGCTCGGACGTGATGATCGGCTCCGGAGCCAAGATTCTTGGTCCCGTTGAAATTGGCAAAGGTGCCAAAATCGGGGCTGGAAGTGTGGTCCTCGATGACGTAGCCCCGCACAAGACAGTCGCTGGAGTTCCCGCCATTGTCGTTGGAACCAGCCCCTCTGAAAACCCTGCTGAAGCGATGGATCAGAGCCTTTCATGCTCAAGAATCTAGACTAGTGATCTTGGGTGCTTGCCAAGTCATCCGTTTGTCGCTTGATTACTGAAAACCACCTACCAAAACACCTACCCACACACCAAGATCATGTCAGAAACGAAAGAAATTCGAGAGATCAATGAGGCCGAATTACCATCCGCCCTCAAGGACCACTGGAAGAATGCCAAAGCCAGTGTTGAAAAAAACAACCACGGATATGCCATCAAATTCCTTCAGGCTATCCTCAAAGAAGAGCCCGGGTTTTTAAATGCCCGCAAACTAGTCCGCCAAGCCGAGATCATCGAAACCGGCGCAATTCCAGGCGCTGCCAAAAAGGGTCTCTTTGGAACCAGTGGAGGAGGCGGCTCCTTTATACGACAGGCCAAGAAAGATTCTGTGGGAGCGCTAATCGCAATCGAGAAGGAACTTGAAAAGGACCCTTTCAATTGTGGTATTAACGAAGCCTTCTATGAGATCGCTCTTAACATGAACCTTCTCGATACCGCAGCGTTCGCACTCGAAACTGCCAAAACAGGTAGCCCCGAAAACACCAAGGTTGCTCACAAATTGGCTCAATTTTATGTTAATCGCGAAATGCACCTTGATGCCTCCAGAATCTATCGCGAAATCGTAAAGCAGGATCCCGGCGATGGCGAAGCGGTGCGCGGTGAAAAAGACTGCTCGGCAAAAGCTTCAATGCAGCAGAACCGTATGTCTGAAAATTCTAGTTTCCAAGACATGGTGAAAACTGACGAGGCTGCAGAATTGGAGAAAGCTTCCCGAACCGCTCTCACTAAAGAACAGTTGGAAGAGCGGGCTGGTGAACTCGCCGCGCAATACGAAGCGGACCCCAACAATCTCCCGGTCGTTAAGCAGCTCGCCCAAACTTATGAGCAACTTGAGGACTGGAATACCTGTCACTCATTTTACAGTTGGGCCCACGAACTTTCTAACGGGGATGTCGCCTTGCGCGCCAAGGCCAACGAGATTAAGGACAAGGCCGCTGACCAACACATCAAGGATATTGAGGCAGCTGCCGCTGCTGATCCAAACAACCAAGAGCTGCAGGACCAGCTGAAAGAGATTCAGCAATCCCGGGTTGTTGAGCGCCTTGGGGAATGCGAGGAGCGAGTGAAACAGAACCCAACAGATCCCAAAATGCGCTACGATCTTGGTCAGGCTCTTTATGATGCCGGTGACTACAGTGATGCCATTCCACACCTCCAGCAGGCCACTCGTAACCCCCATATTCG
>DCQM01000085.1:37130-37256 GCA_002323895.1 Akkermansiaceae bacterium UBA1518
ATTAAGCAGCTAAAAGACGCCAACGACGAACTCACCCAAATGGACAACACCAAGAAAGAGATTCTCTACGAATTGGGTGTCATCTACACTAAGGCTGAGAAAAAGGAAGAGGCTCTTGGTTGCTTC
>DCQM01000043.1 GCA_002323895.1 Akkermansiaceae bacterium UBA1518
TTCCAAATGAAGAACCCCACCCGGCATCCGCTTATTAGAAATTCCCTTTTCGATCAGGGCATCGATTTCCTTCAGGACTTCTGTATCAAGTCCCTGCGAAAAAGCCGCTGAGGCTATCACTAAAAAAACAAAACCGCGGAGCACAACAAACAGGAGAGAAATTGAAAACTAGAGGGTAGCAAAAAATGATTTTGATTACTTCTTCTTTTTCTTCCCAATCTTAGATTTTTGCTGCCATTGCTGCACCGCATCCTTACTTAGATCACTTTGAAATTGGGTGTCATATCGCTTCATCACAAGACTCAGCTCGGCGAAAACCTTACGTTCATCGTCACTAAGATCCGAAAACTTTTGAAGTTTACGTTCATAGGGAATCGAACAATCAAAGAACTCAATCTTCTTATCCGGCCCACCCTTACGGTAAACTAAATGAGTTGCATTCCGCACCACCACCGAGGAAGCCGACTGGGTGGCGTCATTTCGACTATAAAACAGGTAGGACCAAGATTTCTTTCGCTCTCCTTTCCCGATTAAGGTGGGTAGTAAACTGACTCCATCGAGATTCTTATTCTCCGATGTATCAATCTTCGCTAACTCGCAAAAGGTGGGTAAGAGGTCTGAAAAATCGACTAACTCATTCGAGACCTTCCCTGCTTGCACCGTTCCCGGCATCGTCACAAAAAATGGAGTGCGCACCCCGCTGTCACGATCAGCCTTCCCTTTACCTCCCGCTATCGACTTTCCATTTAAGGATGTTACGACCGGAACATCCGTTCCGTTATCTCCAGTGAAGACGATCAAAGTGTTTTCGCTCAACCCTAATTCATCGACCTTCGAAGCAATCCGACCCACTAACTGATCCACATGCTCGACCATATTCTTGAAATATTTAGCATCACCTTTGTAAGTCGGGCTTCCCGGGGACTTGGGATCGTAATCCGGCGTCCCTGGAGTTGGCACGAAAGGACAGTGGGGAAGAATCATGGGATAGTAGACAAAGAACGATTCATCTTTATTGGCTTCTAAAAACTTCTCGATAAAATCAACGCAAACATCAGGACCAAACTCACCATTGCGAAATTCTTTGGCGACTCCATTAATACTGAGATCCGGACTTGTGTGGCGACTGTCGTATTTTTTCCCCTCTATGGTGTGGCTATTCCCTTTTTTGAGCTGCCAGAGGCACGATTGATCAAAACCAAAATGTGAGGGGGCATCAGTTTCCTGACCCAGCTGCCACTTCCCTGAGATACAGGTTTTGTAACCAGCATCACGAAAGTAGTTTCCGAAGGTCCTCTGACCACGATTGAGCTTACCAAAGAAAGTGTAATTCCGGACATTAGCCTTCCCTGTCATCAATTTCACCCGCGAGGGCGTACAAATCGGATTAGCAAAGGCATTAGTAAAACGCATCCCCTTTTTAGCCATGGCGTCGATATTGGGCGTCTTGTAGTCATCGCATCCATTAGCCCCTACGGTCTCGTAGCCCATATCATCGGCCATAATCATTATGATATTAGGTTTGCCCCAGGCATTCGATAGAAGCAGTAAGGCAGGGAGAAAGTAGGCAAGACGAGTGACCCTCATAGCGATGCAAGTATAAGAACCCGCTTCCCGACAACAAGGATCCATTCCCTTGTCATCAATTTATTCTCGCTCCAGCACGAGTCTTACAAAGCAGATTGAATCAAAATGAGGAAGGTTAACCGTCACCCGATCAAAGCCATCCTCTCCGGTGACCCTACTCAATTCGTTCACCTGGTTTCGCTGCCAATCTTGAAGGTCTAGACTCGTCTCAATATGGACTGAAAAACCATTCAAATTGGATTGTACGGAATATGTGAAATGACCTCCAACAGGAGCAGGCAAGGCATTATAAGCTCGATCCGAACTACCAAGAGCCCACTCAAGAATAGCGTTCATTCCATCACCATCCAAATCTTGACGGCTATCCCCATTGAAACCCTTAAAAGCCCCGCTGTATGTGTGACTGTCGCGCAGAACACCTTCAGCATCGTACAATTCGAGAGTCTCTCCCTCCGCTGCTAGATGCCCAGAATAAGGCCCAATTAAAAATCGCTGCTCGCTTCCAGCCGGGCTCAAATCACGAGATCGGAATGCCACGACATCCGGACTTACGAACAAACTATCCCCCGACGGGATTACCGCTCCAGGGGGGAGGGTGATCTTAATTGCGCCATCTACTCGCCATCCCGAGAGATCCACCGCGGTCGGTGACTGGTTAATCAACTCCACATACTCCTGATCTTGATCATCGGAAATCGGATCAAAATCGAGGGCCCCTATCCTTACCTCTGGGGACTCCAAAGAACCAGGAAGGTCCGGAGTATTACTATAGATTTCAATCCGTCTCATTGGCAGCCACTCTAAGTTAATCCGGTCGCTTGCCCGCTCCATCGTTTCAGCATCAGGATGAGTCGTATTCCAGACCTTCGGAACAGGGTCGGCGTCATACCAAGTCCCCCACGTAAAGGAATCGCGTAAGGCATCACCCGGAAAAATCGAAGCTGGCGAAAGCCGAGCGAGCTGTTCTTGGGTGCGCTCTGGGATATATTCAGACGCAATAAACCGATCACTTAAAGTCCT
>DCQM01000048.1:0-26130 GCA_002323895.1 Akkermansiaceae bacterium UBA1518
GAAATTTTCGGCGCTGAGCGCGTTATGTTCGGAACCGATTGGCCCGT
Source organism: Akkermansiaceae bacterium UBA1518 (assembly GCA_002323895.1). Classification (GTDB taxonomy): domain Bacteria; phylum Verrucomicrobiota; class Verrucomicrobiia; order Verrucomicrobiales; family Akkermansiaceae; genus SW10. The sequence continues at coordinate 48 of DCQM01000048.1, forward strand.
ATGTCTTTTGAGATTGGATTCTTACCATGAATGGTCTGACACCGTAATTGGCCTGACTTCCTCTCTCTCAAGTGATGAGATAGATCTGATTCTCCATAAAAATGGGGAAACTGCCTATCAACTGAAAAGTTAGGCTGGTCAGAACCCGATTTTCCCCCTTAGCTTTCCGCCCGCGATGACTATCTAACCAGTTATCTTTCAAAGAAACTTTCATAACTTCGATTCCTATTGAGCCTTAACCGCACAGAATATAAGTATCTGATTACGCTCGACCAAATGGAGAAAATCCAGAAGGACTTGGACGATCGGCTTATCGTGGACAGCCTAGCGTCAGAAGACGGTTGCTACCCCATCGTCACGGAGTATTTTGAGACTCCAGACCGAGAGTGCTTTTGGGAGAAGGAACGGCGCCTTGCCAGCCGACGAAAGATTAGGGTAAGAATTTATGGCTGCGAGGGCGGAAAAATCCCTCCCACCGGCTTTATTGAGATTAAGCACAAACACTTTGGTCTCGGAGCCAAACGAAGGCTCTTCCTTCCCGTGGAAGAAGCGATCGAGTTTGCAAATGGGAATTACGATATCTTGAAAACCATTAGACGCGATTGGACGAGGACTGAACGCATGATCATCAAGGAACTCTTCGACCTCGTTGAACGGCGTAAATTTGGTCCCGCAATTCAACTTAGATATGATCGTAAGGCGCTGATGACTCCCGATGGCCAGCTTCGAATCACTTTCGACACCCGCTTGATGTGCCGCTCAAACCTCCTACCACTCGAGGCTGACGACCAAAGATTCAAGGATTACATCATTCCTGCCAATAAATCAATTTTCGAAGTGAAATCAATCGGCCCAGTTCCTTTTTGGTTCCGTGAATACGGAGGTGAAGAAGAACTTGTAAGACGAAGCTTTAGTAAATTTTGTAAGGCTATGAAGGAAGTCGATCCAGTGCTTCGCTCACAAATTGGAAAACTAAAGCAACCGGCCGCCTAATCGCACCCGAAAAGAACCCAAATTTCTCCACACCAAAACACATTACTTTATGGAACCCGTTATTGCATTCTCTTTAGCCAGTATCATCGAAACCCTTGAGACCATCAGGCAAAGCGACCCTAAGCCTCTCGAAGTTCTGGGCGCCATGGGCATGAGCTTCTTCCTGAACATGTTGGTCGGACTTCTTTACAAGAGCACTTACAAAGGCACGCGCTACTCACAAGATTACGTTCACACCTTGGTTATTATTGGAACCGTAACAACCATCCTCATTATGGTTGTCAATGGAAACGAAGCTGTCGCCTTCGGCATGTTTGCCGCATTTTCCATGATTCGCTTCAGACGCAATCTGGGGCAATCGCGTGACCTTGCCTTTATTTTCTTTGCGATGGCGACAGGCATGGGCGTCGGAGCTCGCGAATACGAGATCGTTCTAGTCACCACCATAATCGTCGGACTCGCCATTTGGTTTATCTCTAAGCGAGACGCCTTCGCTCCAAAGCGTGCGTCTCATCAACTTCGCATTCGCGTGAACAACGACGTCGACTTCTCTAAAGCCTTCAATGATATTTTCGATAAATTCACGGATGCCACCGAGATGATCAGCGTGGAGTCAGTCCAAGCTGGAATGATGAGTGAACTCCGCTACGGAATCGTTCTTAAGAATAACGTCCAAATCTCTGACTTTATGGAAGAAATCCAGATCGCCTGCGGAAATAATCGTGCCATCCTGACATCGACCACTCGAGATCTCGAGTTTTAGACTCGGAGCCTTTCTCCTCTTTCACAATCCCGATGAGCCATTCCAGCCATCGGGATTTTCTTTTCGCTCCAGACTTGAATGCGACGACCACTCCGCCAAGACTCTCCACCTTATGTGGAAAGGCCGATTTTCAAAAGCTACTGCTGATCTTGTTCAACAATATGGAGAATCCATCTCCTATGATTGGCGCTTATACCCGCACGATATCCTAGGATCAATCGCCCATGCCAGAGCCCTGGTCAAAGCTGGGATCTTGACCGAGAGTGAATTCTCCCAAATCGAAAATGGGCTTCACGAGATTGAGAATGAAATCACAGAAGGTCACTTCGAATTCTCGATTGAACACGAGGACATCCACATGAATATCGAAGCCGCTCTCACCGAAAGGATCGGAGCGGCTGGTGCTAAGCTTCACACCGCGCGTTCTCGGAATGATCAGGTCGCCACCGACACTCGCCTCTATTCTCGGGACGCTATTGATAACCTCCTTAATCTTATTGGTGGGCTTCAGAATGCGCTTCTCGATCAGGCAAGCCGTTATGCTGAAACAATCCTTCCAGGCTACACACACCTGCAGCGTGGTCAGCCAGTGACCGTTGGACACCACCTTCTAGCCTACGTTGAAATGCTGGCCCGGGATAAGAGTCGCCTTACAGAGGCGCGTCTTCGGGTCAACGTTTCCCCGCTAGGTTCTGGCGCCCTTGCAGGCTCAACTATTAATCTTGATCGCGAAGCAATTGCAGCAGAGCTGGGTTTTGACTCAATCACTACGAATTCGATGGATGCTATTTCTGATCGTGACTATATTGCCGAACTTCTTTTCGACTTTGCCCTCATCGGTGCTCACCTTTCCCGACTTTCTGAGGACCTAATCCTTTGGTGTTCCAGCGAGTTTGGTTATGTCACCTTATCAGACGCCCATACCACCGGGTCATCTCTGATGCCTCAGAAAAAAAACCCTGATGTTTGCGAACTCACGCGAGGAAAGACCGGTCGACTTTATGGCAATCTAACGTCAATCCTAACCTCGGTGAAGGGGCTTCCACTCACCTACAATCGAGACCTCCAAGAGGACAAAGAGCCCCTTTTCGACTCTATCGACACTCTTACCATCGCATTTAAAGTGAATACCGAAATGATTTCTGAAATGGAGATTAACGAAGACGCATGTGCCGCCGCCTCAGAAGACCCGCTTCTCCTTGCCACGGACCTTGCAGACTGGCTTGTTAAACAAGGAGTTCCTTTCCGCGCGGCTCACGAGCTGGTTGGAAAAGCCGTTGCGACTTCAGTCCAATCAGGCATATCACTAAACAAGCTTGATCTCACCGAAATTGACCCGGCATTCACACCGGAAGCCTCCGGTATCTTTTCGTTAAAAACAGCTCTCGAAGCTCGGACCAATCCTGGAGCACCTTCAATAAAAAACGTCCACGCACAAATCGCCCGCTGGCGGGGGACGCTTAGCTAGTGAAATCCCGCAAAGCTTGCCCAGTAAGAGATAGTTCACTTTTTCTAACTTCGGCTGGAGTCCCAGTTGCTACAATGCTTCCTCCTCCCACCCCTCCAGTGGGGCCGAGATCAATGAGATGATCACAAACTGAGATCACCTCTAGGTTATGCTCAACCACAACCAAAGAATGCCCGGCATCGCGGAGCTTTAACAAGGCTACAAGGAGCACCTGCACATCCTGATAGTGCAAGCCCGTCGTTGGTTCATCCAAAAGATAAAGCGTATGCCCCGGCGCTGATTTAGATAGCTCGCATGCCAACTTGACGCGCTGAGCTTCACCCCCCGAAAGCGTGTTAGCAGCCTGCCCAAGATGCACGTAACCTAACCCGACATCAAAAAGTGTATTCATGATCACACTCAATCTCGGAACCGCTCCAAAAAACTCCCGCCCCTCCTCAATCGTCATTTCAAGTATATCAGCAACACTCTTCCCTCGATAACGCACATCGAGAGTCTCGCGATTATAGCGATGTCCTTGGCAAGCCTCACACTCGATCCAGACATCCGGTAAAAAGTGCATATCAATCCGGATCGAGCCTCCACCCTGGCATTTCTCGCAGCGCCCACCTTTAACATTAAAACTAAAGCGTCCTGCTTTGTAACCCCGCTGCCTCGACAGAGGGAGCTGGGAAAACAAATCGCGCACTAAATCAAAAGCACCAGTATAGGTTGCTGGATTAGATCTCGGACTTTTGCCTAGGGGGCTCTGGTCGACAATTACCACTTTTTCTAGATACTCTAAGCCCTCAATCCCTTCGTGCTTTCCTGGCTCGTCCTTAGCTCGATGAAATTTTCTAGCCAAAGCACGACGTAAAACCCCGTCTACTAAAGTCGATTTACCACTCCCGCTTGGCCCCGTCACACCAACCAACTGGCCCAGGGGGATCGTGACATCCTCACCTTTTAGATTGTTCTCACGCGCTCCTTTAATTGTTAACTCGAACGCCGGTTTTCTTTTTTTAGAATTAACCTTCGGCACCCCTCTTCGAAGCCAGCGTCCCGTTGGAGTATCCAGCTTCGTAATTTCGGCCGGAGTTCCCTGTGCCACTAACTCACCTCCATATTTCCCTGCCGCCGGACCAATTTCAACCACTTGATCTGCCGCCATCACCATCGCCTCATCGTGCTCTACCACAACGACCGTATTACCAGAATCCCGCAAACGGTGTAAGGCCTGAATCAAACGCTCATTATCCAGTGGATGCAGCCCGACACTTGGTTCATCTAAAACATACAAAACACCGGCTAACCCAGCGCCTAACTGTGTTGCTAGCCTTACTCTCTGGAATTCACCTCCAGACAAAGTCCCGCTCGCACGATCCAGCGCCAAATAACCTAAACCAACCTCATCGAGAAAAGATAAACGTTTTTCTAACTCAGCCAGCACCCCTTTCATCGCCACTTGGCGGTCCTCAAAAACTTCCACCGTCCCGACCCAATCAAGGGCCTCACTTATGGGAGTTGAACAAAGTTCGTCAATCCCCTTTGCTCCATCTCTCCCCTTAAGAGTTACCGCAAGATATTCTTTTTTGAGCCTTCTTCCTTCACACTCTTTGCACTCACGCGAAGTCATGAATCTTCCCATACTTCTTTTGATCCCATCACTTTCAGTTTCGCGGTAAAGACGCTCAACCTGCTTACAGATCCCCTCAAATTCCTTTTCCCACGAAACAATCGCCCCGTCTTTTTCCCAAGGAACTTCAATTTTTGTATCGCCAGTCCCATAAAACAAAGCCCGTTTAAAATTATCTGGGAAACTATCAAATCGCTCATTTAGACTTACTCCAAAAAATCCGGCTAAAGCTTCGATATGTAATTGGTTCCAACCTTTCTTCTTTTTTGAGACCTTGTTCCATACAGCCACTGCACCCTCGGCCAACGATTTACTCGGGTCCGGAACGACCAAAAACGGATCACAAAAAGCCTCCGTTCCAAGGCCATGGCAAACTTCACATGCCCCTAAGTGCGAATTGAAGGAAAAATGTTTTGGGGTCAGTAGCGGCAGCTCAAATCCAGTTTTTGCATTCCGATAACTTGTAGCAAAAGCCAGCGTCTCCCAATGATCGGCACCACGTTCCTGCGTCAAAGCACGGACCTCAATTCCGCAAATCCGTATCGCAATCTCAACGCTGTCCGCCATCCGAGAATCCACCCCCTCTTTAACAACTAGGCGATCCACTACAATTTCAATCTCCCCACCATCTTCCGGCCAAACTTCTTCGGCAGCCTCCAACTCGATGATTTTTCCATCAACACGCACCCTCACAAACCCCTGCCGTTGAAGATCGGCAATCATCCCCTTCGAATCACCCTCAGTCGTGATCGGTGCTAATAATATTACCCGAGTCCCCTCGGGACGATTGGAAAAACTCTTTACAATGTCGGCCGTCGACATCCGCATCAGTTCCTCACCAGTCTCTGGGTCATGAGGCACACCGACTGCTGCATAAAGGATACGAAGAAAATCGTGAATTTCGGTCACGGTTGCGATCGTAGACCGGGGATTACCCGCGCCAGTTCGCTGCTCAATCGCAATTGCAGGACTTAACCCCTCGATCGAGTCAACCTCCGGCTTCTCTAGCTGATCAAGAAATTGCCGTGCATAAACCGAAAGCGATTCCACATACCGACGCTGTCCTTCAGCATAGAGGGTATGAAATGCTAAACTCGACTTACCACTCCCACTCACACCAGTAATGGCAATCATTTTTCCACGCGGTAAATCAACATCAAGCCCCTTGAGGTTATGTTGGCGTGCTCCTCGAATCCTGATCACACCGGAATTAGTTGCTGGTTCAGCCATTCGAGTCAACTGCCGCAAAAGAAAACCGCACCGAAAACGAATCCGGTACGGTTTCTAGGGAAATTGGAGGCGGAGGCGAGAATCGAACTCGCGAATACAGGTTTTGCAAACCCGCGCCTTACCACTTGGCTACTCCGCCCTCGGGCGAAGATCTAATCTCCCAGCCAGCACCTGTCAATACCCTGATGCCTGAAAGGCTTATTCTCGGCACTTCAGGCTAAAATCTGCTCTTTTCCACCAATCGCCCGTTTGATAACCTCTCCTCGCAATGGCACACCTACGTCATCTCATTGGGCTCGTTTTCTTCACCCTTCTCACCGCCCCATTACTGGCCCAAACACCAGAAGAGCTTGCCAGACTCGATCCTGGTGGTCTCTACTACCAAGCTTGGTCACTTGTCAAACAGGCCGAGGAACTTGAAAAAAAAGAAGACTTTGTCGAATCGTTTACAAAATACCGTAAAGCACGGTCATTCTTTGACCTCATCACAATCACACATCCGAACTTCAAACAGAAAGAGGGGCTTAAATGGCGGACCAAGTCCACAACTGAGGCCATGCAGCGGATCCACACTAGCGCCCTTGCCCAACAGAAGGAACGACAAGACGCTGGCAAAACACCTCTTTTGGAGGTGCCTGGCGAAGCAAAAGCGAGACTCACCATTCCTGGGAAAGTTGACCCCAACGGACTAGCAACCAAAACGATTCGTGACCTGCAGACTGAAATAAAAAGCCTTAATGCCGATCTCCGCCGCCGCTCTAACATGCGTGATGCTGAAAGCGCTGGGATTCGCCGACAAATCCAAGAACGCCAAACCCAGCTCTCCCGCCTCGCAGCATCCCCGCTGAGAAATCAGGTAGCCGAACTCAATCAACAAATCGAACAACTCCGACAGGAACGTGATGCCATGGCTGCGGCCCGAGACAAAGCGCTAGCCGATCAGCGCCTCACCTTACAGCAACTTGCCTCAACTCAAAAAGCCCTGCTTGCTGCAAGAAATGAAGAGGAGCGGCTGAAAGCCATCATTGCCAAACAGACCAAAATCAACAACAGGGTTGCGGAGGGGCAGCAAGGCCAGATCGATGCCTTGAAGACAACAATCAAAGAAAAAGACCGCCTTCTGAACGAATCCAATCGCGTTAAAGCTGTCTTAGAAACCCGGTTAACCCAATCAGAAAAAATGGTGACTGAGCTCCGTCAAGAGCGGCTCGGACTCATCGAAGAGCGCGACCAAATGAAGGCACTTCTTGGAATGGACGAAACCGACCGAATCCAGAACCTTATCACCCAAAATGTCAGCCTTAGCAAAGAGCTTAATGAGGCCAAGGCAAACCTCGAACTTGTTCAACAAGATGCCAACGCTTCAAAGGATAAAATCCTCATCGCCAAGCAGACTCTCGTGGTAGCAAAGGCAAAGATTCAAAATCTACAGAAAAGTGACATGCAAAGTAAACTGCGTATGGACCGACTGCAAAAACGTCTCAAACAAGCTGAAGATGACCTCCTCGCACAACTCAACGGAGGAACGCTTAACAAGCGAGGAAAGGAGGAAGTCGCTCTCCTTCGAGGAGTGATCGACAAGCTAAAAGCAAAGATACAAGCTCAGCAAGGGGCCGCTGAACTCCTTTTGAAACAGGGTGAAAAATTGGGAGCGAATGACCAGAATTGGAAAGATGCACTTGCCCGTATTAGTGGGGATGAGAAAATGGAACTGACCATTGAGGAAATGGAACTGATAGAAAAAACCGCTCCGCTCAACCCAAGCCTTGAAAGCAATATCACTCCGAGCCCCGAGGAACTCGCAGCTGGAACTTCACAACTCCGAGCCGCCAATAAAAACCTAAATACTGTGGCACGACGTCTCTTTGCGAAAGGAGATTTTCAAGCCTCACGGGGAGCACTCGAACTCATCGTGGATCAGGATCCCGGAGCTTGGGAGGCCATGATTAACCTTGGCATTGTCCAACTTCGGCTGGACGACCCAACAGCAGCTACAAAGCAATTTGAACAATCAATCCTTGTAGCCGGTGAGCGAAAAATCCCCTACGCTCACTTTATGCTCGGGGATTCGCTTTATCGCGTTGAGCGCTTCGAAGAAGCCGAGCAGGAACTCCGACGCTCACTTTCCTTCGAACCTCAAAATGCATTGGCTCACATTCTCCTTGGAAATATTGCCGGTAAAACAAGCCGCTTTAACGACGCCGAATTTCACTTTCAGGAAGCTATCGCTCAGGATCCCAATTTATTGGAACCCTACGTCAATCTTTCCATCATCTCCCTCCGGAAGGGACAAAAGGACAAGGCCCGAAAATATTACCAACGCTACCTTGCGAAGGGTGGTGCCGCCCGACCACCTTTGGAAACTCGCCTCATTAACTAATTCTCGCTTGGACTTGGTTCACCTCATGGCCTAGCCTCACCATGTGGCGAGAATATACCTTGATGACGATTTCCTTCTCTTCTCTGAGACAGCCCGCAAGCTTTTTCACGATACTGCGAAAAATCTTCCGATTATCGATTATCACACCCATCTCCCTCCAGATGAGGTCGCTACAAATCAGCGCTGGGAAAACATAACCGATCTCTGGCTTGGTCATGACCACTACAAATGGCGGGCCATGCGGGCCAATGGGATTCCAGAATCTCACATCACCGGCAGCGCTTCTCCAAAAGAGAAATTCCGTGCCTGGGCCGATACTATTCCGAATACCCTTCGAAATCCACTCTACGACTGGACTCACCTTGAGCTCCGCCGCTGTTTCGGCATCGATACTCTTTTGGGCCCAGAAACAGCGGACAAAATTTGGTCAGCTTGTAACGATCGCCTAAAAGACGAGGATTTCTCAGCACAAGGTCTCCTCCGTAAGTTTAGAGTTGATGCTGTCGGTACAACTGATGACCCCACCGATAGCCTCTCCCATCACGAAACAGCAAATGCCTCAGATTGCCCTACCAAGATTTATCCAACCTTTCGGCCTGATAAAGCATTTTTCGTTGACCGTCCGTCTGTCCTAAACCCGTGGCTCAACCAGCTTGGTGGAAATATTATTAGCTTCGCTGACTTTCTTTCGACGTTAAGGGCTCGTCATGATTACTTCCACGAAAAGGGCTGTCGCTTGACCGACCATGGAATGCGCTATGCCTTATCCGAACCATGTGACGAAAGGAAAGCGGATCAAATTCTCGCAAAAGTTCGAAAAGGCCATGCAGCCAATCCAGAAGAGACCGATGCTTTCGGAGCCCTCATTATGCATCACGTCGGTCAGTGGGTCTTCGAAAAGGACTGGACGATGCAACTCCATTTGGGACCAAAGCGGAATCCTAACACAAGACTCTTTGAGCAATTAGGTCCCGACTCAGGATTTGATACCATCGGCGATTGGCCTCAGGGCGAGGCACTTTTATCGTTCCTCGACTCCCTGAGCAAACTCAACAAGCTACCAAAGACTATCGTTTATAACCTCAATCCACGCGATAATGCTGTCCTAGCCGCCGCCTGCGGCTCTTTTCAGGAAGCTCCAATCCGTGGGAAAATCCAATTTGGCTCTGGATGGTGGTTTAACGACACCCTTCAGGGAATGGAGTCTCAAATCAACGCGCTCTCGGCAGTCGGCCTTCTCTCCCACTTTGTTGGGATGCTTACCGATTCAAGATCTTTTTTATCCTTTCCAAGACACGAATATTTCCGTCGTTTGCTTTGTAATATAGTGGGACAAGATGTCGAAGACGGTAAGCTGCCAAATGACGAACGCCTCATCAGCAAAATGATTGGGAATATTTGCTACCATAACGCTGAATCCTACTTCGGACTCCCCCATCATTCAGAGGATCTCTTAGCCTAACCCCCCAAACGGCGGATTTCAGCCTCGTTTTTTTCTGAAAAGCGCGGTCGCTCTTTTAGCGGACGATGTTATTATTCATGGGTTGCAAATTTTGAGTAAATTCTATGTTTAACCTCGCTTTCCCGGTGAAACGACAACGTCTTTTGATTGATTGAACCCGATGCTTGATATTACCTTTGCCAACCCCCACTTCTTGTGGTTGCTCATTCCTCTTATTGGAGGACTCGTTTGGCGTTGGTTCAGCATTCCAGCTTCTATTGCCGTCTCTTCCACCGACCACTACACCAAGACTGCACCCAGGAAGAATTTTGCACCCCGGCACCTTCTTCTCTTGCTAGAAATTTTCGCTGCGGCAGCCTTCATTTTTGCACTGGCTCGTCCCCAGTCTGATATGGAAATCGTTCCTGTGACCAAGGAAGGAACTGACATCATGCTGGTGCTCGATTACTCCAACAGTATGGATGCCTTCGACCCGCTATCAGATATGGATGATTCCGCAGTTCGAAAAGGCATTGCACAGGGGAGAATAAAGGACCGGCTAGGTGTTGCAAAGGATCAGATCAACCGATTCGTTTCGAGACGTTCAGGCGATCGGATCGGCCTTGTTATTTTTGGACATCTTGGCAACCTCGCGGTAGACCCAACGATCGATCACGACCACCTCATTGGGTATGTCAATCAGCTTGAGAACTCGCTTCTTTCACAGAGTGAACGCGGCACCAATATTGCCGGCGGAATCAGTCAAGGAATCATCGCCTTAAAAGACTATAATGAAACGAGACGCACTATCGTCCTAATCACTGACGGTGATCACACCGTTCCTGATCCCGTTTACACCCCAGTAACAGCTGCGGAAGCGGCAAAAAAACAAGATATCACGATTCACACCGTTGGCATTGGGAGTGACGACCCTTTTCTCCTAGGACCACTTTCACGCATGGGCGCGACAATCCGCTTTGACACTAGGAACCTCGAAAAGATCGCTTCAATCACCGGTGGCCAGTTTTTTAGAGCAAAGGACAACAAGGGTTTTGAAAATGTCATGGATACCATCGATGCCCTTGAAAAAACGTCGAAACAACGTCCAGCCCTTATCTATCAGCGCGATCTATACCCCACTCTTTTGGTCGGAGGAATCGCCGCTCTCGGCCTTGCCATCTTTCTTCGTCACACCCTCCTTCGAGAAATCTCTTAGACCTGTCATCAAAATGGAATTCCTCGCTCTCAAAAACCTCTTTTGGGTCCTACCCATCATCATCGTGGCCATTAGCTTTGCTACGTGGTCTTGCCATCAGCGGAAGAAGGCTATCTCTCTTCTAACCCAGAACTCTGGGCATTGTAATCTAAAGTCGAACGCCTCTCCGGTTCGCCGCCGGATCCTCGGAATCGCTCTTCTCGCTTCGCTTTTACTTGCCGGGATCTCCGCCCTTCGCCCGATCAGCGGGTTCGTCAGAACTGAGTTCAAACGTCCTTCGAAAAATCTGGTTGTCCTTTTCGATATTTCCAAATCGATGACAGCAACAGATACCGAAGGAATCAGTCGAAATGACGCAGCGAAGCTTCTCTTGCGAGAATTTATTAATTCTCGCCCAACTGATCGTATCGGCCTGATCTCTTTCGCAGGAGATACCTTCATCGAGACACCTGTCACCAGGAGCCGCGCCACCCTCCTTAAGCGAGTCAATCAAATTCAGCCTGGTGATTTCTTAGTTCCCGGCACCGACATCACCTCTGCTCTTGAGGAGGCTCAAAATCTTCTTACCGAAGAACCTCCACCGGGATCAGCGATTATTGTTCTTTCCGATGGAGACAACGTTACCGGCGGCGATCCAGAAAAGGTCCTTGGTCAACTTAAGAAATCCACGGTCCCCATTATTGCGGTTGCCTTTGGAAAAGATGGCGTGCCAGCTAACGTGCCCCAAACCGAAATGTTCACGCAGTCAGATCATAATACGGTCAAGCAACTCTCCCAGGCAACCAACGGACTCTTTATTAGCGCTTCACCAAAAGAAGTGGATGCTCAAATTGCGAAACTCAACACCCGTGTCGACACTATCGAGTTGGATGGCAAAAATATCGCGGGTGAACTCTACGAACGACCCCAGGATATTTTTGTCTGGCCTCTTACCATAGCTCTTATTTGTCTCATGACCCACATCTTGCTCCCACTTAGAACAAAAAATTGGTACCCACTAACAACCGCAATCATCTTCCTTTTTTCACTCGCTCCAAGCCTTTCCGGCGAACAGGTCGATTCTTACGACGAAGCACTAGAGATAGCCAAGACAGAGGAACTACCAGTCATGGTAATATTCACCGGTTCAGATTGGTCACAGCTTTCGATTACGTTCGAACAAGAGATTCTCACACACCAAATTTTTATAAAATGGGCAGAGACTAAAATTGTATGGACGCTCGTGGACCTTCCTCGTGTTGGGATCACTGAGGTAGAAAGGCGCGCCCGCCGCACTCTTGTTAAAAAGTTAGGGGTCGAAACCTTTCCAATGGCGGTATTTTTAGACTTTAACGAGAACCCCATAGGCTCCCTCACCCACGATCCCAAAGGACCCAATTCTTGGATCGAGCGAGCGGATGCGATCTTAAGGGGCGAGATTGCAGCCGCCGATACCGCCGCATCAACAGATTACCTCCCTGAAGAGGTCCGAAAAAGCCTTGAAGATCCCACCCTTACCGAGACCCAGAGGAGTATCCGCTACTATAACAAGGCTCTAGAGCTCGAGAAATCTGAGCCTGAACTCACCCTAAAATCTGCTGACCGGTTTAAACTACTGCTTGATCTTTACAGTAAGGCTGCGGACGCAGCTCCGACCCCCCGAAACGATCTGAAATTCGCCGCTCTTCACAAGCGCGGGCTCCTCTACCATCGCAAGGGACAATCAAATGTTCCCAAATCTGAACAAGAAATTATGATGATGGCAATGCAGGAACGTTCCGATCCGATAAAGCTGCTTAAGCGTGCTAAAGGTTCATTCAAAAAGGCCCTCGAGATTTATAAGGGGGCCGCACCACTGAAGCCAGCTGACGAACAACTGAGCGACAACCTCGCCCTCGTTTACAAAAATATCTCACGAGTTCAGGCCTACCTTGATTTTCTTGCGGCGTTCCAAGATGCCATCGAGAGCACCCAAAACGCCCTCGATCAAGAAAATCGATTCGTCGAAAGCTTCAAGCGCGAGGTCAACACACTCACCGAAGTAAATAAGAGGGCGATCCAAAGCGCCGTGAACTCGATTCAAAACCTCATAGCCAAAGCAGAAGTAATTGAGGATTCGCCGACCATTCTGCCGGAAGAAGGTTTAAAAGACTACCATCTAGCCGAGGAGGATATCGTTCTGGCACCCTCCCCCCATCGTGAACGCCGGCTAGATCAAGCAGCTCAGCATATTCAAGATGCCCTAGATCACCTCATTGATCCCCAGCAACAACAGCAACCATCTCAAGGCGAGGGAGAAGGTGACTCCGAAGAAGGCGAACAAAGTGAAGGTGAGGAGCCAGACGGCGAAGGTGGCCGCCAAGAAAATCAGGAAAACCCCCAGGGAGATCGCCCCGAAGGCGATGAACCTGAAGCTGAAGATGAGGGCGAAGATGAGGGTCAGGGCGAGCCCGATGACAATGATCTTAAGAGAGCCGAAAAAGAAGGCGGCGATCTACGCTCACGTCTCCTAAGGAGGCAGCAGCAGGAATATCTCCGAAATGGTCGACGAATCCCTCGTAGTAAGAGCCACTAATTTTCGAAACCAAAATGATCCGACTCGTTCTCATTTTTAGTCTCTTTTCAGCCACGGTCTCCTGGGCACAGGACTACCGTGTTTCCCGGCCACCAAATCTTATTACTGAGGACCGGATCGAATACATCAGCATCGTGACCAGAGCCGAAATGGAACTGGGCAAACTTCCTAATCATCCTAAAATCACCTGGCTCGGTTATTCCAGTATTCGACTTCCTAATGATGCTTACGGAAACATGCAAACCGACAACCGGATCTCATTTATCGCAACCTCACCTGGGTTAATCGATTTCCCTCCAGTCCCAATCGTGCTTGAAAACAAAGAGTTTTTCATTCGAATCGGGGAAATAAAAGTAACAGAAAACACCACTTCAAAAACCGACACCCGCCTAGAGATCCTCTGGAACGGAAGTGGTCAGATGCCAAAAAAGGTCCATTTGGGTGAGGCCGTGGAAATTCAATTTATCGAGCTTGTTGAAAACAAGAACAACCGGTTCCGCGGAAGTTCATATTTTTCTCAGCCCACAAACCGGGTCGAGGGAGCGCAGTGGCATCAATACCTGCGTTACTCAGGGCGCAAACCAGTTCCCAGTGACTACTTCTACACCTATTCCCAAGGCGGGTTCTTCAGTCGCTACGGAAGCCCTGAGAACTATAGCGAGATGGCCCAAGAAATCGAGGGTGTTGATTATAATCTCCGCGCCTACAAGGCTCGTTTGTATTTCACAAAAATTGGAATATCAACGGGACACCTTAGCGCGACTCTTGGAACTTCTCGGATCCGCTCAAGACACCGAACACACGTCATCCCATTTGAAATTGAAGTGCTTCCCATTCCGCCTATTCCTAATAATCAGGCAATCGATTCGGGACTTGTAGGAGATTGGAAATTTCAAATCGACTACCGCCCTCTTCAACCTGCAGCCTCTCGCCCCTTTATCATCGATATTTCAATCACCGGCCAAGGGAACCCAAATCTCAGGAATGACTTCGATTTTTCAAGCCAAGGCTTCCCATCCGTGGAAAGCGAGCTCTATCCAAAAGTCGGCAGTAACTATGATTTTTGGGAAGGAGACTTCACGCAAACCCTTCTCCCAACCGGCAAAGTAGGAACCCTACCCGCAATCACCCTCGCCTCTTTTGACACCGTCGACGATAAATGGCGTTTCCATAAAATCACACCAACTCTAAACCTTCCAGGAACTAGTGACATCACTGCATCAATGACTCCTAGAAACGACGCGGGCAGCGTAACCACACGCCCAGTTCTACTCAATCTTCCCGTGTCTACCTTTGCAGCCTTCGCTATTGCTCCTTTTCTCCCTTTTCTTTTCGGCCTAGCCAAGAAACGGCTAGATTCGCGAGATCCAGAGCAAAAGGAACGGGAAAAAACTCTTAAACGCCTGATTATAACCTTCAAATCAGGAAAAGGAACGGCAGAAGAAATTGACAACGAATTACTGCCCATTCTTCGGCACAAACTCCGACTCCCCTCAGGATCAACTGTAAGAGAAATTGCGAGTATACTTGATGACCAAGAACTCGCCAAGATCCTTGAAGCCCATGCTGAAATTTCCTTTTCCAGTCAAGCAAAGCCGTTCGACTTCATTTCATTGGGGCGCAGACTCACAAAGATTTCGCTCTTGCTATTGATTAGTAATATCTCCCTGAAGGGCTCAACTTTGGAGGAAGCCAATCAAGCGTTTAATGAGGCGAACTTCACCAAAGCAATCAGCATCTACGATAGTCTCATCGAAGAAAGCCCTGACCGCGGATCGCTACACTATAATCTGGCTCAAGCCCATCTTTCCGCAAATGCCCCCTCGCGCGCGCGCGCTTCCTGCCACACCGCGCTCTTACTTGATCCGCTAGATCAGGATGCGCGGTCCTTGATGAGTGACATTCGCGAGCGCCAGGGTGATCTTACCGTTTCACGAAACCGATTTCTCGACCTTCGTCCGGATCAATGGATCGTCGCAGCTTCTGTCACCTGGGTTATGAGCTTCTTATTTTTTGGGGGCCGAAAATTCATCTCACTCCCCCGCTGGCCTGGGCTTATTCTTGGAGCCATCGCACTCCTCTTTTTAGGAACCGCTGCTTGGCGACAGAAACAACATTACTCTTCCGATCAATATATGGTTCTTGCCGACGAACTCCCCCGCGAACCCAAGGCGGGAACACCCGACTGGAACTATCCCGCACTTAGGGCAGGCCAAATCGTTCAAATTTCCGAGGTCAATGAAACCCATGCCCTCGTTCAATCATCCGAAAGCACTTTTTGGCTCCCCATAAATGAACTCCAACAAGTCTGGTAAATGAAAACAATTCTCATTGCTGCCATATTAGCTTCTCTCCTTCCCGCCCAGACAATCACCTGGACCAAAGAACACGAAACCTCCGTTCAAAATAGCACAACCAAATTTGCTTCGAATCTGCCGAGTCAAATGGTTATTATTGGACGACTTGGTTTATTCGAAACAAGACCAGCGGTCGTTATTAGCGTAAACGGCCATATTCTCTCTCCATTCTTACCGAGCATTGACGGAGAGGATGCACCCTATCTTCTTTATCGGATCGATGGCTCTCGTATCGAACTCGAGACAGTCGCTGAAAATCCAAAACGCTTCGTTTCCTTACTCAAAATTAAACAACCACCATCTAACCTCGTTCCGGTCCGGGTTTCAAAAATCGCAGATCACACTGTGCTCGTGCCCACCACGGCGCCCATCACTTCAATTGGAGAGCCTCCAAGCCTCTTCGTAGATCATCTTGAGTTTGCTCCTCCAAAGGAAGCTAAAGCACTTAGGCTAGATAGTACGCTTTACACCCTCGGAGCTCCTGTCTTCGACCTCACTGGAGCCTTGATCGCCACCACTTTAAAGGGTCGCAAAACAAATACTCCAGCCCTTATGATCAAATGGTTAATTGCTGACTTCCCGGAACTTGATTCCATCCTCGCGAACGAAAGTATTTCGGATCTTGAGAAACTACCACTCGCGCCAAAGGTCACTCAAGAAGAAGCGAAGGAAATGATAATCTCGCCCATTACCCGCGCACGCCAGCGCTTCATCCAAAAGTCGCACCAAGACCCACTACCTTGTGTCCTCGTCTCTAACGAAGGGACGCAAGCAACTCACTCCGTTATTGGAACGATCATTCACGCGGAAGGGCTTATCATCACAAAAGCCAGTGACCTTGGCCCATCCCTTATAGTTCGTTACAACGGCAAAAACTATCCAGCAGTTCTTCTTTCGACTGACGAGACAACTGATCTTGCATTAGTTGGCATCTCCGAATTAGGGATGCCAGTTGTTCGTTGGATTGATGAACTCCCAGAATCCGGCTCAGTCGTAGCCTCTCCGATCTTACTTCAAGAATCCACAGATGAAATGGTTGCAGAACCGACGTCCTATTTGGGAATTTTCAGCCATGTCCTAGGAATGGGAATTCCGACTGTTCATGCGACAAGCCAGGTCACCAGCCTAGGGGTCACCACTGAACAACTTGATTCAGGATTAACGATCGCAGCGATTAAGCCTGATACTCCGGCTTTCGAAGCTGGGCTTTCGCCCGGGGACCTCATAAAAAGAATAAATAACCAACCGATTAATAAACGAGCTGACTTGACAGAATTTTTAAATCGTTGTGAGGTTGGAGAGAAAGTTACTGCCGAGATTGCGCGGGGTGGGTCCACGAGCTCCCATGAGATTAAACTTATTTCACCGCTCATGATTCCTCCAGCGACCGGCATTAATCTTGCAGAGAATCTCTCCATGGTTCCCAGTATAAGGCGAGCCCCTTTTCCCGAGGTGATTGTTCACAGCACCCCAATTAATGCGTGGGATTGCGGATCTCCAGTCTTCGACATCAATGGAAATGCTCTGGGGATCAATATCGCCGCAGTTTCTCCAGCACGAACGATCGCCCTTAAACCAAAAGAAATTCGCGCAGCAATCGACCGCCTTCTCGCCAAGACCCGCGCTTTTTAGTCTCGATGAAAACCCTAATTTTCTTCCTCAGCTTCACCGGGGTTATCTTTTCCCAAACTCCAAAGGATTTGGATCGAATCCTTCGGAAGCTCGCCCCGGATTTGGTCGATGCAACTGTTGCGATCATGATCAACGGAGGCTCTGGTTCCGGCGTAATTGTAAGCCCGGAGGGATTGGTAATTACTGCTGCACACGTTACGAATGATCCTAAAAAACAGATGAAAGTCCTTCTTTCTGATGGACGTGAACTTCCAGCAACTAGCCTTGGAGTTGATCACGAAACTGACGGCGCGCTCTTACAGATCAACGCACCCGGACCTTTTCCCTACCGGCCTTACGTCGAAACAAAAACCTACAAGGTCAATGACTGGGTCATTGCGACTGGACACCCTGGGGGCCCAGTCGCAGGCCGTCCCGCTCCAGTTCGACTAGGCCGAATAAGCGAAGCCGGAACTAAGAACGGCTTCAGCGACGCCATAACAACTTCGGCAACCGTGATCTCAGGCGACTCTGGTGGCCCCCTTTACAACCTCAAGGGTGAGGTCATCGGGATTAACAGTAACATCAGTGGTTCCTGGCGAATCAACAAACACGTCCCTCTGCCCTCAATTGTTGCACGTTGGGATGCACTGATAGCTGGGGAAGCATTTGGCCGACCGATGAAGCCACAACAAGAGGCGGGAGATCTTTTTAACGAACCCTATGCCAAACTTAGGGAGCGCTTTGAAGACGCCCTCAGCAAGCATAGTGAAAATGACCCAGAGGGCATGGCATTGCTCAAAAAACCACGACTTTTGGATCCTCACCACATGCAGAAATTTTTAGATCGCTGGGAGCCCGATCCTGAAGCACCAAAATCGCCTCAATATGGTTTTCAGCTGGAAGGTCGAGCTCCGCGAATCACCTCAATTATTCCCAATAGTCCTGCGGCTAAAAGTGAACTCAGAATCGGTGATGTGATCACTGCAGTCAACGGTCACCCGTTTCCAAGAACTACCGATCTTGCTCTCATCCTTAAAAAAGGGGGGAAAGTTTCGCTGACGCTCAACCGGGGTAAAATCGTGGAACTGACGCCAATGGAGGTCATCGCCCGCAAGCACTTCCCCCAACCAGTAGCCGGTGTGATTGACATGATTGTCATCGAAGCCCCTGACGGCGACAATAGGCCAGAGCAAATCCCTGAGAAAAGCTTCACTGGAGATGTAGAAATCATTCGGAAGAGATTCGAAAATTCTATTATCCAACTTAAAAGCGGGCGGGGAAAAACACTTGTCTCAGCAACTGTCATCCACGAAATAGGCCAACTTATCACTAAAGCCTCCGAAATCGCAGATGTCGAAGATCTCAGTGCAACCGTAAATGGTCAGAATTATCCTGTCACAATTATGGCGATAGACGAAGCGACAGATCTCGCGCTAATCAATATCGATGTAAAAGGTTTGGTCCCAGTGAAATGGGAAGCGAAGGAACCCAAAGTCGGACAACTTCTTGTCACTCCGGACGGGAAAACCGTTTTGGTCGGAGTAATTACACAACCAGGCCGTGAAGCCCCAAAGAAAGGCTATGAGCTCAATCACACCACCGAAAAGCCGTCAGCCTATCTGGGTGTCACTTTTTCTGCCGAAACCTCAGCACCGGTTATTGAAACTATTGAAATTGGAAGCCCTGCCGATAAAATTGGAATTCTAGAAGGAGACAAGATCATTCAGTTCGAGGGAGTTCCCGTCTCAACCGTAGAAGCACTTGCCGAACTCCTAACAAAACGCTCACCAGGTGAGAAAGTTGAAATCACACTTCAGAGAGGGAGTGAAGAAGTGAAAGTCAAACCAATTTTAGATGTCCGCCCAGCTACTGCTGCTGGCTCTTTCGATCGCCAAGCCTCCCAACGCGACGGCCGGCTTAGCGAGCTTAGCGCTCGAGGTGGCGATCTGAGTCAACGACGCGACGACTTCCCCTACGTTCTTTACCACGATCAACTCTTAACCCCACGCTTAACCGGAACGCCTTTGGTCGACCTTAAGGGCGAGGTCGTTGGGATCAATATTGCGAGGGCGATGAGACACCGCTCACTAGCGATTCCAACTTTAAATCTTGATCGCGTAATCGAAAAACTTCGGAGCGAAGCATTAGAAAATTAAATCACCACAGCAAAACTTGTGATTTCAGTTATTTCCCTTTCTAGCTTTCGGAAGGGTATTGCTCCATTCATGAAGCGTATAACCCTCGCCTAGCCCACCGATTTCATCAAGCAACTTGGCACATTCTGTTTTCCAAGATGAATAATCCGGCGCCTTCCATGTTCCGGAAGTCCTTGGAAACACAACATAGGTCACACCAAGACCCGAAACCGGCGCGTTATATGGAGTAGACTTCGGATTAAGCGCTTTAGCCATGCGTAGACTAGCCTCTCCGATTTTAAAACTTGGCCCCCCATCACCAACGATTGCCGGGTAAACATTTTTACCGTGAATAACGGCGACATAATCACCAACATTTGGTCCCCACGCACTCTCCCGGTCCTGTAGCATAAAGACGGGGATTACGACAAAAGGATCATATTCAGCGATCAAAAAACTTCGACGTTTGAGATCAGCAATACCAGCAGAAAGACGCTTCACTTCACTAGAATTACCTTTGGCCTTTGCATCACCTAACATCTTGCTCCAGCCTTTAATCATAGGGTTTTCAATTTCCCCGGTCTTTTTCCAACCATAACTCGTAAATGGCTGATAATTCGCTGAATTTACAATCTTGTCAGGCATCGTCGGAACACGATCACCGTCCGATCCATCGGAGACCACATCCATATCGGTCTGAAATAGGAAGACCTTTCGTTTAGACTGAGGATGTTCTAGTTCAAGCATCGTCTCACAGTCAAAATAGTTGTGCTTTGTGAGAACTCGGTCAAACCGGTTGGCGTAAAGCTTCAAACGGGATTTCTTATTGTCATACAAACCCTTAAAAAATGGCGATACTCTTGATTTCTCCATGAGAGCTTCTAGCCCAGGAAGGATTTCGGGAAGCTCTGGGTTTTGCTTTACCACCTCATCGAACCGCCTCGCAGCTTCCGGTCGAACCACTGAAAAAGTAAGTGATGCTTCATAAGTCCCATCTTTTTCCCTCTCGCTCGATGCCAAGCGACCTTCCTTTTCTCGGATTTGGTATTTATAATCAAATCCCCTAGACGTTTTGGAAACATCAGTCCCCTTCTCGATCTGATAATATGGCGGCCTCACTAGGATTTTCTTTTCAACGACCCTATCTTTATAAATCACATCTGGCTTTGGTTCTTTTTTTCGAAGAGGCGGCGTGATTTTGCGCTCTAGGCCAAGTCGCCTCCGGATTTTTTCTGGAATCGGAGTAAGAATGGTGATTCCGAGAACAAAGGCTGAAACTGCAAAAAATGCTGTAACCCATGGGAAAGAGTTTGAAGCACGTCGTTTCACACCGTCAATTTTGTAGGGGGTCGGGTTGGAAGCCATGATTATTTTAAATCGCCTTGATAAATAAACAATCATCACAAAAGGGAAAGGGTTTTCAAATAGCGATGATTCGCTACCATCCGACCATGAGCCCCGAAAAGACCAAACGCCTGACAGAACTTGCCTCCTGTGGAGGATGAGCTTCTAAGCTCGGCCAAGCCGAACTCACGCAAGTTTTGCGTGGACTTAGTAACATCTCAGATCCAAATCTCCTCATCGGCTCAGCGAGTTCAGACGATGCCGCCATTTATCGTATCTCAGATGAGATCGCACTCGTTCAAACTCTGGATTTCTTCACCCCCATTGTAGACGACCCCTATCTTTTTGGGCAGATCGCCGCGGCCAACTCCCTCTCCGATGTTTACGCCATGGGAGGAAAGCCGATCACTGCCATGAATATTGTCGCGGTGCCTACCGATCACCTCGATCTCGACACCATCAACATGATACTCAGAGGAGGCGCAGACAAAGTTGCCGAGGCTGAGTGCTCGCTCTCAGGTGGTCATACCGTACAAAACCCTGAACCTCTCTACGGCCTATCCGTCACCGGATTGGTAAACCCACATCGAGTCATATCAAATGCTGGCGCTCAGGCTGGAGATCACCTACTTCTTACCAAACCCCTAGGAACGGGTATTATCTCAACTGCCATAAAGCGAGGAATCTGCTCACCTGAGCTTGAAGAAAGAGCCTCCAAACAGATGGCTGCTCTCAACACACCGGGTTCTGCAATCGCCAAAGTTGGCCTAACAAAGGCTGGGACTGATGTGACTGGGTTTGGCCTACTGGGCCACCTTAGCCATCTTTGCCGAGAATCTGGAGTTACTGCGCACATCGACTCCGCGGCAGTTCCTGCAATCGATCCAAACGTCCTCGAATTTATCAGGCAAGGATGTGTCCCCGGGGGGAGTCGCGAAAACCTCCGACTTGCCAAAGAATTCACAACCTTCGCCAGCAACCTTACGGAGGAAATTCAAATCCTTCTTGCCGATGCTCAGACTTCTGGCGGACTTCTTATCGCCGTCAACCAAAGTGACCTAAATCAAGCCCAAGATGTCCTCTATGCAAATGGAGCGAATATTTTTGCTGAAATTGGAGTTCTGACTAGCCCTACCGAAAAACCGATCGTCGTCTCATAATTCTTCATCTTGGCAAAACTTCAGGAAACAATCAGGATGGCTCCTATGATCATTCGATTACTTCTTTTTCTTTTGGCTATTTCGCAACTTGCGGGAAAGAAGCGGCCAAATATTCTCTTCTGTATCGCTGACGACTGGGGTGCTCCCCATGCCTCTATCTACAAAAATGATGACGTAGTTCAAACTCCGACCTTTGACAGAATTGCTCGAGAAGGTGCCCTTTTCCATAACGCCTACGTTTCGTCACCCTCCTGCACCCCCTGCCGAAATTCCATTATGACTGGACAATGGCACTGGCGCTTAAAGGAAGGTGCCAATCTTTACGGGACTCTTTCGCAGGAGGTCGAAACTTACTCGAGACTCCTTAAAAAATCAGGCTACCACACCGGGTCATGGCGTAAGTCATTTGGACCTGGAAAGCTTGAAGGAAAGTTTCTCAAAGAGCATCCTGCCGGAAATATTTATCGCAAAGGCTTCTCAGAATTCCTCGCTCAGCGGCCATCGAAAGAGACTCCATTTTGCTTTTGGTTAGGGGCTTCCGACCCGCATCGGGGCTACAAAAAAGGATCCGGAAAGGAGTCCGGTATGGACCTTTCTAAAATCAAACTTTTCTCTTTTTTCCCTGATGATCCTGAAGTCCGCAGCGATGTTGCGGATTACTACTTCGAGGTCCAGCGTTTCGACTCCGATGTCTCTAAAGCGATCGCTCGCCTTGAAGCAATTGGCGAACTAGAGAACACAATTATTGTGGTTACTGGCGATCACGGCATGCCCTTTCCCCGGTGTAAATCTAATCTCTACGATTCTGGAACCCGAGTTCCTCTCGCGATCCGATGGGGGCAAAAAATCAAAAAGGGTCTAGAATTTAAGGATTTTGTTTCTCTCACCGATCTCGCCCCTACTTTCCTTCAGGC
This sequence comes from Akkermansiaceae bacterium UBA1518, assembly GCA_002323895.1. Classification (GTDB taxonomy): domain Bacteria; phylum Verrucomicrobiota; class Verrucomicrobiia; order Verrucomicrobiales; family Akkermansiaceae; genus SW10. Next base: position 23,232 of record DCQM01000048.1, read on the forward strand.
AGCGAACGTAACAGCACCTATCGAAATGACCGGTAAAAGCCTTCTTCCAGCCTTAACAGGAAAAGGTGGACTAAGAAAATTCATCCTTACGGGTAAAGAACGACATGTTCCAAGCCAAGAGTCCCCCAGTATGGAGGGGTATCCATCCCGATCATACCGCGATCACAATTTTCTCTACATCCGCAACTACTCACCAAACCTCTGGCCAAACGGTACCCCAAACTGGAAAAAAGCGACAATAAAGAACACATGGTATGGGGACACCGATAATGGCCCTACTAAGTCAGCAATCGTCGACTTAGGATTACACTCAAAGTTCTACCAATGGAGCTTCGCCAAACGTCCGAGCGAAGAGTTCTACGATCTCAATAGCGATCCAGAGCAACTTAAAAATCTTGCGGCACAAATGCCAAAGCTTGTCGCTAAGTATCGCAATTCCCTTGAAACTGAACTTAGAGCCACTGGTGACCCGCGTCATGGCGGCCCAAAATTTGATTTTACAGAACCCGCCTACACAGGCGGCGGACCACGTTTTCCAGGAAAACGCTAACTAGCAGATTTTTCAATCGCGGGCTTTTTTGGAGGATCCGGCTTGTATTTGGTCACAAGAAATCCGCCAACAGCAGCCAAACCAATCCCAGCGTAAAACTGCCACCGAATTCCAGCCATTCCCCCTTCAGGAGGGTGCATCCAAAGTGCGACCAAGGCATTCACAATAGGTGCACCAGCAAATATGATGGACATCACGGCGGCGGGCTGTCCTTTAGCTCCAAACGCAAGAAGAACCCCCAAAGCGCCAATCGCTCCAACGGTGCCAGCAATCAAAGACCATTTGAAACCAACCGCGGTAAATCTGAGGTTGGAACCCGAAAGCTTGAGCAAGATCAAAGGTGCAATGACTGCCACCAAGAAATAAGCAATTCCTACCACCAAAAAAGCCTTATAACGCCCGAACTCGGGATCCTTCATTCCAATTGCTCCCTTGTGAAGAAACACCCCATAAAGCCCCCAAAAGGCAACCGTCATAAGTGCAAACCCTAACCAATTCATATTTTTCTGTGCCGCCATGATTCTCTCAGCTCCTAGTAGTATCGCTGAACTTCTCTATCTGACCACCGCGAAATTCAGAAGAGTGTAATTTCACTCAAGCGAGCATCGAATTTTGAGCGGAATCTCGATTGCCTTCATCGTCGCCAAATCAACACAAACCGAAACCATTTCACCAGTCGCATGAACTTCATCGCTCTCATTGACACGGAATTCGAAAGCATAGCGAATTGACCGCGTGCGAAGTTCGGCTATTGAAACAGACACCCTGATCAAATCTCCAAACTTTATCGGCTTCTTAAAATCAGCGCTCGCATTGACGCGGGGCCAACCAATCCCCCCCTGATGGAGAGCTACCCCACGAGCCCTAAGAAAGTCATGCTCAGCGGACTCCATCCATCGATAAAAATTAGAAAAGTGAGTAATACCCGCGAGGTCAGTCTCATAAAACTCAACCAAGCGGGACCATTCAAACTTGTCGTTCATTTTGGAACCACCCTTCCAAAAATCTTTTCAAAATTTAATGCCATCACCCCGACATGATAGCGCTCTTCAACCGCACGCCGACCCTTTTTTCCAACAACTTCTCTTTCCGGGTCATCGAGCATTTCTTTAAGACCTCGAGCAAGATCTTCCGCCGAACCAGGGGCAACCAAAACTCCGCATGCAGCAGAGTTCACTATTTCCGGGAATGCCGAGGCATTTGGCATGACCACCGGAACGCTGCAAGCCATTGCTTCAACCAAATAAAGACCGAATGCCTCAGGATAAATTACAGGGACCGAAAAAACCGAGAGATTCCCTAAAAATTCAACTTTCTCCTGCCTACCCAAGTCAGGGAACCATTCAACGCAGCCACCAAGCCCAGCTTTATCCAACTTTTTTTTCAACCCAGCAACATAAACATCATCACCGCCGCCCATCGTACCTGCTATTGCAAGAGTGAGTGATGAGTCATTTAAGTGAATGAAGGCATCGACGAGTAGCCCAAGGCCCTTGGAATGACACATCCGTGCGAGATATCCAATTCGCTTAACCTCTCCACCACCGCTTTCCTTCCAACCGGAAAGGTCAATCCCATTCGGGATCACTTGAATAGAACCAGACTTAAGCCGCAAACGTTCCTCCATTAATCGTCCATAAAACTGGCTTGGCGCAACCAAAACATCGGCGTCTTGAGCACGTATAGCCAGTTCCTCCCATGCCATCTTGCACCAGGGCTTAGGCAGGCTATCCAAAAATGAATCCTCGCCTTGGAATGTACAAATTATCGGAACCCTTAGCCGCCTCTTGAGTTCTCCGATTAATCCCGCAAGGAGGGCATTAGAAAGCACAATAACGTCCGGCTTTCCATCCTGTTTCAACCAATCGACCAATTTATCGACTTCTTTTCCTAAATTACTTTCCTCCAGGCGAAGCATCGAGCAAGCCATCTCACCTTGTTCATTCGCTGAAGTTAAATGGCTCCGCTTCGCAACCATTTGTAACAATCCTCGACCGTTTAAAACTTGGTCCATCCACCGAGGTAACCTACGAAAAAGGCGAAACTTCTGCTGAAGGTAAATATTGATGCCTCCAAAAAAAACGGGGATCGATTCATCGGCTCGCTCTTCGTCAAGTTGCAAAGGCAAATACATCGGCACTAACTGCGCCTCATGGCCCATTGCGAGAAGCTCCCGAGCGAGAGTATTATCCCGCATACACGCGCCACAGTAGTAACTTCCAGTGCCTGCGGTAAGAATAGTGATTTTCACACCTAAGTAAGGGCTCCGCTGCTAGCGGTCTTGCCATGGGGCAATTCGTTGGGCAGCTCTGCAAATTCCGAAACTCGATCGAAAAGCTCGGTGTAGTC
>DCQM01000048.1:26519-29273 GCA_002323895.1 Akkermansiaceae bacterium UBA1518
GTCACAACATCCTTGAAACTAAAGTCCTCATCGTAGAACGCATAGACCAATTTCCTCATCCACTCGATTCCTTGACAGACCCGTTCACCGTAATCAGAAAATTGCTTGCTTCCAGTATCACCGTCCGCAAGGGCCTTTTCGACTGCATCCGCTCCAAGCGAACCTGTCGTCAAAGCAAGATAGACACCCGAAGAAAAAACGGGGTCAAGGAAGGCAAAAGCATCACCAATCAGAATCAGACCATCCGTAGCACAATTCTCAGCACGATAAGAGTATTCCCCGGTCACCCAATATTCCCCAAACTGCTCGCCCTCGGAAAGGTGTTCCTCAACCCACTTATTCTCTTTGATTTCACGTTCGTAAATCTCAGCTAAATCACGACCATCACGGTAAAGATAATCGCGCTCCGCTACGATCCCCGTGCTTACGATATCATCCTTCAGTGGAATATTCCAAAACCATCCTTTCCCTTGCACATAAGCGACTGTTGTAGCTCCCTCGTCAACACCCGGATCCCGCTTGGCACCCTTATAAAGAGTCCAAATTGCAATCTTATTCAGTTTGGGGTCACGTTTACGCCACTTCTTTTTTCTCTGAAAAAGTGCATCTCTTCCTGAAGCATCCATTGTAACCGGTGCCCGTAATTCGAACCTCTTCCCTGAAGCATCCTCCGCTCGAACCCCTACCACAACACCATCCTGTTCAATGAAATCAAGAACCTTTATCCCTTCCCTCACCTCCGCACCAGCTTCCCGAGCTCTTTCCATCATCATCGTATCGAAAGTCTCGCGGTCGACTTGCCATGTTTTTGCCCTAGGGTGATCGGTGTGCTTCGAGAAATAAAACGGAGTAGAAAGCTCTCCCTCAGGATCTACAAATTGAACGCTTTGCTTTACTTGAAATCCTTTTTCATCGAGACGGTCGGTCATTCCAAGACGATTGAGAGTGTCCCAACAATGAGGTATTAAAGATTCGCCGACATGGTAGCGAGGAAAGTGCTCTTTTTCCAAAACAATCACTTTCCGACCCTTTTCTTCGGCCAAAATTGTGGCGGCAGTGCAGCCAGCAGGACCGGCCCCAATAATGAGAACGTCACAGTCATAAGAAAGATTTGTGATCATAAGTTTTCTTTTGGTAAAATTTCGATAATTCTAGCGAGAACCTCTTCATTTGCTCCCACCAGCTCATTATAGCGCCCAAATAAAAATCCGCCACCCGATGAGGGGAAAAAGTCGGGCTGGAAGGTTTTGCCTGAAATTTTTAAAAAACCTCCCGGACGACTGAAATATTCCAATCCACTTTCATTTAAAATCGTCCCCAGAGGTTTACACCCTTCTGTTATGGCAGAACCGAGCCCTGTGGGAAAATTCCCAAGAAAAATTCGAATCAGCCCATACTCGACTGGTTTATTACCAACTCTTAAGAGAACCTCCCGGAAATAGCAATCTGAGTCACTTCCCTCGTCAAAGATCTGTAATTCAACTTCCCCCCCGTGGAACTCTGCCAAAGTGGAAGTCATGTCATGTTCATGACAAAGAAGGTCACGATATGGTTGTTCCACCTCAGCTGGTTTTATCCACAAAAAACTGAGATCGCGAAGATGCTCCCCAATCAACAAATCTCGAATCTCTTCTTTTTTCTCCATCAGCTAGACCAATTTATTCGTCCTATGTTCAGGTAGAAAAAAATCGTGGAGAATATTGTCCACACAGAGCAAACCGTCTCGCTCTAGCACGATATCTTTACCCTCTACCAACAATAGCCCTTCTTCGGTTAAGTCATTCAATTCCTCCTCCCACCTCCCTAAAACATCGACTCCATATTTAGCCTCAAAGTGCCCAGCGTCCACGCGGCCGAGTTTCATTCGAAGAATGAACTCGCGAATCATTCGCTGCTCCTCGGTAGTTCGAAAGCTCCGCTTGGTTGGCATTTCGCCAGATTTAATAGCGGCCGTATAATCATCGATCTCCGTTAGATTCTGATAATGAACTCCGGCTGCATGAGAGAACGAAGCTACCCCAAGCCCCAAGAGGTCGGCTCCACCCCAGAGTGCATCTCGGTAAATAAACTTGCTCTTAGCAGGGTCTTTAACCGCCGTGTAACCGGATCCAACGGTATAGCCCGCGCTCTCGAGAGCAGCAAAAGCTTCTTTCACCCAACGACGCTTGGTCTGCCAATCTGCAACCGGCGCGATCAGTTTTCCAGTGTCCTTCATTTCACGATAAATCGTCGTGTTGTAAGGAATCTCCATTTGGTAAATCGTCACGCTATCAGGAGCTAACTCGATAGTTTTTTCGATGTTGCGCTGCCAATTTTCCTCGGTTTCCTCGATCATGCCTGCGATCAGATCAATATTAATCTGATCAAAACCTTCAGCCTGAGCACGCTCATAGGCCCGACCAACCTCCTTGGAACGATGCGCCCGACCATTAATCTCCAGAATATGGTCGTCAAAATTCTCAATCCCCAGACTAAGACGAGTTACCCCAATATCCCTGATCGCAGCCAATTTTCCCGGATTAAGGGTGCCAGGTTCACACTCGAATGCTACCTCTTCTGCAGCATCCCAAGGAAGGATTGACTTCATCTGATCCGTTAAGTGAGCCAGCTGCTTTGCGGACAAATATGACGGAGTTCCACCCCCGAAATAGATGAAGTGTGGCTTCCGTCCTTCGATAAGAGGCTTGCGGGCCATCATCTCAAGCTCGACCAACGTCGAATCCAAATAGCGCTTGATGTCATCTGCGCTTTTGT
>DCQM01000048.1:29663-31988 GCA_002323895.1 Akkermansiaceae bacterium UBA1518
TAAAGACCTAGGGGAACCCCTTCTTTCGGCTTTTGATTGTAGATTTCTTCAACTTGCTCGTTCTGATCATCCGACCAAAAAGAAAACGGAGGATAATTTGAAATAAAATAATTCCCCGCGCGGGTGTCTTTTTTTTGATCTGCAGCTGCGCTCATGTGGCAAAAGTTTGACGTATTCGTAGCACATTACACGGAAGAAAATGTCAATATTACACCTCCATTTTAAATCATCGGCCAAAGGCGTGACAAAAACGTCACAAATTGAGAGCTTTCCTTTTGATCCCAATCCAAGTTATTGTGAAGCATCGTGGAAAAGGTTTTGATTATTGAAGACGAGGTCGATATCGCCCAACTCGTCGCGTTCAACCTTGAAAGAAACGGATATCTCGTCGATCAAGTTCACGATGGCCGAGAAGGACTTAAAAAAATCCTCAAAGATCAACCCGATCTCGTCATTCTTGATCTCATGCTACCCGGATTGGACGGTTATAAGATTCTCAAGAAGATGCAGCGTGACCCCCGCTCACATTCCATTCCAGTCCTCATGCTCACCGCTAAAAGCCAAATCGATGACCGTCTGAAGGGGCTCGAACTCGGAGCCGATGACTACCTCACAAAACCTTTTAGCCCGAAAGAGCTTATTCTCAGAGCCAAGGCTATTTTAAAACGGAATCGCGTGACCCCTGGTTCGTCGACCTTCTCCCATGGACCATTCCATTTCGACAAAGATAATCTCTGTTTTTCTCTCAATCAAGAACCCCTCAGCCTCTCCTTAATCGAATTTAAGCTATTACTGTATCTCTGCCAACGCCCAGGCCAACCGCAAGATCGGAATGACCTCCTCAAGGTGATCTGGGGATACAGTGACGAGATTCATAGTAGAACACTCGATACGCATATGAAAAGACTTCGTCAAAAACTTGGTCAAGAAGGCACACTTATTGAAACCATCCGAGGAACCGGCTATCAGATTCGCCAAATCGAATGACTTACTTTGCCTTTAGTTGTGTTATCGCCCTATCTTACCTCCTATTTAGATTTAGGAAGAAGCAACGGGGAGCAGAAAACGAATTTGGTCGCCTAAGGGATAAAATAGTCCGGGACGAGCGAAACCAAACCAGGGCCCACAGCCCTGACGTGCAAGACCTTCTTGATGCACTTCCCTACCCCTTCTTTTCAATAAATAGCGAAGGAGTTTTGAATCGGGTCAACTCCCAAGCTAGGAAGATTTTCGACGGTCGTGACATCCTTAATCGCAATTTCCAGCATGTCTTTCTCGATTTAAAACTAAGGTCGTTTCTTTCCAAATCACTTTCAAAGTTCAAGGCTTATCGAAAGATTTTACGATTCCCACCCGATTCAGCTTTTTCCTCGTATGGCCTTGATAAGGATACCCACTGGGAAATTGATATTTGCCCGCTCTCACTTCAAGGGAACAACCGTGAAATTCAACTTACGATGAGAGATATCACAGCGAGCGTTCATTCAGATCAAGTTAGAAAAGACTTTGTCGCCAACGCCTCCCACGAACTTCGCACCCCCCTCTCCGTAATCTCGGGCTACCTTGAACACCTAACTGAAGAAGAAGGCCTTAATCATAAGGAGACTGCTCAAAAAATGCTCGAGACAATGGATCGCCACGTAGTCCGTATTAATCGAATTGTCGACGACATGCTTTTAATTTCTAAGCTCGAGTCAGATGACTCTGTTCCACTCAATCTAGCACCGTTTTGTATTGCAACTTGTGTTAGGGACGTCATCGAAAGACTGGAACTTGTGATCAAAAGACAAGGATCTACGATCGAAATGAAGGTCCCTGAAATTCACTTCATGGGCGATCAATTTTACTGGACTCAAATCCTTTTCAATCTTGTCGAAAACGCTTTAAAGCAAAACCCAGATATACCACTCAAAATTCATATCAATACCGAGTTAGATGAGGATGATAATCTTAAGATCCAAATCTCTGACAACGGAATTGGAATCCCCGCAAACGATCTTCCATTCATCTTCAAACGATTTTATCGCGTTGAAAAGCACCACTCCCAATCGCAAATTAAGGGAACTGGACTTGGCCTCTCCATTGTGAAGCGAGCCGTTGAAGCTCATGGAGGAACAATTACCGCAATTTCAATTCCAAAAATCGAGACTATTTTCACTATAATCGTGCCACAAGCCAATAAAGATATCGATGATGATTGAAGAGGAAGGCTTGCTATTTGTTAATTACTGCGCTTTTTCTCTTCGACCCATTTAAAGGAACCGATACTCTAATCCTTTTCCAATCTCTCTCGATGAGAGACTGGTTCCGGGTTTTCATAAAAAA
>DCQM01000149.1 GCA_002323895.1 Akkermansiaceae bacterium UBA1518
ACCAGGCTCTGTGTCCAATGCCATGATTCAGAATATTGACTACGGTCCCACCTTCCTAGAACTCGCTGGTGCCAAAATTCCGGAAAGCATGCAGGGCAAATCACTTGTTCCTATTTTTAAAGCGGCCGGTGAAAAGCCTAAAGAATGGCGTGATTCCATCTACTACCGTTACTCCGGCGAGCGCACTCATAACGTAGCGGCCCACGACGGAGTCCGAACTGCAGATCACAAGATCTTCTGGGTCCCCAAGACCAAAGAATACCAACTTTTCGACATGAAGAAGGATCCACAGGAAATGAAATCGGTCCACAATGATCCAGCCTATGCGGTCGTCTTCAACGAAATGAAGCAAGAACTTGCTTCTGCTCGTAAAAAATATCGCGTCCACTCCGCTATTATCGGCGAGCCACGCGAGGATGAATGGTGGATGAAACGTCACCAATCGATGAATCAAAACGCCAAGAAGCCACACGACCTTCTCTTTATCGGCGACTCCATCACTCAAGGCTGGGAAGGTTCGGGTAAAGAGACCTGGGAAAAATATTACGGTAATCGCAAGGCCCTCAACCTCGGAATCTCAGGTGACCGCACCGAACACGTGATTTGGCGTCTGGATAATGGGAATCTCCGAAACCAGAAAAAAGCAAAAGCAGCCATTGTCATGATTGGCACGAATAACACGGGGCACATCATGCAAGATCCAACTGAAGTTCGTGATGGCATTGAGCGAATCGTTTCTACAATCCGGGCCCGTTGCCCGCAGGCAAAAATCCTTCTTCTCGGTGTCTTCCCTCGCGGGGTGGACCCCGATGATGCCAAGCGAAAGAACAACCTTAAAATCAACAAACTCATCTCGCAACTCCACAACGGAGAGCGGATCCACTACCTAGACATCTCAGATAAATTTCTTACCGCCGAGGACATCCTCACCAAGGAAGTGATGCCAGACGCTCTCCACCCAAGACAGAAGGGTTACGAAATTTGGGCGGAGGCGATCGAACCCAAGCTCAAGGAATTTGGACTCTAACGCTTGGGATGCCACTTTAAATGATCTCTGAAATTCGAGCAGACAACCACGCGCCTTAGCGAAAGACAGATCCTTTTACGTCTGATAGAAAATCTCGTGGGCTGTCTGCTCTAGAAAGCGCGGCCTCGGCCCCAAGCTAATCTGTTAAAGCCCGCGAAACGGCTTCTTTGACATCTCTCCATCCTTACCTAGACTACAATCAACGTGAGCAACATCTCCTTCACTTCCTCCGCGCCTGGATATTGGGCAAATGAAGACATTCCCTACGAAGACTGGAATTCAGCCAAATGGCAGTTGAAAAATCGCGTTTCATCGCTCGCTGATATCGAGAAACATCTTAAACTCTGTGAAGAAGAGCGTGCAGGGATCCTCCTCACCGGCACCAAACTTGCCACGTCTGTTACCCCGCACTATTTCAACCTCATTCACCCAACCGATCCGGATTGTCCAATTCGACGTCAAGTGATTCCCCGCATCGAAGAAACTCACACTGACCCGTCCGAAATGGCTGATCCTTGCGGCGAAGACTCACACATGCCGGTTCCCGGACTCGTCCATCGCTATCCAGATCGCGTTTTATTTCTGGTGACCGACCGTTGCGCGTCTTATTGCCGCTATTGCACTCGATCGCGCGTCGTTTCCGGAGTTTCCGATCAAAAACTGGAAACCCAGTGGGAGATGGCGATTGATTATCTCAAAAGGACTCCCCAAGTGCGTGATGTCCTTCTTTCTGGTGGTGACCCCCTTCTCTTCTCGGATGCGAAGCTCGAGAAACTCCTCACAAAACTCCACGCGATTCCCCATATTCAATTTATTCGCATCGGTTCGCGCATCCCAATCTTTCTACCTCAGCGTATCACACCAGAGCTCTGCGCGATGCTCCGAAAGTTCCATCCACTCTTCATCTCAATCCACACCAACCACCCAAAGGAACTTACAACTGAGGTGCACGAGGCGCTTGGTCGTTTAGCTGACGCAGGCGTGATGATGGGGAATCAATCCGTCCTTCTCGACAAGGTGAATGACTCGGTTGAAGTTCAAAAAGAACTCGTTCAGAAACTTCTAATGTGTCGGGTCCGACCTTATTATCTTTATCAAGGAGACTTAATTAAGGGAACAGCCCACCTGCGGACTAGCATCTCCAAGGGGATCGAAATCATAGAAGGCTTACGCGGACACACTTCTGGATACGCCATCCCCCAATATGTCATCGATGCTCCAGGAGGTGGAGGAAAAATCCCTATCAACCCTGAATATATTGTGGAGTCCAACGAGGAACGAACTGTGCTTCGAAATTACGAAGGCAAGGAATTCGTTTATTCAGAATCTAAGTTAGCACCGCAATTAGCACCTCTTCCGCTGTGAGATCAGGCAATTGATCTCACCCTAATTTCACCACTCGTATTCCAAAAAAAACGGCGGACCCTTTTCGGAACCGCCATTGTTTCTTAGAATCAAACAGTTGCTCTATCTATTCTTGGGAGGATACTTAAGAAAGATTTTGTATTTGGAAGGGACACTTTCGCCAGAACCAAGAACTTTATCCCAAAGCTTAAGGAGGGCGGTCGCTTCCTTGATGAGTGCCGCGCCGTTTGAATCATCGCTGTAATCCTCCGTTGAATAAAGGCCCATAGCAGTCTTAACATCTTCGTGATCAAGAATGATACGGAGGCAATTCAGCGCGGATTTCCTAGTAATCTCCTCAGAGGCAGCGAAGTCAGCAACGAAAGCATTATTATAAGCATTAAGAGCCTTCACGGGTTGACCAGCGCCCTCGAGCGCCAATCCATGACAGTAAGCAATTTGTCCTCGCAAGTTACCAGGCAACTTGGCTCCACGCCATTTTTCATCGCGGCAAATCGCGTCAAGACGGTTCCAGCTTTTTGTGCGGACCGCATCCCAAAAGACACCATAGATTTCATACTGCTTTTTTTGGAACTTGTAGAGAAGGTTGTCGGGCGCAAATTTTGCTGCCAGCTCGGAGAGTTTCTCAAGATCCTCAAGACGCCGATAGCATTCCATTTCGTAAAAAGAGGCCATAGTGGCGGGATTACCTTTCACCTCGATCAGCTTGTCATATTCCTCAGCACAGGCAGCAAACTTGGGTGCTGCATCGCGGTAGTTTCGGCTTTTGTAGAGCTCAAGAGCTTCAGTAAACTCAGGCGCTTGCAGGAAATAGACCGAGCAACTGAGCAGACTCTGCTCCCGCTTCACAAGAGTCTCCTGAGTTTCACGCCAGAGGAACTTTGATTTCGTAGCATCCATCATCCACCCGGTGAACGTATCCTCATCAGTGACAATTAGAATCCGGGCCTCTTTTGCCCCAAACAAGGGAGCGACACCGGCGGCGAGAAAGAGGGTTAGAGTAAGAATTTTTTTCATATCTTTTGATCCGTTAAATTTTTACTTGGTTAAATCACTCGTCTTCTGGCTCCACGACTTTAGTAGTGTTGGTGTTTGCCGCATACTTCTCAGTCAACTGACGCACTTCATCCCACATCTCTTTCTCCTTCTTA